>CANQGG010000063.1 GCA_947601655.1 uncultured Akkermansia sp.
TGCTTTGTCCTCTTTCCCCACCCCAAAATATTAATTCCTTCCCGCCTCATAATTATAGTTGACTTGAAAGGGTCCATCGTACATGGGTCAGCGCTCCTCATGACGCGGACTCCCAAAAAGCCCCCGCAACGTTCATCATCCTATCCGAAAAAACCTGCGCAACGCGCACATTATCAAATACATGGTACATGGTACATCGGTACATGGTACATGAAAGAGTTCCTCCCAATGCATTTACCCTAGGGTGTCGTCGTATGCTCACCCGACCGGAGCATGAACCCCTCGCAGCACTTCATGCCTTCCATCGCGATGTAGCGAGTGCGCAGTTGCTCTGCCGAGCGGTGCCCCATTTCCAGCTGCAGCTCGGCGTAGTTGCGGAAGGTGGCCAGGTGGTGCGTGGCGAAGGTGTGCCGCAGCACGTCCGGCTGCCAGGTCCTGAAGCCTGCCTTTCGGTGCAGGCGTGCGCGGCGGCGTTGCCAGTTTGGCGGGCAGATCCGCTCGTCCCCGGGACGCCGGATGCGCTTCAGGATACGCTCCAGTGGCGGGAAGATGGTGACGTGCCGTGCGCCGCCGGTCTTGCTGTGGCGCGGGGCGATGCAGATGACGCCCTCATCGAGCCGTACATCGCTCCAGCGCAACCGCTCCACCTCGTTCGGACGCACCCCCGCGTAAAGCATGATAGCCGTTGCGGCGAGACAGGCGCCGCCCTCAAACTCCTCGGAGGCGCTCATCAACCGCTCGATTTCTTCCTTGTTCAGGATCGTGATGCGTTTTTCTTCAATGTGTTCCGGTTCAACTTTGCGCACCGGATTCTCCGCGCACCACCCTCTCTTGCAGGCTGTGGTAAACACCCCGCTGAGGATGAGCCTTGCTTTGTTGCGCTGCCGTGGCGTATCGAACGCCTGCCGGATGTATGCCGCACACTCTGCCGGGGTGATGCTGCGAACGCGGCGTTTGGAGAGCCCTTCGCAACACTTCAGAAACCTTCGCAGGATATAGCGGAAGTCATCCAGCGTCCGTTTGCGCCTGTTCCTCCGTGTCTCCAACGCTTCCCTGATTGCGCGTTCGAAACTCACCGTCTTTTCGAGCCGTCGCAGCTCCTCCTCCCCTGCTGCAATGCACGCCACAGCGCGCTTCACGCGTCCTCTCCCCGCTTCCAGCGCCCTCTTCGCCACCAACGCCGCTTCCAGCACATCCACTCCCGTCTGCCGCAGCACCTCTACCGCCGCCAGCTCCGTCTGTCTGTCTGATTGTATCTTCATTGTGGTACGTATTTAAAAACCGTACGTCAAGCCCATACTTTAGAATTTCTTACCCTGATTTTTCAACGAGAAAATGGGGAGCCTTTGTCAGCTTACAGGAGGAAAGCTGTATAGTTACCTCTTGATTGGATTTTTGATTTCCAATGCACAGCAAACCGTGTTGTACGGTTTTTAAATACGCTATACTGCGCGAAGTCTGACAAAACAACAAAACGGAGCATATCATCAGCAACACAGAACTCGGATATAATAAAAATCTTTATTGAGCGTGCTTATGAACACTGCGACGGAAAAACTGTTCGAGGCTTTGAAAAAAGGGGCTGTCACAGCCAAACAAATACAGAAGCTCATTGCCGCCGGTGCAGAGGTTGATGAGAAGCAAGACCACATGTCTCCTCTGCAGGTTGCTGTAGGCAGCGGTGCAAGCTTGTCTGCCATTAAAGCTTTGATCGATGCCGAGGCGGATGTGAATGCCTCCATTTGTTGGGATGACTTAAGCGACGAAGACCAGGATGATCCTCCGTATGACGCCATGCATGCGCCGTTGCATCTCGCCGCCATGCGAACAGACGATGAAGCGCCCGCCATTGTCGCTGCTCTGTGTGAGGTGGGCGCAGATCCAAACCTGCATAGCGATGACCAGGGAACCGTTCCTTTGCACTATGCCTGTACGCGTGGGGTCGTTGAAGCCCTCATCCTGCACGGGGCGGACGTGGATGCCGGAGATCAGGACGGTTGCACACCTCTTCTTAGTTTTCTCCGGGGCGATATCGAAACTAAATTTGACGTCGTGCAAGCCCTCGCCCACGTCGGCGCTGATACCTCCGGCTGCTCCGACTATATTGACTCCTACCTTGAATGCCATCCCGAAGTGAAGCGGGAGGAATTGGTGGAATTGTTGGGTAGAGATTAAATTTTGAAAATCAACTTTCATTATGGCTGATAAATCAAATCCTTCGTTTATTGTCAGGTCGAGGAAGACCACGGATCGACGTCCTGAGCTCTGCTGGATGAACATCAGTGTTGAAAAGCTCAAAAAAGCAGCGAAGTTAGACGGAGCCGAATACTATTTCCATTGCCATGTAGGAGACGAGGACTTCAGTTATCGCCTCAACGCCCGGCAACTCCTCGAAACGTTCAAAGATAAAAAAGTCAGGACAAAAAGAAGCAGAGGAAGAGACGCCCATAGCTTCTATATCGAATACGGAACAGGGGAGTTAGTGCATAGCCTATCCGACTGCCACCTTCATGAAGAGGAAAACACCATCTGTAAATTAGAGTTCTGCAAAAAGGGAAAAGTTGGAAAAATTGAGAAAACAAAAACACTGGAAGGGATTTTCTCCGAGAGCAAGTTGGAGAAAGCTATGACATGGCATGAGCGGAAGCTGCTCGCCAAGCTTATCGCAAAGACAGCTATCTTCGCGACGGTGGAAGATTTTGAGGAGGACAAAAGGCAGGCAAAGCATCCCCATATCCGTCGGAAACACGCTCATGAAAAGCGAGGTTGGAAGGGAAACGAATACTTGGATGACAATACCTATCCAAACGCCCAAATGAAGGCTGTGGCTGCAAAAAGGTATAACTTGGCTCCCCGGGGCTATACAACATGCCACATTTGGGAACAGACCTGTTATGACACGCGCTATCACACTTGCATTGCCAATCTTGTTCTTCTTCCGAGTGCGATTGCATCGTTGAGCGATTTTGATAAGCAAATTCAAGATATACTCAAGTTCCGTGCGTGGGAATTATTCAAGTGGTCACCGAGTGGCAAACGCGTTCCAAAACCTTCCAATTATCCTGTTAACTGGGTCGATTTCACTCCAAAACAAAAGAAAACAAAGAAGGAAAAATCCTTCAAATAACCCCCTTGCAACCGTGTTGCAAGCAGGCTTTTGCCTGACTCAACAACAAGCAATAAAGTAGAATATGAAATATAGTACACCGACTATACTGGCTCAGAACGAGCCTCACGGCAATTACGCAGCCGGATGCCCATCAAATAATATGGGCACCGACTGGAATTGCCGTAGCTGCGAACGTTCTAAGTAACGTACGTACGGAGGCTCCCCATTTTTGGGGAGCCTCCCTTTCCACTTTTCTTTCACAAAAACACTCTTATGTATTACCGACTGAATAAAAACACGTTTTTCCGAGCAATAGATAAGCACGGGTATTTCTATTCCCAACTGACAAAGCATGATCTTGTAACGGATGAAACGGGCTGTGTCTTCTTAAGTGCGCTCTCTCGCAATGCTCAATCGTTCGAAGCTTTATTGAAAGAGGTTCTGGAGGCCTTTATCGACCCACCCGTGGAACAGGTAGAGCATGACCTGCGGAAACTGCTGGACAATCTTGTGAAGTTCAATTACCTGACATCCGGAGCAACCCCTGAAGAATGCAATCATAACGAGGCGCAGTTCAGCTATGCGGCAGAAAACGCTAAAACGTCAACGGACATTTTCCTGAAGGATTGGGAGGCGACAGCATGCTCCGAAGACTCCGTCCAATTCTTTGCCGAGACTCATCGCAAAACACCGCGTGTTCACGCGTGCCAGATCGAAGTCAATAACCTCTGCAATGAGCGCTGCATCCATTGCTACATTCCGCATCAGTTCAAAAGCAAACGCCTGAGCAAGGAACAGCTGTTCGACGTCCTCGAGCAGCTGCACGAGATGGGAACGTTGTCTCTCACCCTTTCCGGCGGTGAGCCGCTGCTGCACCCGGATTTTATCGCCGTGCTTCGCAAGGCGCGAGAATTGGATTTCTCCATCAACGTGCTCACCAACCTGACCAAGATGGATGACGCCATTCTCGCCGCGTTCAAAGAGTGCAACGTGTCCATGGTGCAGACCTCCCTCTACAGCATGGTTCCGGAAGAGCATGATCACATTACGAAGCTTCCCGGCTCACAAGTCAAAACAAAGGCCGCGATTGAGCGATTGGTCGCCGCAGAGGTGCCGGTGCAGATATCCTGCCCCTGTATGCGCACCAACTACCGGTCGTACAAGGACGTCCTGCGTTGGGCAGCGGAATTAAACTGCAAGGCTCAGACGGATTATATCATGATGGCGCGTACAGACTTCTCCACGGATAATCTCGACGAGCGCCTGACTCTGGAAGAAACGGGACAGCTCATCCGCGACATTATGGATGAGGATGTGACGTACAAAGGCATGCTGGAGGAGTACAAGCCCAGCAATCCGGAAGAAATCAAGGATGACTTCGTCTGCGGCGTGGCTATCGACAATATCTGCTTAGCGGCTGACGGCACGTATTATCCCTGCTCGGGGTGGCAAGGGCTTCCGGTGGGTACCATCCAACAGCGTCTCAAGGACGTTTGGGAGAATTCTCCGCAGCTGCAGATGCTTCGTAAGATTCGCAAGAGCAGCTTCCCGGCTTGCCTGAAGTGCGCTGATCGCGATTTTTGCAATGCCTGTCTCGTACGCAACTTCAACGAAAGCGGAGGCGACATGTTCAAGGTGAGCAAACACTTCTGCCAGATCGCGCATCTGAACCGCGTTTGCTACGAGGAACATTGCGCCAAATTGGGAATACCCGTAAAAAAAGCTTAACCATAACACACAACTTATACCTAACGACTATGACTAAGAAATATCAATATGCAGTCCGTTCCAAAACCGCGACGTCTACAAATGACAAACGGTGTTGGATGAACATAGGAATAGCCAAGCTTGAAAGGGCCGCTAAAGATGGAGAAAAATATTGGTTCGTATGTGTGATAGATGGACACCCGTACGTGTACTCCGCCCCGGCGGCTGATCTGCAGGAAGCATTTGAGGAATGCGATGTTGACCTCATGGGAATGAGTCAAGGATACCCAAAATATTCCTTCTATTTGGATTACAAAACGGGGGAGATCTTTGCGGTCGTTTCCCGTAACATGCATGATGCCGTGTATCAACTGGAGCCGGAAGATGTCAACCCCGACGAAGTCGGCGGTGAGGATGTGGGCCCTGAGCCAGGGTGTACTGATTCAACTTCAATCGATAAAACACCTCACAAATACGCAGTCCTTTCCAAAACCGCAACGTCTATGAATGATGAACGGTGTTGGATGAATATCGGAACAGCCAAGCTTGAAAGGGCCGCTAAGAGCGGAGATAAGTATTGGTTCGTATGCATGATCGATGGGCACACGTACGTGTACTCTGCCCCGGCGGCTGAGCTGCAGGAAGCATTTGAGAAATGCCACGTCGCCATCATGGGAATCGAACAGGATCGACCAAGATACTCCTTCTATTTGGATTACAAAACGGGGAAGATATTGACGGCCGCTTCCCGTGACATGAATGATGTTGTGTATCAACTAGAGACTGAAGATGTCGTCCCCCGATGAAATCGGCAGTGAGGACGGTTGACCTGAATCGAAATGAGCTGAGAGTAAGTAGTTGATATTCAGCTTCGTTTGATTGTCATATTTCTGCAGCTAAGAAGTATACCGGGAAGGATTTATATATTGCGTTCCCGTGCGAAGAAGGATGGTACCTCATACCACATGATAAAATACTGGACGAAATGTTCAAAAAAGGGACATTAGACACAACGTCATGGGAAAAAAGGTTCTTATAGTATAAAGAGCTTATCTAAAAAAGATAAGGTTAGATTTTCTCCTTACCTTATCAAATGGCCTGAGGGGAAACGGAATCAGTAGAGTTGCCTGAGAGCATGAACGATGATGTCATTGTAACGCTTAAAGATGACCGCTCGGTTAATCTTTACAGAATACGAGGCCGAGACAACCTTTTTATTCGTTCCGTCGAGATAACGAGCACAGGAAAAATCATTGGTTCTCCGGTACAGAGTGGAAACCGATGTATAATCACTTATGAAGAAAAAAATGGGAATTCCATAAGAGTCATGCAAAACTCTTATGAACTTCCTCAGTTTCGATTAATCAATAAGAATTATTTATCGTCAAGGGTTGAAGAAACTACCCCAAGTGCCCCACACCGGCATGAAAGTTATCAGGAGTCTATCCGAACACATTCGAGATCATCGGGAGATTCATCACAGAGCTCAAGCGATAGCAGTGGTTGTGGTTGTCTTTTTGTTTTGGGCCTTCTATTTCTATTGTATATCGCTGTAGGGGATCTTTTGAAAAGTAATTTTGGCATTATTTTGCCTGGGTATGAAGAGCAGACAGAGGAAAAGCAGACAGAGAAGAAGCCTGCAAACGGTTGGGGAGGTGTGGAGGTGGAATTTCAGGTGCCAGCAGTGGATGAAGTTCCCTCGGCGGCGCGTAAAGATCTCCAGCCGATGATTGATCGACTCCGCGCGCTAAAATGCAAGAATGCAGACTCTGCCTTATACCAAAAGCGACTTCTTGCGTTGTTGCCGCTTATTCGCAACGGCGCGGATGTGGATGTGACACTGCCGGAGACCAAAGGGAACACGGCTTTACACTTTGCTTGCGCACTGGGAAGTTGGAGTATTTCCCAATGGCTTGTTGAACATGGAGCGAATGTGAATGCAAAGACCAATCGTGGAGCAACGCCTATGGACTGCTTGGGGGATGACAATGCAGCCCGTATCAAAAAACTTCTTCAAGATCATGGCGGGCATTACGGCCTTTAATGAAAAGATGCCCGTATCAAGAAACAACCCTTTCTCATTAAAACAATACAAACCACCTAACCAACACCCATATTATGAGTAACAAAGAAAAGTTGAATCAGCGCTTCATGATGCTTGAAAAAAAGAAATTGGGTAAAGCGCTCTTCGAGGAAGTCGTAGCTCCCAAAACATCCTTGGAAAAAGTACGATCGCTCATCGATGCCGGCGCGGATGTGAATGTGGAGGATGTAGAGGCACAGATTGAGAACAGCACATTCACCTCGACACTTCGGGCAGCAGTGGGTCTTAAAAAAGTAGAGGTTGTCAAGCTCTTGCTGAAGGCTGGGGCGGATGTCAATGCTTCAAAGAATGGTGGACTTGCAGCCCTTTCGTCGGCCGCAAGAAGGGGATACGTGGAGATCATCAAGCTCCTGTTGGAGGCAGGGGCAAAAGTCAATGCTGTGGACAAGAATGGAGATTCTGCGCTCACGTGTGCGGCGTGGAAGGGGCACGTGGAGATTGTCAAGCTCCTGCTGGATGCAAGGGCAAAGGTCAATACCGAGAACAAAAATGGAGAGACTGCTCTGACGTTGGCGGCGGGTTATGGGCACGTGGAGATTGTCAAGCTCCTGCTGGATGCAAGGGCAAAAGTCAATGCCGAGAACAAAAATGGAGATTCTGCACTTACGTTGGCGGCGTGGAAGGGGCACGTGGAGATTGTCAAGCTCCTGCTGGATGCAAGGGCAAAAGTCAATACCGAGAACAAAAATGGAGATACTGCGCTGACGTTGGCGGCGTGGAAAGGGCACGTGGAGGTTGTCAAGCTCCTGCTGGATGCAAGGGCAAAGGTCAATACCGAGAACAAAAATGGAGATACTGCGCTGACGTTGGCGGCGTGGAATGGACACGTGGAGATTGTCAAGCTTCTGTTGAAAGCAAGGGCAAAAGTCAATGCCGTGACTAAGGATGGGTGGACAGCGCTTATGTTTGCGGCGAGGGCGGGGCACGTGGAGATTGTCAGGCTCCTGTTGGAATCCGGGGCGGATATCAACGCCAAGAAGAAGGATGGATGGACTGCGCTTATGTTGGCAGCGTGGAATGGACATGCGGAGATTGTCAAGCTCCTGCCAGGGTCAGATGTCAATACCAGGAACAAAGATGGAAATCCTGCGCTTACGCTTGCGGTAGATAAGGGCTACGTGGAGATCGTCGAGCTACTTGTGGAGGTTTATGAGGCGAATGTTAACGCCAGAGACAAAGATGGAAATCCTGCGCTTATATTAGCGATGGAGAAGGGATATGTAGGGATCGTCAAGTTACTGCTGGAAGCCGGAGCAAATGCCAATGCCAGAGACAAAGATGGAACTCCTGCGCTTATATTAGCGGTGGAGAAGGGATATGTAGAGAGCATTAAGTTACTGTTGAAAGCCGGAGCAAATGCCAATGCCAAAGCCAAGGATGGAGATCCTGCGCTTATGTTAGCCGTGAGAGATGCTATATGGGGGTATGAGAGTATTACTAAAGAGAAAGGGGTTGAGATTATCAAGTTACTGCTGGAAGCCGGGGCAAATGTCGACGCCAAAGACAAGGATGGATGGACTGCGCTTATGTTCGCGGCGAACGATGGAGATGAATCCTTGAAGATTGTCAAGTTACTGCTGGAAGCCGGGGCGAATGTCAATGCAACGGACAAGTATGGATTTACTGTGCGAGGGAGAGTTTGTTTTGGTATCGGATGCTTCGATCCTTGGGAGCAAACCCTATCCACCCTCATCGGTGCTGGTGCTAGGATGAAGGCCCCAATGATTAAAAGGATTGTAGGATGGGTTCGATTCAAGCTTGCTCTTCTGGTTCAAGACATAAGATCATCACGGGACGACCACCCGTATTAATGAAAAAACAGGATATGAGCGAAGAAGAAGACATCGAACGTGAAGTTATCACAGGATGAATAGAAGCCCGCGGCGCGTATGTAATCTATGCAGACAAGATATTGGAGTGGAAAGAGCCGCATTTTAATTTCTATGATTCAGATGAGCTGGAAACGTCGAAGCATGTGGCGAGGATATCGTTTACAAGGGCTGGATATATCGAGGGAGGAGAAGATGGGTTGCCGGGGTTTAAGCTCAACAAGAATAGGTAAAGAATGATCCGATAGTTCGAATCACTGCTAGATTAATTGTCGTTTCAAACTTGAAAGCATTGATGTTCGGTGTGTTGTGCTTTTAAGCCGTGAAGGAGAGGACTTCCTAAAGTGCTCTAATTTTTTTTCTGGGAACAAAAATAATGTTTGGTCAGTGCATGAAAGGGAGGAACTTCCCCAAAAAATCACAGAACTCAGATATAATATAAAACCGAATATGAGTGGAGAAGAAAATATCAAACACGAAGTTATCATAGGTGAAATAGAAGCCTATGAGTTATATCTTATCCGCGCAGACAAGATATTGGAGGGGAAGGAGCCGTATTTTAAGCTCTATGATTCAGATGAGTTGGAGACGTCGGAGCATGTGGCAAGGATATCGTTTACCAGAGTTGGATATATTGAGGGAGGAGAAGATGGGTTACCGGGTTTTAGACTCAACAAGGGTCAGGTAAAGGCTATGGTAGAATTTTTCGAAGGTGAATGTCAGGAAGAAAACTACAGAGAATGCACTTACTGGCAGTATGGGATCGTGCAATACAACAAAGAAAACGTCGATGCCTCGCGCGACTGGAAAGACGTGACCAAAAAATACCTGGAGGAACACCCGGAAGAATTTGAGGGGAGCGTCGTACTTCCCATCGATTTGGAGATGCCGGATTATTTGAATGAATTGGGAAAATTGAAGTCACGCAGACATCGGACGAGTAAAAACGAGACTGCGGCGAGACGAATCTGCAATGAAGCACGGAGAGGATGCAGAAAACTCAGTCGAACAAAATCTTTATCTCCCGGTGAGGTATCGGGGGATAATCCGAACACAAGATAAAAACCAACACATAACATACACCATGAAAAATACACTCCTAATTTCAGCTCTCTCGGCAACATTGGCGCTGAGCAGCTGCGTTTCCCACAGAATGGAAGATGAGAATATCGCAAAGACGGATATACGACTTGAGCAAGCGAACTACCGAATTATCGCCACACAAGTCAAAGGAGAAAGCACTGGTTTCCATATCCTGAGCGCGATACCAACGAGCATCCCAACAAGTCTCTCGGATTTGGGAAAATTAGCTAAACTGTCCCCGGACGGCGGCATTACGATTAAAGATGCTACTAAAGTACAGGCAATAGAAAACCTGTACAAAAATTGCGGAGATCTCCGGAACCGTCCGACAGCCCTGATCAATCTTCGCGAGCAGACAGGTGGCACAAATTACTTCATTTTCTCGCGTCCCAAGACGACGGTTACTGCCGATGTCATCGAGTTCACCCATTGAGATTCTCAATTAGTAAAAAAGATCTCAAAGGCGGCGGGGGTGAAGATTCGTCTCCGCCGCTTTTCATTTCCTCGATTCCACTATTCCATTTTTCTCTCGTCTCCATTGATACAATTTCCGGCATTCGACATAAATCGAAAACTTGACACCGCAGAACTTCTCCGTATGATTGACAACAACTCCATAATATGATGCTCATCCCCCTGTTAAGTTTGTTTGCAACCGTGTGCACGGCTCCGCTTTCGGAGACACCGGCTGTTCCGTTCGCGACGCAGGAGATGATCGCTGTCGTGCGGGATAAGAATACCGTTGTGCTGTGTGATCCGGCAACCGGACGCTGGCTGGGCGCCGCGCGGGTTGCATGGAGTGATGGTGAAATTGTCGGGCAGCCCGTGTTGAGCGGCAACAGACTTACCGTGACCGTCTTGGAAAAGGGTCGTACGATGGTCCGTATCTATGAGATTCCCAGCTTCCGACTGCTTCAAACAATATACCCCTGATAGCAAAATGTATTCGGAACGCCTTTTCGAGGAATATGGACGGATCGCCTCACTTCCCACAGACTGTCGTCGGCGATGAATTGCTGGTACCGGCTTCGGGGTTTGTCAGGAAGGGTCATACGGATGGCGCCGGAGCGGACGAGTGGCTCAAGGTAGCGCTGAAGGGCGTACTGGCCTGAGGAGATGCCCGGATAAGCCAGAATTTCGGCACACGTGCGCGGAATGCGGTAGAAATGAATCTTATTTCCATAAGAAATTCAATCAAAAGCAAAGAGAAAACATAAGAAACCTGACAAATCAGGAGAGGTTCCATAAGAAAAACACTTCACTTTTGAAGGAATGGGGATGTGTTGAGCTGTTCCCTGAATCCATTCCTCTTTTGGATAAATGGCATGTCAGGCGACTTGGCTTTTTTCTTGATTCTCACGTGAAAGTGCGTTACATTGGCACACATGGAGGATGTCGCAGAGCAGCGAGAAGAACAAAAGACTCTCGAGTTATCCGTGAAAGGGGTAACAGATGATGGTCGCGAGATCTCGTTGCGTAACACAGACCTCGACACTCTCACCAAGTATTTGGGGCAATGGCGACGACTCGTCGGGCAGAACGTAGATATCAAATTAGAGAATGGTTCCATCAAGGCTACGATGACTGCGACATCGGCGCTTATTATGGGACTTGTGGCAGATTGTGATCATTATGCAAAGGGGCAGACCACGGAGATCCCCGGAGAGCGGCTGAGTGTTTTCCTGCAGATGGAGCAAGATGCTAAGGAAGGGCACAGGCAATATGGGGTCACATGCGAGGGAAGGCAGTGTTTACGTATCGGCTCAGATATTCATCGGAAGGCGGTTCGGAATCGTGTAGAGGAGGCAGAGCTTGAGATGGAGGGAACAGTCACCGATGCCGGCGGCGAGGGATCTCCGAATATTCATTTATCCAATGAGCGCGGCAAGTACACGATATCAGTAGATCGGCACTTCTTGGAGGAACTGAGTGAGAATATCCTCTACAAGACCATTCGCGTTTTGGTGAAATGCAAATACGATGTTGTGAAGCAGGTGTATAAGGATTATACGCTTAAGGAAATCGTCGATATGCCTGTATTGGATGAGCAAAAACTGGAGGCAGCTATCAAGCGGGGGACAAAGGATTGGCAGGGAGTGGATGATCCGTACGAGTGGTTGGTTTCAGTGAGGGGAGGTGAAGAATGACCGTGCTCTTTGATACGTGTGCTCTTATCTCATTACTTAATGAGAAAGCCACTTGTCATGTCTCTGCTGAGCAGTGCCTGCGAAAATTAGTGGAAGGAAAGCATCGCGTCATGATAAGTCCGCTTACACTTGCCGAGTACGGCGTCAGGGGCAACTTGGCTGATGTCTACGCTCAGCCTTTTCGTGTTCCCAGTTTTGGTACGCCCCATGCTGAGAAAGCGGCGAAATTCCGGGCTGTAACTTGTGATGCAAAAAAAGTCGAACGGAAAGAGCCCCATGATCGGCAGTTTATAGCCACTGACACGATGATTCTTGCTCAAGCAGCAGCCGAACAGGTTGATTATGTGCTTACTAATGATGCACGCACTTTTACGCGCACGGCCGAAGCTTTGACGAAAGCAGGAGAAACCTTGCCGAAAGTTGTCCTGTTGGACGATGATCCGCTCTATCATCTTGAACTGACTCCCCAAAAAAATTTCAATCTTGAACAATAGAACCATAGCGATTCAATAAAGTTGAGGCATGCCATGGCGGAGGAATCAAGTTTTTTTGCATGAGGCGCAAGATTGCACTTGCCGAGACGGGGGAATGATGGTAGAAGGGAAGCACAGAGCGGAAGGAAAGACTTTCGCACATGGGTCAGGTGACGCCGTAAGGTCACTCCGGAAACCGCGCGTGCGGTGGACGGGCAAATAATGTGAC
>CANQGG010000064.1 GCA_947601655.1 uncultured Akkermansia sp.
TACCATGTAGCAGAGCGGTGGCCACGGCTCTGCTTATCCGTAAACCTTTCTAACTAATCACCACGCATGTTTTACCCACCACCTCAGCTAAAGCTTCGCAGCTTCGCGCGCAAGCGCGCTAACTTCATACATGGTACACGGTACATGGTCCATGGTACATCTTCGGTAAACGCATTTCCCAATGCGTTTGCCTCGTCCTTTCTTGCCGTGTCAGAAGGTGAACTTCATTCCCACTGTCGCGTTGAAGTCCACGAACGAGGAGCGTACCTCCGCACCGGCGTCCATGAACAACTCCGCGCGGTTCTCCAGCGGAATGCTCAGCCCTGCCCCAAACTCTATGCCTACTCTCCCCTCCGTCGCTCCCTCCACCGTCGCGCTGTGCCCTGTCGTATCCGCCAGCAGCCCCACGCTCGATTCCCCCTTCTCATCCCCCGCATAGAACTTCACCAGCGCTCGCATCTCCAGCAGGCTTGCCCTGTTGTACACGCTCTCCCCCATCACCATCTGCAGCCGCGCCCCAAGCCCCATCTCAAGCACCGTGTACTCCCCGGGGTCCACGCGCAGTCCCGCCGTGCTCCCCTCCTCCTCGTACGAGCTGAGCCCCGCGTTGTGCAGTTGCAGGTTGAACACCGGTTGCAGCACCGTGCTCTGCTCCTCATTCATCGCAAATGCGTAGCCCAGCTCATACATCAACCCGAAGGAAAGACCGCTCGTGCTGCCGCTCGTGCTGTAGCTCCCCGCCACGTCATTCCCATCCGCCCTCTTATCCGTCCAGCTCACGCAGCGGTCCATCTTCGCATTCGTGAAGCCCACGCTCGCCACAAAGGTGTGCCGCCACGCCCGCCTCTGCGTCACGGCAAAGGCGCTGATGTAGGCCGTCGTGAAGTCCGCGTCCAGCTTGTCCACCGCATCGCTCGTCACGCTCTGGTACATGGCGGAGAGCGCCAGACCCACCGTGCTGCGCGCGCTCACGTTGTGCGCTACGCCCAGGGTCCCGCCGTATGCGTTGCTCTTGTAGCCGGGCAGCAGGTCCTCCCCGTCGCGCTTGATGAAGGAAGTCTCCGCATTCACCCAGAAGCTCGTGTGCGACAGGTCGTCGTACTCGTAACGCTCATCCATGCCCATGGTCGTGGTGCGGTTGCGGATGCTGCGCAGGTTGCGCTGCATATCCGCCCCCAGCGCGGGAGCCAGGACCGATGTGCTCGCCCCCGCCACGGAGGCCAGCAGACGGTCGCCCGCTGTCTTGTCCCCGCTTTCAATGTTTACATACAGCATGTCGTTGAGTACGCTCATCACATCACCCAGATCCCCGGTGAAGACAAGTCCCTCCGGATTGCTGAAAATCGGATCAAAGATGGCAGCCCCCGCTTTTGAGTTCGCACTGTTCGCAAGCGTCGCATACTTGTTGCTCGGATCAAGCTCACCCACGATGTAGATATCTCCTTTCGTGTCAATTTCGATGCCGTTCCTTCCACCCTCCTTGACGTTGAGGATATCCCTGAAGTAAACGCCAGACGTCCTGTAATATTCCTCAGAGCGTTCCTCGTCGGTATGGCCGATGTACTGCCGCACCCTGTTTTTGTCGTTCGGGTCCACCTTCAGCACGGCGACGCCGTTATCCTGCCCTACTTCCATCTTGGAATTCTTCTCCGGATCATTCCCGAGTTCATCAATACTGAAACTCTGGAAGAAGAAGCCTTCTCCCCCTTCCCGGAGGTTCGGGTCCAGATTCAGCAGGAACGCGCTCTTCGATCCCGCGTCCAACTCGACATCCCCCATCTTGAGTTGATTCTCGCGAGAGGCGATGTTGAATTCCACGTTGCCGCCCTCTGCCACCGTGAGATCCCAGTTATCGCCCCCTGCCACTCCGTTGAAGTACTGCGTGTAATTCTTGCTGTCTTTGAACGTCATCCTCCCGCTGTACTGCGCGAGGTCGCCGGTAAACGTGTGGCTGTTTCCCGCGAGATTAAATTCGAGATCCTTTGTTGCCTCACCGCCGTTACCGGTCACCAGCTTGCCCTCGCCGCTCAGGCCGCTGAGCGCCCATTCCCTGGCCTCCGCGCTCCCGCCATTGTCTACGTTCAGCGTAGAACCGCTCTGCAGGTTCAGCGCGACGTTCGAAAGCTGCGCTCCCTTCTCCATGGACACCTGCTTCCCGCTGATACTGACCGTCCCCGCAAGGTCGCGCGTCTGCGGCGTCGCGCCTCCTTCACTCCCCTCCCAGCCGAGGATATTCGAGTCCGCGTTGCCGATCAGGATGCCCTCTTTCACCTTGGCGTTATTCCGCAGCACAAGCTTGCTGCCTCCGCTCATGCGGATGTGCTCCTCGCCCGTGTAGAGCCCCGTCCCCTTCTCCTCCTCACTCCACTCCTGCTCGGTATCCTGCTGAATGACGCCGCCCACCTCCGCCGAACCGCCGTTGGAAACCTGCATCTGCGAGGTGCGCTCGTTGGCGAACAGGATGCCCCCATCGCCCAGCTGAGCCTTCCCCCGGATGTCCAGCGCGCCGCTCTGCATGAGCAACTCTCCCCCGGCAAGCTTCAGGCTACCGGTGATTATGGTCTTCGAATCGCCCTTTGCAGGCTCCAAATCATCTTTTGAGCCTGCCGGCTCCGATTTCTCCACGTGGCGAATCGCAAGATCCGCATTGGTGATGTCGATCGCCCCGCTGTAGTAAAAATCCGGATTCACTTTAATGCCCGTCTCCTCCGTCACGGTCTCCATCTCACTCGAATCGATGCGATTGCTGAAGGTCACCAGAGAGCGCCTCTCAGGGGTGGTCGCTTCTCCATTGCCGGTAATCACGAGGTTGCCCTCAGTGGACCCCACAAGGTTCGGGATAACGAGACCGCGCTTGTACTCGAGCCCTTCCCCTCCCCCCCTGTTTCCCGCGCGCAGGTCAATATTCGTTTCCTTGTTCACGTACACCGCTCTGGCGCCTGCCGTGCTTTCGTACGGATTCCCATCCGAGTTCCACCCCCAGTTCACCCCGCTGCCGTTGTCATTGTTGTCGCGCTTGCTCTCGTAGATGTTGCTCGGCGTCACATTCCCCGTCACCGTGAGCCACCCGTCGCCGTAGGCATCGCCCTCGCTCTCGTCAAAGGAAAGCCCCACCCCGCGCAGCACCGCGTCGTAGAAGCTCAGCCCGATCTTCTGGCGCCATCCCGCGATCTTCTTGTTCGACAGATGGTAGTGCACCGGCTGCCCATCCTTCAGCAAATCTTTCCCAAGATCCAGCGTCAGCGAGCCGGAAACGCCGCTTGCCGACAGCCCGAAATCCAGTTCACCCGTGCTGCCGCTCGAAAAGTTGAACAGCGGTCTCGAGTCCTTGGCCATATCCGTCTTCTCGGAGAAATCCAGAATCGCCTCGTTGCGAATCTCCAGCTTCCGGAGATTATTCAGAACACCGTAGTTGTCCCCCTGCACAAGTCCCTTGTACGTGCCTTCCTCATCGTTGACTCCGAGTGTGATGCTGCCGTTCAGGCCGAACCCGCCCATCTCATACACCACATTTTTCCCGTCCTCATTTTTCCCGCCGCTGTACTGGATCGTGATGTTGCTCCGGAAATTGCTCGCATTGAACAGTTTGCCGCCATCCTTCATGCGCACGGTGAAACTGGCCGCGTTGTTGTTGAGGTTCAGTCGATCATTCTCACAGAGCACGAATGCCGTCGTCGTTGATGCCCCCTGCAAATTCCGCGCGATAGCCGTTTCGTGAACGACGGAGATGTTCAGCCCGTTTTTCGGGCGTTTGCCGGCATCTTCCCCCCATACCTCCAGCACACTGTACTCGTCCAGCTCAATCACTCCGTTCATTTCTTCCCCCAATGCATCGCACTCCTGGCCCAGCACGAGCCTCGCCTCGTTGGTCCGTGGCGCATCCGGCGCGCCGGACGGCGTGCTGTTCACCTGCCCTTTCACCACAATCCGTCCGCCGGTCATCTTCAAACTTTCATCGATATGCAGCGAGATCCCAGCATTCACGAGCAGATCAGAAACAACTTTTTTACCATCCAATTGATCGGACATTTCCAGGTTTCTGGCGTAGTGACCATAATTTGTTCCGGACACATCCCCGCTTCCGGAATAACTCCACCGGAGATCGATGGTGCCTCTCTTGATTCGGAGGGTCTTGACATTCAGATTCAACCATCTGATTTGCTGCACCAACGAATCGTCTTTGCCTTCCACAATAACGTTCAATTTGCCAATGTCAGAACCGTTACTAGCAGCGGTACCTCCAAGGCTACCTTGGAAAACGTAGGTGCCCGAACCGTGTATCTTCGTCCATCCGGAACCTGTGACGTATGGATATTGGCCAGTATCGTGAATGGTGCTGGTATACCCTGCCACGGCGAAAGGATCCTTTTCCGTGGCTCTGCTGGTGATTTCCAGCTCCCCTAATCGGGCTGTGCTTGCGCGATTGGTGTAATAGCCAGTTTGGGCGTTCTTTGAGACAACGACTCCGCTCCCGGCCACATCTTCCATGATCAGCTGTCCCACCTGCCCTGGTCCGACCCGGAGCGTTCCAGCGCCGGTCAATGTCAGATTATGCTCGTCACCCACAATGCGCCCGTTGATTGAGGCAAACGCTGCCATGTCAATAACGCTGCTGCCGGGGTTGTAGGACAACGCGTAGACCACAATGTTTGCATCATTCGTCAGCGTTAAGTTACCTGTTATGGATGAGCCGTTGACCATACGCAGAGCCCCGCATTTCAGCACCCAGCCGGGGGTTCCACTCTCGAAACTTAACCCCGTGGTTGAACCGGCCAACGTCACATTGCCATCGTACTCGCGCGGAGACACGATCATGGAACTTTCAGGCTGGCCCGTAACGCTCGCATCGCCGATAGAGTCTATCGTACCAAGCTGAAATTGAGCCCCGCCATCGACGATAATCTCACCTCCCTTCGTCGCCTTCCCTTCTCCTTTCGTGTCGCCTTCAATACTAAAACACGCACCCTGCAGCTCAAGACGCCCATCGTAGTTGTAAGTTCCGCCTCTGAACAGATTATTGATGATCAACCCATTCCTTGTACTCGCCCTGCCATTGAAGTTCAGGATGATTTTCGCGCTGCCGCTGTAATCCGTCCCGGCATCGTCACGGGTGTTGACTCCCTTCAAAATCTGATTGGAAAACGACAGCCCGGGAGCTGTATTGTTACTCGTTGAGACGTATTCAAGGGTCCCGCCGTAAAGATTCACCTCCCCATCAGTCGTTCCGAAAGTAAATGTTTGACTCATGCGAGCTCCTGCCACCACATGCGTCCCCGACAATACTGTCACGGAATTCACCTGGAAGTTTGCCAGCAACGTCAATTCAATGAGGTTCTCATCATCCGGCGTCCCCCCTGCATCGAAAATAACATCGCTGAAAGCGTCGAAAGGCTGGTCTCCCACCGTTCCGCTATTCACCGTATACTCTCCTTCTCCAATCGTGATCGGACCGGCAGCCTTCGTCTGCCCCGCCGCAAACAGGCAGAGCGCGCCGACGGGAAGGAGAGATGTACTCCACGAAACGGGGCTGAATGAAAGAATCGGGGCAAGGCACGCCAGAAGAGCCTTGCGCAGGCGAGCGGGTAAGTGAAGTCTCATATCGCTTTCGTCGGGAAATTCCTACCTGTGATTATATCTTTACGAAAGAGATATACAAGCAAAAAAGTGGCTAAACACAGAAAAAAAACAGCTTATGATGTAAGCGCATGAGCGTGAATGTCATGTGCCCCTTCTCATTTTTGTAACTCATTGATAATATTAAAACGTTTACAATCAACTCGCTGGAGAGATGCGACCTGTATATCGCATTCGTAAAGATATAATCAGGATAAGTTTTTTCTTCATCGGTTGACATGAAACTCCATCTTCCTTCCCGCTTACGCAGGGCGGTTCTCGCATGCCTTGCCCCGGTGCTTACCCTCGCCTCTCCCGCCTCCTGGAGCGCTGCCCTGCTCCCCTCCGGCGCCCTCTGCCTGTTCGCGGCGGGGCAGGCGCAGGGAAAGGAGCATACAGTGAACGAGGGTGGGACGTGGGAGGTTGCTACAGATAGTTCTGTGACGCTTATGGGAGGAGGACCGAGCGATCACATAAATTACGTGAAAGAGGATGACTTCATTTTTAACGCACCGGGCAGCTCGGAGGAACCTCTGACTGTGTATCTCAATCTGACGAGTCCTTTCACTGTGAATAATGTGACTGTTGAAGAAGGGACAAGTGTTATCGTTTCCGGATACAACAGCGAAACCCTCAACTCCATTTCCTACGCGGGGAAATTGACGGTCAATGGTTCCATAGAGTTCACAGCTATCAACAATCGCGACCTCAACGTTGGGACGGGCGGTTCAGGGAAGTTGCATGACATTGACGGAACAGGTCGTATTTCTTTGAACTTCTCGAATAGGAATTCTCATGTCAATGGATGGAATACGATCAGTGAATCGGACGGCATCTCTCAATGGTTTACCAGCGGATCTGATCTGGATTTCAAGGGAAGTTTGGAGCTGAAGGGCATGACATTCGGCCTGGAAGACGATACTCATATAGCCTCCATTTACGTGAACCCGGGAGCCCAGCTGCAGATTGGTCGTATCAATCACACTTCTCAGGGCGACCTTACCCAAAATTGGCGCGGGGACCAGGATAGTGTTACATACAAGGGCGATGTGTACCTTATGGGAGTCACAACCGGTCTCACTATTTCCTATTCAGAACAACCTCAAAATGGTGGCGCCAACAAGGCGCCGAACTGGGGAGCCTTGCGTTTCACAGCCGGGGCAAGACTGGAAGGGAATCTTTATTTGATGGACGACTCCAACATACTCACCTATGCTCTAGAGGATCAATGGGGTTATACTATGGAGGAGGGCTTCTACTCGACTATACATGGCGAAATTAGGGGCGGTCACTATAGATTATCGCTTGCTGGATCAGGTCGATTACGACTGGAGTCTCTCCAGGAGGAGGGGAGTGAGGTTGGAATTCTCGATTTTGTTACCGCCGCGCGAACCGGCGTACAGTGGACTCAATCCAGTCAATATGGGGAGGGGGCGGAACAAGGATACACAGCTCGGCAAGCAAACTACGGGCGCTTGTGCCTTAAGGGGTGGCTCACAGTGGATGGTTTATCTTCCTCTATTTCACCTACCATTACCGGCGATGCTGGGGAGCGAGGAACTGGTACGCTGAGAATCCGTCGCCATACGGGGCTTTCCTATTCCGGAGCAATTACGATGATTAATTTATTGATGGACTTGGAACCGGACCAATATGAATTGACCAATGACGATACACCCACACCCTCGCAAAAATTTACACAATGGGGTGCTCTAAATGTCAACAAGATTACGATTAAGAGCGGCATCATCCAGCTGAACGATAAAACGCTGCGAAATGGGATCTCGCATCAATATACAGGGGCACTGGATATGAGTCAGGAAACGAGTGCGAAGTCCGAACTCTGGGTTTTTGGTCAGCAGGAACTCGAAATAGGTAACACTTCTATGACTGACCGCTACCTGCGTATGGAGGGCGGACGCGTTTTTGTCGAGGGAACAGCCAAAGACGAGAATTCGCCCACTCTGGAAATGAGTGGGCGGGCGTATGTGACGGTTCTTAGCGGCGTGAACATGCGCGGAGTTGTGGAGGATGGGGTAATCAAGGAGGATTTCACGTTCGGCGGAGTTTTTGATGTTGGGGTGAATGCCTACGTGCAGATCAATAGCGACGGCAATGATCTACGCGACACTCTTGGAGAAGGGGTGACCAACCGCCCATACGATGGTCTCAAGTTCAAGCTTGAGGATTCTTCTTCCGCTGTGTACGGAACCTCGAAGTCACAATTCATCATGCGGCGAGCCGCGAAGTCGGATGAGATCACGGGTCGGAATCAGAAGAAGTATTCTGACCAGATTGACGTGAATCACGTGGGGGTTGTGTTGAACTTAACAATGCGGGATGGCGGTGATCTTCTGAATGCCGAGAACTACAATGGAACTGTTACGGTGGAGGGAGGAGGAGATTATGATTACTACTTTGGGAGCATGGGGAAAAACGGCGGCGGAAGGCTCAACTTGGGCAACAAGCTGATCTCCGGCGAGAATACTTACGCTCGACTTCATGAATTGGGTTCTCTGAATATTGGGGACTCATGCACGGTTGATCTGGGACAAATTACGGAGGATTTCGCTCCGTGGAGCCATTCTACAGGTGGTGATAGCACGCAACCTCCTGTTGATATTGGCGGTGAGATTTTTAATTTTGTAGAGGGGGGGGATTATGTCTTGCATACCGTGAACGAAGGCAGTTTCAGTCTCGATCTCAACATCGAGAATTTTGAGGGAGGTCACCGCTGGTATCATCTCTCCAATAAAGATATCAGTTCGTGGCGTGAGAACGTAGGTGTGTCGTATTACGACGCAGTGTTGCGCGGCGTGGGCATTGACTTCCGCGAGGATGGGTGGCTGCATATCACTTCCGAGGCGATTGCCGGCAATATCTACGTGAGCACGCGCGATAATCGTGACGGCGGCGCTTCAACGCTATGGGGGTGGAATTCTTCCGGCAATCCCTATGAAGCTACAGTGGGAGCACGCGCAGTGTTTATTGACAAAGAAACGAAGATTGACCTCAGCACTGTGGAACGGGACGAAGGATTCACAAATGGTCTGGTGATGGTGAATCTCGTGGGGAGCAGGAACGGAAATCTGGTGATCACCGGGCGCGCCGGAGGTGAGGATTCGCTGGTGACAATCAGCAACCGCATTAGTGAAGAGGAAACAGCTGCGGTGAAAGAGGAAACCGGCATGAAAGTGAACCCGAACTTCTGCTACTACGGTGAGATTCACATCACGGATGCCGATCTGGCGGTGCGCCACGTGCAAGTGGATACGTCCCAATCTGCCTTGCAGCCAGCGGAGCCGAAATCTATCACGCAGTTGAGTGGCTCGGCGGCGAAATTGGAGGTTCGTAGGGGGGATTTGATTATGCAGAGCGGTGTGCTCAGCTTGGCGGATGGAAGCACAGGAGACGTGCGCGGCGGCGTGCGTCTTGCCGATGAGCGCACCTCTCAGATTCAAGTGGACAATTCTACGTTCACCGTGCAAGGCGCCATCGAGGAGGAGTCGGGCACGTGGGACAGTGGAACATCCGGCGAATACAAAGACGCGGAGCACATCAAAATGGCGAACTGGGCAAACCTGCGGCTGTTGGATGGCTCGGAGATCAAGGGAAAAGTCCTCATTGGCAACAAGAAGCTGGCAGATGTGCCTTCTACGCTGAATGGGACGCTGAGCGCTTCGGGTAGAGTGAAGACAGATGAGGATGCGAAACTCTCATACGTGGCTCTGAATCTGGAAGAAGAAGCGGAGCTGACAGCGAAAGCAGCGAGCACAGCTTGGGAACTCTGCGGTCTGAGCGGCAAAGGCAAACTGGTCACTGAAGGCACTGAAGACAGTGAGGCGAGGGATCTCAAGTTTAATCTTGCGGGACGCAGCCATACATTCACCGGAGACCTCGCGCGGTACAGCGGAACGATGACCTTCGGGGAAGGAGGAGATTACACACAGTACTTCACCGGTGTGACAGGTAGCACAAAATGGAATCTCACGGCCTCTACAGGAGCCAGCGTGGAATTCAACATTTCCTCCGGAGGAAATACGCTATTGATGGGAAATGTGAAGTTGGAAGAGGGATCGAAGAGCGCGTTCCTGCTGGATCTGGACCCGAACCTCCGGGAAGGAAGGGGAGGCTTCTTCTTCCAGAGCCTTAATTTCGATGAACTCGGGAATGATCCGAATGATCCGGATCATTCCAAGATGGAAGTAGGGCAGGATAACGGCAGTGCCGTGCTGAAGGTGGACCCGAACGACAAAACCAGGGTGCGGCAGTACATCGGCCAAATTAACCCCGAAGAATTGGGGGGCAAGAAGATTGGGAGCGTATATGGTAAGTCGTCGGGCGTCTACCTCAAGAACGTTCTCAACGTCAAGGGGGAAACAGGGGGCATCGAAATTGATAAGGATGGGAACATCTACATCGTGGGGGATCATGATCCGAGTAACAAATACAGTGTATTTGCGAACAGTACGAACTCGAAGGCGGGGGCGGATATCTTCGGCCCGCTCTACAGCAGCCAGGATGGACTCGTCATCACCGGGGATCTGGGCGATGTGATGAATGCGCTTAACAACATGCTGGACGTGAACAAGACGGGCAGCGGGGACAAGGCGGCGGGCAACCGTCTGCTGGCCTCCGTGGCGGGGGCGAGCACATCGGTCCTGGCTCCCGCGCTGGGGGCGGATATGCAGCGCAACCTGCGCAGCATCCGCAACCGCACCACGACCATGGGCATGGATGAGCGTTACGAGTACGACGACCTGTCGCACACGAGCTTCTGGGTGAATGCGGAGACTTCCTTCATCAAGCGCGACGGGGAGGACCTGCTGCCCGGCTACAAGAGCAACGCATACGGCGGGACCCTGGGCGTAGCGCACAACGTGAGCGCGCGCAGCACGGTGGGTCTGGCGCTCTCCGCCATGTACCAGAGCGTGACGAGCGATGCGGTGGACAAGCTGGACGCGGACTTCACGACGGCCTACATCAGCGCCTTTGCCGTGACGCAGAGGCGGGCGTGGCGGCACACCTTTGTGGCGAGCGTGGGCTTCACGAATGCGAAGATGGACCGCTGCGTGAGCTGGACGGATAAGAGGGCGGATGGGAATGACGTGGCGGGGAGCTACAGCACGAGCGGCAGCACGAGCGGTCTTTCCTTCGGGTTGATGTATGAGCTGGGCTACGCATTTGCGATGAATGAGGAGCAGAGCACGGTGCTGCAACCGGTGTTCAACCTGCAACTGCACAACGCGGGGCTCAGCTCGTACGAGGAGGAGGGGAGCACGGCGGGACTGCGCGTGGACCCCGGGGAGTACACGGTGCTTGAGATGGGGCTTGGGGCGCGGCTGCAGATGGTGATGGGGGAGAGCGTGTACAACAGGGCAAGCCTGCTGGAGATGCGAGCGCTGGTGAAGTTCTATGCGGGGGATGAGAAGGGGGAATCGAGCGTGGGGCTGCTGGCGGATACGACAGGGCACAGCGCGACGGTGGAGGGAGCGACGGAGGGGAGAGTAGGCATAGAGTTTGGGGCAGGGCTGAGCATTCCGCTGGAGAACCGCGCGGAGTTGTTCATGGACGCCGGTGCGGAGGTACGCTCCTCGTTCGTGGACTTCAACGCGACAGTGGGAATGAAGTTCACCTTCTGACAAGGCAAGAAAGGACGGGGCAAACGCATTGTTGCATGTACCATGGACCATTTTGGATGTACCATGGACCATGTACCGTGTACCATGTATGAAGTTAGCGCGCTTGCGCGCGGAATTGCGAAGCGAAAGCAAGCCGAATTTCTGAAACGACGCGTTTTTTGTGTCCGGAAAGGTTTTGGGATAGACCCTTTCATGTACCATGTACCGTGTACCATGTATTAAATTTGCGCGCTTGCGCGCGAAGCTGCGAAGCTTTAGCTGAGGTGGAGGGTAAAACATGCGTGGTGATTAGTTAGAAAGGTTTACGGATAAGCAGAGCCGTGGCCACCGCTCTGCTACATGGTA
>CANQGG010000065.1 GCA_947601655.1 uncultured Akkermansia sp.
TCCGGCTTCCTCCCCACCCCACATTACTGTGACGCAGTTGCCTTTGGCTATTTGATTCCGCCCTGTCAGCGGCTCTTGGGGACTTTCACCCCAGTTTCATGTCATGCCTGACGTACAAGCAGAAAGGCGACGAACTCAAATGAGCACGCCGCCTGCAAGTTCTCCACGAAGTAGGAAAGAAGCTCCTAAAGCACCTCCGGAGCAAGAGAAACAATCTTCATGAAGCCTTTCTCACGCAACTCACGGGCAACAGGACCAAAGATACGTGTACCACGCGGGTTGTTATCCTTGTCGATGCAGACCACGGCATTCGAATCGAACCGCAGCACGGAGCCATCATCACGCCGAATAGGGGCAGAAGTGCGCACCACCACGGCCTTCACCACAGAGCCCTTCTTCACGGCAGCAGTGGGGATGGATTCGCGGATATGGCAGGTGATGATATCACCCACGTGTGCCTGATCCGTAGCTTTGCCGATGACACCAATCATCTTCGCGGTGCGAGCGCCAGTGTTGTCTGCCACCTGCAGGATAGATTCCATCTGAAGCATATAACAGGTCCTTTCTAAGAGTTAGTGTTTGATAATTTCGACGAGCTCCCAGCGTTTCAGAGCAGAGAGCGGACGAGTCTCGCGGATGCGGACGGTATCACCCTCCTTGGCGCTTTCCTGCTCATCGTGTGCGTAATACTTTTTGCTACGCTTCACAATTTTTTTGAAAACGGGGTGCGGCACGCGTGCGACATACTCCACCACGATGGTCTTGGCCATCTTGGTCGATACGACAACGCCGACACGGGTCTTACGCAGTCCCCTTGGTTTCGATGCGGTAGTAGAATCTTCGCTCATAAAACAATGTATGGTTCTGGGTGGTTAATCCTGCTGAACAGGGACAGAAGGCCCCTCACTCTGCACCGTCATGGCGCGCGCGATTTCCTTGCGTACGAGACGCAGCTGCTGGTTATTCACCAGAGAGCCGGTACCATTCTTGAGGCGCAGGTCGAAGAGTTCCTTGCGGAGCTCCCGGATGTGGGCAGCGAGTTCTTTGGAGCTCATCCCACGCAGGTCTTTGGCTTTCTTTACAGGCATAATCTGAAAATGTGAAATGGTTAGGAATTGTTGACATCAGGCCTGGGGTTCCACTCCCTGGCGATACACAAAGCGCGTGCGGATACCAAGCTTGTTAGAAGCTAAGCGAAGAGCCTCGCGAGCAGCGGACTCAGTCACACCACCAACTTCAAACATCACATTGCCCGGGCGACAAACGGCCACCCAGCCCTCCACAGCGCCCTTCCCCTTACCCATACGGGTATCCGGCGGACGTTTGGTAAAAGATTTTTGTGGGAAGATGCGGATGTACACACGACCACGGCGGCGCAAGTAGCGGTTAATCGCCACACGGCATGCCTCGATCTGGTTATTGGTCACCCAGCCACGCGTAAGCACCTGAAGACCATAATCACCGAAAGCCACATAATCTCCACTCGTAGCATTACCGCCGCGATTGCCGCGGTGCATCTTGCGCAGATTGCCCTTGACTCGTTTTGGCATTAAAGGCATAGTCTAATCCCTTTCTATCGTTAAAGTTGTCAGATTGAGAAGTGAGAGTTTCTCAGGAGTTACGACGATTGTTGTTCTCTGAGCGATCGCGACGCGGGCGTGAAGACCTCGGACCGCCGCTACGGCTGGGGGACACGCCTCCACCGACATCTGGACGTTTGTTGATCCAGCACTTCACTCCAATGAGACCATAGAGCGTGCGGGCCTCAGCAAAGCCATAATCTATGGGGGCACGCAAGGTCTGCAGAGCCACCTTCCCCTCACGGTACTGTTCCGCACGAGCGATATCCGCGCCTCCCAGACGACCGGCGCAACGCACACGAATACCGTCCGCTCCAAAATCCATGGCGACCTGCACAGCACGCTTCATAGCACGGCGGAAAGAGACGCGACGTTCCAGCTGGGTGGCGATATTCTCTGCGACAAGCTGAGCGTCCAACTCCGGCTGGCGAATCTCCATGATATCCAATTTCACCTGAGCGCCTCGGCAGAGCTTGGAAAGCTCAGAAGTCATCTCCTCGATGTACTTGCCCTTGGGACCAATGACGAGTCCTGGGCGAGCGGTGGAGATAGTGACGCGAACACTATTCCATGCGCGCTCGATAACGATGCGAGAGATGGCGGGGGAACTTCCTTTGTTGAGTTCGCTGTTAAGGCGCGTGGTGTAATCCTTGATGAACTTACGGATTTTGATGTCCTGGTGCAGCTTATCGGCGTAGTCCTTACCGACAGCATACCACTTGGAACGCCAGTCCTTTGTGACAGCGAGACGGAACCCGATCGGATTTACTTTTTTTCCCATAAGATGATAAATGTTGATTTAGCCCTCTTTTTCAGAAAGAACAACCGTGATATGCGCAGTGCGCTTACGAATGACATTAGCAGACCCTCGTGCCCGCTGCATCGTGCGGCGGTAAGTAACGCCCTCGTCCACGCGAACACTCTTCAGGACGAGATCGTCAGCCGCTAAACCGTTGTTGTTTTCCGCATTCGCTACAGCCGATTTGATCGTCTTATTGATCAGGTAGGCCCCCTTCTTGGGTGAGTAGCTCAGCACGTCGATCGCCTTGGCTACCGGCATTCCCTGCACGGCAGAGGCTACATCCCGCATCTTCTTAGCAGAAATGCGGGCATTCTTGCATATTGCTTTAACTTCCATTGTGGATGTGGATTAATTATTGGTTGTGACAGACACCTGATCGCCCACGGAGATCGAGAGTCGCCGGTTAAGATGCTGCTGCACGAGGAGCCCCGAGACTTTTTTACGCACATCGGTTACAATGGCGTTCGCGATGATCTGATCACCGCGAGTAATCTGCATGGGCATGCCTACCCGCACCCTGGCATCTCTGCCGGCGTTGATCACGATGAGACCTGACTCGGAATCGATGCTGAGCACCTGCGCATCATCCGGGGTACCGGAGAGAAAGTCATGTGGCGCCGTACGCATACCCATCGCAAGTTCCTGATCGCGCAGGGCAGCCTCCAGCTCTCGACGAGTGGAAGCATCTTCCTGCTGAGGCGCATTGAGATAGGCACTGACGGCAGCCGTAAGGCGGAGTGCGGCGCGACGCATCTGCTCATTCTCCTGGCGGGCAGCCTCGAGCTGAGCAGCTGTATCGATCAAGCGTTCCTCGCTATCACTCAGAGAAGTGCCGCCCAAAGCCTCCAGGCGCGTGCGAATTTCTCGCAGCTGCGTCCGGGCACGGTCGGCATCCGCTCGAGCGAGAGCATAACTTTCGCGCAGAGTGGCCAGCTGTTTTTCGAGCTGGGAGATCGTGTGTTGTGTTCCGCGATCGGCCTCCGCTGCGCCAACGGTCGCTGCTGCCCCGAGAATGAGCAACAGGACACCGCGTGCGTGTTGGAGGATAGTGACCATGGAAAGGATTACGCGTTTCGAATCAAAGGACCGAGACTAAACTCATGGATTACTTCTTGCCGATACCACCGTGAGCCTTGAAGATTCGCGTGGGAGCAAACTCACCCAATTTATGGCCCACCATATTCTCCGTCACGTAAACCGTAGCAAAAGATTTGCCGGCATGCACGAGGAAAGTGAGACCCACAAAATCCGGAATGACCATCGAAGCACGGCTCCATGTCTTGATCGGTTTACGATCTCCACTCTGCAGCTGTGCGTCAACTTTATCCAGCAGGGATTGATTGACAAACGGACCTTTTTTTAGGGAACGACCCATTGTTTGATAATACGGTTATTGGTTAAACTTACTTGGATTTGCGACGCTGCACGATGAAAGTATCTGTCGGCTTGCGGACGCGACGCGTCTTCTGCCCTTTCACGTGTCCCCATGGCGACTTGAGGTGCTGGCGACCACCGCCAGACTTGGACTTACCCTCACCACCGCCATTCGGGTGATCCACCGGGTTCATACACATACCACGAACGGTTGGACGAATCCCCATCCATCGAGTACGTCCTGCCTTGCCAGAGGACTCATTCATGTGCTGTGTATTGCCCACCTGACCAATGGTGCAGTAACACTCTACACGGAAACGGCGAACTTCCCCAGAGGGCATCTTAACGAGAGCGTACTCGCCATCACGGTTGGAGAGAACCGCCTGCTGCCCTGCAGAGCGAGCTACCTTGCCGCCGGAACCGGGGCGAATCTCAATGTTGTGAATCGCCGTACCCAGGGGCACGTTGCGCAGCGGCATCGCATTACCCACCTTCGGGGCCACGTTCTCACCGCTCTGCACCGTCATGCCCACATTCAACCCTACGGGAGCAAGGATGTAGCTCTTCGCACCATCCTTGTACTGAACGAGAGCGATGCGGCAAGTACGGTTCGGATCATACTCCACAGCGAGCACAGTGGCTACCTCATGACGTGTGCGATGAAAGTCCACCAGACGATAGTGACGCTTGTGCCCCCCGCCGATGTGGCGAGTAGTGATGCGACCGTTGTTATTACGACCACCGCTCTTACGAAGGGGCTCAAGGAGAGATTTCTCGGGTTTGCTCCTGGTAATCTCCTTGAAGGAGGGAAGCACCTTATAGCGATTGGAGGGAGTCGTCGGCTTAAAAGACTTCAGAGACATAATAGTTGGTTCTATTGGTTCGTGTTGTCCAGCTTATAGGTTTACACAAGCTCGAGAGACTCACCGGGAGCAAGCTTCACATAAGCCTTTTTCCAAGCAGGAGTCACTCCCTGATTCTTCGTACGCTTGCGACGCAATTTACCATCGTAATTGGCGGTACGCACGGCTGATACCTTCTTTCCAAGCAGCTTCTCCACTGCCTGGCGAATCTCAATCTTCGTGGCCTTCACCGCCACCTCCAGCACTACTTCCCCGGTCTTTTCGTGCAGAAGAGTCGCCTTTTCCGAGACACGAGGACGTTTAATTACATCATGGATATCGTTCATGGTTATTTCGTGCGGTTGGCTATAGTTTCCAGTGCGGATTCAACGATCACGACCTTGTTGGCGTTCATGAGGTGCTCGATGTTTACCTCGGCGGCGCTCATCAGCAGCACATCGGCCACATTGCGCCCGGCCCGTTTCGTGAGTCCATCAAATTCATCAGCGATAATCAGTACTTTGCGAGGATTCTCTACCATGGCGTGCACGGCAGCCACAAAGCTCTTCGTCTTACCATCCTCGACGGTGAAAGAAGGAACTGTAAGCACCTTCCCGCCACTCACGGCATCTCCGAGCACGCGGCGCAGAGCAAGGCGCCGCACATTACGGTTCACCTTCATCGAGTAATCGCGAGGCTTCGGTCCGAACACGACGCCACCACCCACAAAGATGGGGCTTTGCTTATCGCCATGACGGGCATTACCAGTACCCTTCTGCCGGTAAATCTTGCGATTGTTACCGGCCACCTCGGCGCGTGTCTTAGTGCAGGCGCTGCCCTGACGGCGGTTGGCCTGGTATGCTACGATGACATCGTGCACGGCCTGGGAACCCTTCTCAGGGCCGACCGTCACGATATTAGCCTCGTGAGCAGCTTCAAGTGTTAATTCTTTTGCGGACATAGATAGGTTTTCCTAGGTTCGACGTTTACTATTTAGCAATCTTCTTCTTAGCAGGGCGAATCACCACGTAGCTGCCTCGCGCGCCCGGGACAGGTCCCGACACGAGAATCACGTTGTCATCCTTGCGTACCTGCACCACGCGTAGGTTCTGCACAGTCTTGCGCTCATTACCCATACGCCCAGGCATTTTCTGCCCTTTCCAAACGCGGGAGGGAGTTGCGCAGGCGCCTACGCCACCGGTACGACGATGCATCATGGAACCGTGGGTCATGGGCGAACCGTGGAAATTGTGGCGCCGCATGACGCCTTGGAAACCCTTGCCCTTGCTGGTGCCTATGACATCCACCCATGCACCCTCCGTGAAAAGATCGCAGCCCGGATGGTTGGCCCCTTCCTGCGGCAACTCTTCGGCGGTGACGCGGAACTCCATGAGCTTCTCCGCAGGCTGAATACCGAGCTTTTTGTAGTGACCGGCAACAGGACGCGAAAGACGATTCTCCTTCTTGGAACCAAAAGCAACCTGCACGGCGTTGTAGCCCTCCTTCTCCTCAGTTTTCACCTGGGCGAAAGTGTTATCAGCCACATCAATCACTGTGACCGGGATCATGGCGCCGGTTTCCTTGTTGAAAACGCGGGTCATGCCCACCTTTTTTCCGATAAGACCAATAGACATGTCAATCAATCAGGTTAATGTTTGAAACGGCCGGAGACTCAGATCTTGATCGTGATATCCACGCCGGCGGGAAGGTTAAGTTTCTTGAGCTCCTCGACCGTGCGGGAGGTGGGGTCGACAATGTCGAGCAACCTCTTGTGCGTGCGGATCTCAAACTGATCTGCTGATTTCTTATTGACACGAACCGAGCGGTTCACAGAGAACTTCTCGATACGAGTCGGCAAAGGAATCGGCCCGGCTACTTTTGCCCCCGTGCGCTTCGCCGTCTCAACGATCTCAGTAGCGGATCGATCGATGGCGCGGCTGTCGAAAGCACGAAGTCGAATGCGGATTTTTGGACTTTGCATGAACGTGCGGTTTATGTTTAGGTTTAATTACAGTTAATAATTCAGATTAGGAAGTTTACTTGGCATTGCCTCCGCGAGCCTTAACGATCTGCGCCACGAGATTGGGCGGGACCTGTTCAAAGTGCGAGGGCTCCATAGAGTACGAAGCCAGCCCCTTGGAAAGGGTGCGAATATCGGTGGAGTAACCAAACATCTCTGCCAGCGGAACGGCGGCGGTGAGCACACACTCGCTGCCCTTGTGCTCCATGCCGTTCACCTGAGCGCGGCGGCGGTTGAGGTCGCCCATGATGTCGCCCTGGTTCTCGGCGGGAGAAACAACCTCCACACTCATGATGGGTTCCAGAAGAACGGGCGCACACTTGGCAAAGGCGTTCTTCATGGCGAAGATGGCCGCCATCTTGAAGGCATTCTCGTTGGAGTCCACTTCGTGGTAAGAACCATCCACCACATCCACCTCCACGTCTTCCACGGGATACCCTGCTACGATGCCGGAGTTCATGGCCTCGTTCAGACCGGCGTACACGGCGTTCATGTACTCCTTCGGAATGGCGCCGCCAACAATCTTGTTAGCGATCTTCAGTCCGGTGCCACGCTCGCCGGGACGCATGTCGATGATAACATCACCATACTGACCGCGACCGCCACTCTGCTTGACAAGTTTGCCCTGGACATGATCGGCGGACTTGGTGATGGTCTCACGATAGGCGATCTGCGGCTTGCCGGTGTTCGCCTCCACCTTGAATTCGCGTTTGAGGCGATCCACGATAATGTCGAGGTGCAACTCGCCCATGCCGGCAATGATGGTTTGCCCGGTCTCCTCATCGGTCTTCACGCGGAAGGTAGGATCCTCCGCAGAAAGACGCTGCAGGGCATTGCTCATCTTCTCCTGGTCGGCCTTAGTGAGCGGCTCCACCGCCATGGATATCACCGTATCCGGGAAAGTAGGCGGCTCGAGAGTATAGTCAAAGTCATCGCTCGCCAGCGTGTCGCCGGTAGTCGCATTCTTTAGTCCCACAATAGCGGCAATATCGCCGGAGAACACCTCATCTACATCGGTGTGAACGTTTGCCTGAATCTGCAAGAGACGTCCCACGCGCTCACGCTTGCGGGTGCGCGGGTTGTAAACGGTATCGCCTTTGCGGATAACACCGGTGTACACGCGAATAAACACCAGTGAACCCACGAACTTATCCGCCCACAACTTGAATGCAAGGGCGACGGGTTTGTCGTCATCAGAGGGAGTAATTTCCTTCTTCTCGAAAATCTCATACCCATTTTCATCCAAACCGGAGGAAATAGTGGAAGTTACGGTGGCAAGCTTCGCTTCCAATGGACTCGGGAGGTAATCCACCACAGCATCCAGCAGAGCCTGAACACCCTTATTCTTGAAAGCAGAGCCGCCTGCCACCGGCACAAACTTATTCGCGATGGTCGCACGACGGATAGCAGCCTTCAACGTGGGAGCATCGATGGGTTCTTCCATAAGGTAAAGCTCACCGAGCTCATCATCCACATTAGCCACGCGCTCCTTGAGGTCCTCCAAAGCCGCCTGAGCAGCCTCCTTCAGTTCGTCAGGAATCTCTTCAATGGTATAGGTGGAACCCAGACGGTCGGAATCCGCGTAGATGATAGCCTTCTGGTTCACCACGTCGATCTGACCGCGCAAACTATCTTCCGCCCCAATGGGCATGAGTACAGGAGCAGCATTTGCTCCCAACTTCGTGCGGATGTCATTGAGCACATTGGCAAAGTTGGCGCCCGTACGATCCATCTTGTTCACAAAGCAGATGCGCGGCACATTGTATTTGGAAGCCTGGCGCCATACTGTTTGAGTCTGCGGCTGCACACCGGCCACACCGCAGAATACTACGATCGCTCCATCCAGCACACGCAGACTGCGCTCCACTTCCGCCGTGAAGTCCACGTGCCCGGGAGTATCAATCACATTGAGCTGGAAGTTTTGATTCTCAAACAACTTGTAGCATCCCTCGGCGGGGAGCTGTTTCCAGTTTGTCGTTACAGCAGCGGAGGTAATAGTGATACCTCGCTCCTGCTCCTGCTCCATCCAGTCTGTTGTTGCCGCTCCATCGTGTACTTCACCGATCTTGTGAATCATACCGGTGTAGAAAAGGATACGCTCTGAAAGGGTCGTCTTGCCACCATCAATGTGGGCAGCGATACCAAAGTTGCGGTAACGCTCCAAAGGCTCCTTACGATCCGGACTGCTTACACTTGCCATAGTTAATTCCGATCCGAAAGTTTTTTATTAGTAGATAAAAGAAACCGCCGATAAGTTCAGAGAATTACCAGCGGAAATGAGCGAATGCACGGTTGGCCTGAGCCATCTTGTGGACATCGTCGCGTTTACGTACGGCCGCACCTTGGTTGGCTGCGGCTTCCTTAATTTCGTTGGCCAAAGCCTTTGCCATGGGCACGCCCTTGCGATTACGCGCAAAACCAATAATCCAGCGCATGGCGAGAGCCTCAGAACGATCCGGCGCCACCTCCAGCGGCACCTGGTATGTCGCTCCACCGACGCGGCGGCTCTTCACTTCCACGCGTGGCTTGGCGTTCTCAACGGCGCGGGTCAGGATCTCCAGAGGACTCACGGTATCCGTCCCCTCATTGGCCAGGTCTATGGCCTTGTATACGATACGCTCGGCAAGGGATTTTTTCCCTGCCAGCATCACCTTACCGATGAGTTTACCCACCAGCACCGAATCATACCGCGAATCACGGTGTTCCTGCTTCTTGTATACGCGTTTACGACGAGCCATAATGAATAATGATAAAGGTTTAGAAATTACTTCTTCTTAGCGGGCGCTGCCCCCTCCTTCGGACGCTTTGCCCCGTACTTCGAGCGACCGCGGCGACGCTTATCAACCCCTAAACAGTCCAGAGCCCCTCGAACAATGTGGTAACGAACACCGGGCAAGTCCTTCACACGACCGCCGCGCACCAATACGATAGAGTGCTCTTGCAGATTGTGTCCCTCGCCGCCGATGTATGCGATAACTTCTTCTCCATTGGTGAGACGCACCTTAGCTACTTTACGCAGTGCAGAGTTCGGTTTTTTGGGCGTACGGGTCATCACCTGAAGGCATACCCCGCGCCTCTGGGGGCAGCTGTGAAGAGCGCGAGACTTCGACTTCTCTTCCGGCATTGTGCGTCCCTTACGGACGAGCTGATTAATGGTCGGCATGATATCCTGCTAGTTAATTGGTTTTCAGGTACTTCCGCTAGCTGACCATCCATCTCGAAAAGCTGTGAGATGATGCCTGATTGTCCGGCGGCCTACCCGATAATTCCTTTCCACGGCGCAAATCCCATGCGCGCAGAAGGAGACAGCATTTTACACCTGATTCCCTGTTTGGCAAGCCTTTTTTTCGACACGGAGGAAATTTAGGACAAAAAAAGTGAAATCGAATACGAAGCATCCGGCTAGATCTAGTTCCCTCATGCCAAAATAATCTGCAGAAACAGCTTCCCCTTCTTCGCATAATACTCGCTGGTAACTCGTACATCTGAACGCAGGTAAAATCCGGTGACGCGCAAGGAGGGGAGCGAGGAGTACACGCTGGAGGAGCTGGTGAGGCTGATGGAGAGGTTTAAGCACATGGCGAGCGATGCGGAGTTGATGCGCGATTCGCTGGAGTGGGACGGGGAGAGTAAGCTGGACCCGATTGCGAGGTATTTGACGCCGGAGAGGAAGGCGGATATGGAGGAGCAGATGCGCCGGGAGCAGGAGGAGAAGGAGCGCGAGGCGCAGGAGTACCTGGAGGCGCATGTGGATTCGCTTTTCGGGGGAGATGGGATGGGGAGTGCGCAGATGGTGGGGGGCGCGGGGGCGCCCTATGTACGAGGTACGATGTACGATGTACGATTTGGGAGTTCGCGCGCTTCGCGCGGGGAGGGGGATGTTTCGATGAGCGCGCAGATGGTGGAGAGGAATGAGGGGGCGCGGGCGGCGCGGGAGAGGTACGCCGGGACGGAGGCGGCGAAGGCTGTGGAGAAGGTGGTGACGAGTTTACGCGGGAAGGTGAAGGATGCGGTGACGCGCGAGGAGCTGGAGGAGAGGATGCCGGTGGAGGCGAGGAAGGGGTTAATTTCGCAGGAGGAGGAGCTGATTATGCCTGCTAATGAGGGGGTGATTGAGGCTGTGAAGGAGGCGACGGGGCGGGATGTGACTGGGTATTATCACGCGGTGTCGGAGGAGAAGATTTGGCACGCGGTGCAGCGGCATAGTCAAGATTCCACAAGTAGCTTGTATCCTAATCAGCTTGATTTGACGTGGGATGATTTTGCTCTGTTGCCGGATATCCTTGATACAGGTAAGCCGGAGGTAGAGAAGAGGGATGGAGAAGCCACCATGATTGTCTACACAAAAGACTACGGGAATGTGAGGTATAAGGTTGTGCAGAAGGTTGGGAGGAAGCGCAGAACCAGCACAAGTAAGCTGATGTTCGTGACGGAGTGGATACAAAAAATGGAGAGGGGGCAGGGGCTTGCACCCGGCGATGCTCGGGGCTATGCCCCGTCTACCCCTCTCACGGGTATTCAATCACAGGGGGGCGAGGATGTCAAGGGGGATGTTTCGATGAGTGTGGCGGATAGAGGGATGCTGGGTAAGTCGTGGGAGAAGAGCGAGGATGGCGGCTTATCGTCGAGCATGTCGGTTGCGGAGGCGCGGGATGGAGGAGATGTGTCTTTTTCTGTAACGGAAGCGAAGGAGCGCGGCTTATTCAATAACGGGGTGATGGAGTTGGGGAATGGGGTGATTGTGGATGGGGGCGCGGATTTTTCGGCGTCGGTGGATTTTTCGCATGCTAGCTATGCGCTTTTCCGCAAGCCGGATAAGAAGCATGTTGGAAAGGGTGAGGGTGTGCA
>CANQGG010000066.1 GCA_947601655.1 uncultured Akkermansia sp.
AGTTTGCTTGAGCTTTGGGTGCAGGGAGAGGGGAAAACATGGGGCATCGCAAAAAAGTATCCTATCCGATCCTACGGAGGGGAGACTCCTCCCAAGCAGGAGGAAGGAGATGGTCGCGCCCCTGAAGGGTTTTACCGCGTGAGTCTGGGGCGACTCAACCCCGCCAGTCATTATCATCTTGCTTTTAACATTGGCTACCCCAATCGCTATGACCGAGAGCACGGACGCACAGGTTCCAACATTATGGTGCATGGTAGCTATGTTTCTATCGGCTGCTTTGCCATGGGGGATGAGGCTATTGAGGAAATTTACATCATGGTGGAACAAGCGTTACGCAGGGGGCAGGCGTATGTGCCGGTGCAAATTTACCCCTTTCGCATGACTTCGCAGCGTATGGAGCAGGAAAAGGAGGATGAACACCGCGAGTTGTGGCAGCATTTGGAAGAGGGTTGGCGCTATACGGAACAAAATCGGCAGCCTTTCCCGGATAAGGATTCGTAAAGGGGGAAGAAAGAGTAGAAATTCTTCTCGTGGATGCTGAGGTTTTCACTTGAAATGAGGGAGCGTTTTTTGTAGTATAATGCGGTTAGGTGACGTTTAGGAATGAAAAATATTGACAATCAATATACTGCGGGGGGGGGTAAGCAGTAGCAGCGAAATAACGTTGCGAGGGAGAAAGTGTGGAGACTATGCGCAACAGGTCATACGAGGTAGGTATTTCCCACACATAGATGGGATCAGAGCGATAGCGGTATTGGCGGTGCTTCTCTACCATTTGGAGGACGGGTGGTGTCCGGGAGGTTTTACAGGCGTTGATATTTTCTTTGTGATATCGGGGTATTTGATAGGAGGGGGAATCGTAAGGGATTTGAGGGAGGGGAAGTTTTCATTTGCGGATTTTTATACGCGGCGCATTAAGCGCATCATGCCGGCGTATTTTGCTGTCATCACGGCAACACTCCTGGTGGGGTTGTCCATCTACCACTACGAGCCTCTGGCGTCACTTGGGAATGCGGCATTACGCAGTTCCTACTTTTTCGCAAATTTTTTCTGTTACAAATTTTTGGGAGACTATTTTGCGGGAGATGCCGGAACACACCCTCTGATGAATCTGTGGTCGTTGAGTGTGGAGGAGCAATTCTATATTATCGTACCACTCGTGGTGTTCCTCACGTGGAAATTACGGCGCAGCTGTGTGTTGCCTGCTTTGCTTTTTTTGCTGATTATTTCGTATATTGATGCAGAACGTCTACTGGCTTCACCCATAATCCGTCATCACGTGAAGGCGTTCTATTTCCTGGAGGCGAGGGCGTGGGAGCTTCTCAGCGGCGTGTTGTTGGCATGGGGTCTATTCAATGTTCCGGAGAGAGGGGTGTCCGCGCGGAAGTGGGCATTCGCAGGGGCGTGGATAGGAGTGTTTTCCATTGTAGCTTCTCTCTGTTTTGCTAATTCCGGAGGGCATTTCCCAGGAGCCGGAGCTCTGTGTGCAGTGGCAGGGAGCGGATTACTGATTGGTCTTGGTGAGAGGGGATGGGTGGGTTCTTTTCTAACCATGAAACCGCTCGTCTGGGTGGGGCGCATCTCTTATTCACTCTACTTGTGGCACTGGCCCATTATTGCGTTTACGCGTTACTGCTATGGGGAGGAGAAATTGCCGATGGGAGCCATACTGCTTGCATCGGTGCTTTCCTTCTTCTCTGCATACTTGTCGTGGAGATATATCGAGATGCCCATCCGGCGCAACAAGGAAATTACGACCCGGAAGGCCATTGGCGGACTAGTGGTTGTATGTGCATTGGTGGCGGGAATAGGTGGACTCCTGCAGAGGACGAATGGTCTCGTGTACTATATTCACAGCGATGCTAACCAATACGAGTCACTGAATTTTCCGCCGAGACTCAGGAAATGGCAGGACGGTCATCACGGAATATGTCAGATGGACTCCCTGGATGAAAAGGGGAACCGTATTCACAATGTGCTGGAAGTGCTGGGCAAAGGGGAGGGAAAGCCAAGTGTGTTCTTGATGGGAGACTCGCATGCGGAGGCGCTAAAGGGGGGACTTTCTCATGTTTTTTCAGAGCATGGGATTGAGGGAATAGCATTCGGGAGCAAGACTTGTCCTTTGTACGGGATTGAGGTTGCCAACACGTTCCACAATTCGATCCGGGAGATTCTTTCATGGCTGGAGAAGGTCCCTTCCCTGAAAACGGTTATAATTATGTGTCGCTGGGATACACGGCTGAGCGGGAATCACAGCGGGCAGATTCTCTACAGGGTCAATCAACCTGTTCCTCATGATGATGCGGCAAACACTTTCCTTCTTGAAGAAGGTCTCACTGAAACGTGTCGCCGCCTGCGAGACATGGGGAGAGATGTTGTACTTGTTGGTCCCGTGCCTTTGCTCAAATTGTCACCGGGCACGGAATTGCGCAGGAGAATTATGCTGGGATGCGATACCTCGCATATCGGCGAGGCGATTAGTTTGCGAGAGTTTGAGATGAAGGAAAGTCCCGTATTTCAGATCTTACAGCGCGTTTCAGCTGCAACAGGGGCTCGAGTCGTCCTAGTGCACCCCTACCTTGAACAAAAAGGGTATTTCCGTGGATTTTACAGAAATAAACTCCTTTACCACGATGACAACCACCTATCGTACGACGGCGCAGAATATGTGTCATCGTGTATTCTCTCCAAGTTGATTCCCCTCATGGATCACAAATTCCATGCGATGTAACCCGTGCGGCACACAGCGCAATCGGGGATTCAGGTTTGAGAGTCCCTTTGCTTTAATTTAACCGCGGCTGGCTCCACCACAGATTTTACAGTCATTGCCGGACGGGGTATCAGAACCGTGACCCTTGCTGTTTTTGTAGTAGCGGCAAGAGCGATTATGGGTTTTACCGGATGATTTTGTGATCCAGTAGCGCGGATTTTCAGTATCAGTGGAATGAACATTTCCGCCCTGGTCTGAAGGGGCGGGATCAGCAGAGGTCACCGGAGCAATCAACAGGAGCGCGGAGCAGAGCAGTAAAATAGAGCGTTTCATGGTGAATTACGGTCAGAGTTTAGAGGCAGGGTGTGAAAAATGAGTAAGAGTTCGGAGAGAAAAGCAACCCTCGCTTCCAACTACGTTTGGATTTAAACAGAGCACGGAAGCGAAAATTCCTCACTGGTACGTGTACCACATTTATCACAAATCGACAAGAAAAAAGATAGCGTGGATTACAAAATTCCTATGTGATCGGCTCCGCCTTTTTTGATAGCAATGAGGCGACGTCGTGCGCGATTTGCTCACGCAGGGCGGCGAGCGTCGGAAACTGCTGTTCCTCCCTCATATATTCCTCAAGTTGTACAGTGAGGAAACTGCCGTACAGATCACTTTCCAGGCCAGGGAAGTGGACCTCCAGACGTGGAGATTTGCACGGCGCTGCAATGCTGGGACGCAGCCCGAGATCGGCGACGCCATGCAGAGTCTGCTCCTGCACCCTGCAAGTGACGTGATAGACTCCGTACGGCGGCAGAGCCGCGATGGGAGGGATAGGGATATTGGCCGTTGGAAATCCGAGTTGTCGTGCCAGGTGCTGTCCGTGTTCCACAATGCCGGCAATGCAAAAGGGATGCCCAAGAAGTCGCTTCACCTGCATGATATTTCCATTCCCCAGCTCAGCCCGCACACGGCGTGAACTGACGGTTGCGCCATCGTCTTCCTTCAGCGGCAGGACGCAGACGCGGAAACCACGGCGTGCTCCTTCCTCCTTTAGCAAGTTTGCGTCGCCTGTGCCCCCGCGTCCAAAACGCCAATTTTCCCCTACTGAGATACCCGCAATGCGGCTGACCTCCTCAATGCCATTGAGGAAATCTATTGGACTCCATGTCGCGAATTCAGGAGTGAACTTGAGAGCCAGAAGCAATTCTACGCCACAGAGATTTTCGAGCAACTCTGCTTTTTGACGCAGCAGGGGCGTGAGCAGCTTTGGCTGTGCGTCGGGTCTGAGAACTGCGAGCGGGTGGGGCTCGAAAGTCAGCACACCTCTCAATGCTCCCGGAGTATTCGCTGAGCGGATGACACTTTGGTGCCCGAGGTGCACGCCATCGAAGTAGCCCATAGCCCAGTGAATGGGTTGCGGCACGCTGCGCAGCTCCTCGAGTGTACGGCAGATAATCATGACTCCTGGGATGGAGGGAAGAGATGATCAATGGGAATGAGGTGACGAAGAACCTCCTCCGGAGACGCCGCTTTGAGTTCCGGCACGCTGATGGCCTGAGCCACGTCAAAGTTCCCGATGCGAGTACGCCGCAGGGCGGTCAAGTGCGCCCCGCAACCGAGGAGCTGTCCAATATCGTGTGCGAAACTGCGAACGTAAAATCCCTTACTGCAATGCAGGGTAAAATCCACTTCTCCACTTGTCAGATCGAAGCGCGTGATTGCGGAAGAAATCACACGTACCTGCCGTGGCTTTCGCTCAATTTCCACGCCTTTGCGGGCGAGTTTGTAGCAGGGAATGCCGTTAATTTTAATAGCGGAGTACATGGGAGGCGTCTGCTCAATGAGACCTGAAAAATGCATAAAAGCCTCGCGAAGCATCTTTTCATCAATTCCCGCAATACTCTTGCGAGCCACTACTTCACCTTCCGCATCATAACTATTCGTTTCCTCTCCGAGCTTTAATGTGGCAGTGTATACTTTGTCTTTGCCCATCAGATGATCCTGCAGACGTGTCGCTTTTCCTACGACGATGAGCAGGAGCCCGGTAGCCATAGGATCCAGCGTTCCGCAATGACCTACCTTGCGCGTGTTAAGGATGCGCCGACAGAGAGCCACGGCGTTGTGCGAGGTGAACCCCGGGTCTTTGTCGATGGGCAATACACCACATGGGGCCTGGTCTGTCACGTTATTCATGCAGTTTTTTCAAGCTCTCTCTTGCCGCCCGGAGCACGCTTTCCCGACAATTTGCCAGGCTCCCGCGCATGCGGATACCGGCAGCCATGGCATGTCCGCCTCCACCGAATTGCGCTGCCAACATACTTACGCTGATGCGAGGATCCTTGCTGCGCAGAGAGACGCGAATAAGCCCATTCTCCAAGTCTTCAAAAATGATGGCGATGCGCGCACCGCGGAGTATGCGAATAATATTCACGAGGTCCTTAGTCTCCTCGCGTCCCACGCCGAGCTCGGCACACTTCCCAGCGGGCATTGAGTAGTGCACCAGCTGCCCATCCTCTTCGATCACCATATTATTGAGCACTTCGCGATGTACGGCGAACGCACCGGCAGGTTGCTCCTGGTACACTCGGCGATTTGTGTCTCCTACATCCACGCCGCACTCGATAAGTCTTGCGGCAAGACGCATATCTTCGGCCGTGGTGCTGCCATATTGGAAGGAACCTGTGTCCGTACTCAATCCTACATAGAGAGCTTGCGCTACTGCCGGACTCATAGGGATACCAAGCGCATCTATCACAGGAACAAGAACGGAGGAACAGGATGCCGCCCCACCGACAATATAGTTGGTTCCTGCGTAGCGTGTATTGGTCTCATGGTGGTCAATATTGGCGCTTGCCGGGACGGTGTGAAGCAGAGCCATGCCCGCCTCGCCGAGTCGCTTAGGGTCTCCACAATCTACACAGACGAGGAGATCAATTTCCACGGGACCGGATCGAGGGGGGCACTGTACAAGATTCGCCCCTTCCAGAAAAGCGTAACGCTCCGGCACGCCATCCTCATTCCACATCGTAATCCTCTTACCGAGACTCCTCAGAGCCAGCCCAAGCGCGAGGGTGGATCCGATAGCATCGCCATCCGGGCGGTAATGCGAAATCACTCCTACTCTTTCCGCCTCCCGCAGAATTTCCACCAGCCTCGCCTTATCATCCGTTGCTTGCATGTCAGACATTTATACCATTGTTCGATTCAAGCGTCAAGTCATGCGCAGGCACATGCAGGGCAAACGCATTTGAAATGCGTTTGCTCATGTACGATGTACCATGTGAAACGTACCATGGACCATGGACCATGTATCAAATTTGCGCGCTGGCGCGCGAAGTTGGGGAGCAGGAGTAAGCCGAATTTCTGAATCGACACGCTTTTGGGACCGGAAAGGTTTTGGATAAGCTGAGCCGTCTTGCAGGCTTTGCGAAGTTTTTTTGAATGATGAACGTACACAGGGACTTCTTGAGAGTCCTCATCATGATGACCGATTGTCGTTATGATTTTTGATGTGTATTAACAATGATATCAATCAGCAAGAGCATTTTCTCTGTTGCTTCACTTCTCTCAAATGCGTTTGCCCTGCAGGCACATGCATGAAAGAGGACCGGGTGGGACAATGGTGCTTTTGGCTGAGTTCTATTTTCTTCCTTTTTGCAGAGGATGCTGTTATCCCAGCTTATCGTATTTTGCAAGGAGTTGTTTTTTGCGCGCTGTGCCCGCGGCGTAGCCCGTAAGCGAACCGTCGGAGCCCAAGACGCGGTGGCAGGGAATGAAGAGACAGAGAGGATTGCGCCCCACCGCGCCACCGACAGCTTGTGGACAGGCACGGATGCCGGATCGACGCAGGGCTGAGGAGAGGGAACCGTAGGTGGTCGTTGAACCGTAAGGGATGGTACGCAGAAGATTCCAGACGGCGAGTTGGAATGGAGTGCCGCGTGGGGCGAGTGGAGGCATGGTGTTTTCTCCGGGGCTTTCTCCGGCGAAATAGGCGGCAATCCATGCCTGCGCCAGGTGGAGCAGGGAAGAATCGCGGCGCTCGGCGCGGGAAAGATCCCAGTTGCCGCCAAAATGCGCCTGCCCTTCAAACCACGCACCGACAAGGACCTCTCTCGTGGCTGCGAGGAGCATGACACCCAGCGGAGTAGGGCAGTCTGCCAGCAGGAGTCCGGGTGTGTCGGCAGTCATGCGCGGGTGTAAGAGCAACCTCAGGAGGCTACGACATTCACAAGGCGTCCCGGAACTACGATGACTTTGCGCACGGTGAGACCGGCGGTGAATTCCTGCACGCGAGGGGAAGCGAGGGCTGCCTGCTCCATTGCGGCGCGGTCGGCATCCTTCGCCATTTGCAGTTTGTCACGCAGTTTTCCGTTCACTTGCAGCACAATTTCCACGGTGTTTTCCACAAGGAAATCCGGGTTGAAACCGGGCCAGTCTTGCAGGGCGAGTTGCGTCGCCGGCAGCTCGGTAAACTTCGTACGCAGGCGGCTGTACAATTCTTCCGTGATATGCGGAGCAAAGGGGTTGAGCACATGAAGCAGACCCACATAATCCGCAACGCATACGCTCTCCGCACTCGTCATGGCGTTGGTGCATTCCATCATCTTGGAGATCGCGGTGTTGAAGCTCATGGCTTCGATATCCTCCGTGACCTTTTTGATGGCACGGTGCAGCTCTTTGCGGGCGGGGGTGAGACCGGTGTCCGTGGTAGTGAGCTTATCGGAAACGATCCAATTGCCCTCCTGATTCTCCACCATGGCGATACGCCAGACGCGAGCGAGGAAGCGGCTGATGCCTTCCACTCCTTTGGTTGCCCAGGGTTTCACTTCCTTGAGCGGTCCCATGAACATCTCGTAAAGGCGGATAGCATCTGCACCATATTCGCGCACGATGTCATCCGGGTTCACGACATTGCCGCGACTCTTGCTCATCTTCTGTCCATCTTCTCCGAGAATAAGACCCTGGTTCACCAGCTTGTTGAATGGCTCCGGCGTGGAGACGAGACCGTAATCGTAGAGCACCTTATGCCAGAAACGCGCGTAGAGCAGGTGCAACACAGCGTGTTCGGTACCGCCCACGTATAGATCCACTCCGCCGGGATTGCCCGTGGAGCTCATCCAGTATTTCTCCGCTTCCGGAGAGATGAATTGCGTGTCGTTGTGCGGATCCAGGTAGCGCAGGTAGTACCAACAGGAGCCTGCCCATTGCGGCATGGTGTTCGTCTCGCGCGTGAAGCGGTCAGAGTAGTGAATCCAATCCTCAGCCTTCACCAGCGGACCGCGTGGGTCGCCGCTCGGCTTAAAGTCTTTCATTTCCGGCTGGAGCAGAGGAAGTTCGCTCTCCGAAAGCGGGTGATGCAATCCCGTCTCTTTGTCCCACAGGATGGGGAATGGTTCTCCCCAGTACCGCTGGCGACTGAAGAGCCAGTCACGCAGTTTGTAGTTGACCTTACCGCGTCCATTGCCTGCTTCCTCCAGCTTGCGGATCATGGCAGCCTTTGCCTCCGGTACGCTCAGACCATCAAGGTATTCGGAGTTGACCATCGTGCCGTCGTACCCACAGAAGTCCTGCCATGGCGTGGAAGGGTCGTCCGGTTGCACGACCTGGATGATCGGCAGACCGAATTTCGTGGCAAACTCGTAGTCGCGTTCGTCGTGGGCCGGTACCGCCATGATGGCTCCTGTGCCGTAGCCCGTGAGCACGTAGTCTGCGATCCAGACGGGCACTTCCTTGCCGTTCACGGGGTTGACGGCATACGCTCCGGTGAACACGCCGGTCTTTTCCTTGGAGAGATCGGTGCGTTCCAAGTCACTTTTTTCCGCGCAGGCTGCTTTGTACGCGCGCACGGCTTCCATCTGCTCCGGCGTGGCGATCTGTTCCACGAGTTCGTGTTCCGGAGAGAGCACCATGTACGTGGCGCCGAAGAGGGTGTCCGGGCGCGTGGTGTAAACGGTGATTTTGTGCTGTCCACAAGTAAAGACCACCTCTGCCCCGGTGGATTTGCCAATCCAGTTGCGCTGCAGCAGCTTAATACTCTCCGGCCAGTCAAGGGTTTCCAATTCGTCAATGAGGCGTTCGGCATAGGCGGTGATGCGCAACATCCACTGGCGCAGTTTGCGACGCTCAATCGTAAACCCTTTACTGCGCCACTCTTCCGCCTCTTCATTGGCCAATACAGTCCCCATGTCCGGCGACCAATTGACCATGCCTTCTGCCACGTACGCCAGGCGTACAGCGTCAATCTGTTCGCGAGTCCATCCCTTCGATTCCAATTCGCTCACCGGGCGCGCTTTCTTTGCCGTCTCATCGTAATAAGAGTTGTAGAGCAGCAGGAAAATCCATTGTGTCCAGCGCACGTACTTCGGATCCGTGGTTGCGATTTCGCGGTCCCAGTCGTACGAAAAACCGAGCATCTTGAGCTGGCGGCGAAAGTTGTCGATGTTAGCCGCCGTTGTCACCGCCGGGTGCTGTCCCGTCTTGATGGCGTATTGCTCTGCCGGCAGACCGAAGGAATCCCACCCCATGGGATGGAGGACGTTATACCCCCTCCGTCGCAGGTAGCGACTCACGATGTCCGTGGCGGTGTAGCCCTCCGGGTGCCCTACATGCAATCCTGCCCCGCTGGGGTAGGGGAACATATCAAGAATGTAGCGCTTGGGCCTGGAGGCATCGAATCCGGGATCCCCGGGATTGCCCACGCGGAAGGTTTTTTGCTCATCCCAGACCTTTTGCCAGGCGGGCTCAAACTCGTCGAACGGGTACGGTTTTTTACGATCTGCCATGTTGCGCGCGAGTGTACGCCACTGCGCCTGCAAAATCAAGCCCAATTACGCATTTCAAACAACGAAACACGGAAGAGGGGAAGCGAAAAATCAGATCCCTTCTGCCCGCAAATACTCCGAAGTATCCATTTGCTCCATTTCAGGGAAGCAATCTACTTCTCGTCTTTGTCTTTTTTGCTTTTCTTCTGGGGCTTTTGTTTGATGACCTCTTTCCAGCGTTCAACAATGCCACGGGTAGCATAATCCGCTTCGATGAGCTGTCCCTTGGCGTTCACAAACGCAGCATGCGGGATCCCATTCGTTCGCACGAAGCCGGGAAGATCCTTACCTTCCTTGCCCATCACAGCGGGGAAGGGAGCCTTGAAAGTCTGAAGAAACTTCTGCGCGGTCTCCTTCTCTCTGTCACACCCAATGAGGATAACTTCCACCTTTGCCTTCTTCATCTCGGGGTACATCTCGACGATCTTCGGCATTTCCGCACGGCAGCCGCCGCAATAGTTGGCGGATTGCAGATAGATGAAGAATTTGGCTTTCTTGTTGGGCTCGGCGTTGAAAACATCCATCTCGCTGAGGCAGCCTATCACAGAATTCTTTTTCTTTGAAGTTGCTTTTTTCTTTTTTGCAGACTTGGAGGAGTCGGAGTCTGTGGCGTCCGTGGAATCGGCGGCCTCAGACTCACCGGACACGGTGTCGGTCGGAGCGCCCGCGTCATCTTGCGCCGGGGCTGTTAAGCAGATGCACAGTGCCATCAACAGCACCTTGCCAAGTGTGGTGAGCGTTTCTTTCATGTCGACTTCGTGTGTACCGTATTTGGCTGAATAAGTCAATCAGAATGTTTCGTCTGTTTCGTTTTTTTATTCTTCTTAGCAGTTACCAGGGGTTTTGGCGTCGCGCTTTTCTCCTCCCCGTTTACGAGGAGAGTAACCGCTTTTTCCGGTGTGGCAGAATAAACTGTGTAGTTTACGACTTTTCCGTCTTTCCATGAGAAATTCAGGGTGATATTCCCGCGGGCGCGCAGTCCTTTCACCGATCCGTCCTTCCACTCTTTCGGCAAGGCCGGCAGCAGTTCGATGATGCCATCATGGCTTTGCAGCAGCATTTCGGCAATTGCTGCGGTAATGCCGTATGTGCCATCCATCTGCATGGGAGGATGCGTGGCAAGGAAATTGTAGAGGATGTTGAACCGCAACAGGCTACTCACCATTTCATGAGCATGCTCACCATCATGGAAACGCGCATAGAGGGCGGCGCGCCAGGGCCAGGTCCAGCTGCGGCGATTGTCCCCGCTGTTGCCGCGTAGTTCCAGGCTCTTCGCTGCAGCTTTCATCAGTTCCGGTGTCGACCGCGCTGTGATAGTCGATCCCGGGTACACACCGATGAGGTGGGAGGTGTGGCGGTGACCTGTAACCATATCCGGGCGATCAATGATCCACTCTTGCAGATAGCCCCCTTCCGCTACGCGATTGCCTACGAGACGTTGCTTTTTGTCCTGTAATGTTTTCGCCCATGCTTTGTCCGCCTTGAGAATTTTTGCCGCCTGGGTAGTGAAACCGAAGAGTTCGCGAATGAGCTGTTGATCATGCATGACGCCATCTTCCACGGGACCATGCTCGTGAGACCATCCTTTGGGCGCAACGAGTGAACCAGCTTCAATTTCCTTGAGTTCAGGATGCTGTTCCGGATCAAGAGGTTTATTGCCGGATTCAAGCCCCTTGCCGCCGGCGCCGACTACTTTGAGGCGGTCTTCCCAAAATTGCGAGACATTTTTGAAGACGGGGTAGGCCTGTTTTTTGAGGAATTTTGTGTTCTGGGTGAAGAGGTAATGCTCCCACATGTGCAGGGCGTACCATGCATTCACCGGCATATTCCATTGGGTCCAGCCGC
>CANQGG010000067.1 GCA_947601655.1 uncultured Akkermansia sp.
GGCGCGAAGCTCGGGGAGGCTCCTTATGCCTACGCCTACGACAACATCGGCAACCGTATCACGGCGCAGGAGGATGCGGAGCACGTCACCTACGCGACGAACGATCTGAACCAGTACACACAGATTAATACGGACGGCACGGCGTTCGTTCCGGAATACGATGAGGACGGCAACCAGACGCGCGTGCGGACGAGCACGGGCATCTGGAAGGTGCAGTACAATGCGCAGAACCGCGCCATTCGTTACGAGTCTGAAGCGGATTCCACGCACGTCATCACGTGCGTGTACGACTCGCAGGGACGCCGGGTGGAGAAGAAGGAGGAGAAAGAAGGCGCCGCCATCAGCCACGTGCGCTATGTGTATCGGGGTTACCTGCAAGTAGCGTCCTATGATCTGCTCGCAGAGGGATTGCCCTCCCTGTGGCAGATTATCTGGGATCCGACGCAATCTGTCGCCACGCGGCCGCTGGCCATACGCAAGGACGGTTCTTTCCTCACCTACGGCTGGGACTTGACGAAGAACATCTGCGAGACGTACACGAGTGATAAAGGATTCCTTTCCGAACGCTACACCTACAGTCCCTTCGGCTTAGTTTCCATTGAAGGGGACACCTCTTACCAACCCCTCCAATGGAGCAGCGAGGTGTATGACGCTGAGCTTGGACTCGTTTACTACAACTACCGCTACTATAATCCACTCGATGGCAGGTGGACGAGGAGGGATATGCTTGGAGAGGATGCGGGGAATAACTTATATGCTTATGTATATAACTCATCTACCAATACTATTGATTACATTGGTTTGAAACAGTTTGAGTGTACTGTCACTATTGTATGGGGACACGGTAACGATGTGGATCAATACATTAAAGATAATTATCAAAATTATGATCCTACAACTACTGCTTTTGGCCCATTTGGGTGTCAAGTGGCTCCGGCTCCCGCAGGACATGCTATTCCGGGATTTCCAAATTTGCAGAACTCAAACCTAGGAGATGAAAGCAGGGGTAAGGAAAACAACAAAAAGAATAATGCGGGACTAAATCCCAATGAAGGTAAAACGCCGCAAGACAGAAGACAGGGATTTGCTAATGCATTAGAGCAAGCATTGAAGTCTGCTCAGCAAGAGGCAGAAAAAATATGCGAAAATTCATGCTGCAAGTCAGTTAATGTTATTTTTAAGGGGATAAGAGATCGAAGCGGGACAGAAGGAACTAAGAAGCTGAGGCGACGTTTAAAAGATACAAATTCTCGCTATAAGGATTTGTCTAGCTTCGAAGAAAGAAAAATTACATGTCCTAAAAAGAAAAAATAATTATAGAAAGGAGTATAACATGATACACTGGATGTCTGTAACTGCCGCTTTTTGCTTAGCTACGATTTTTCACCCAAATGCAGGTAACGCTTATGCCTTAAAAGAGGATAATCCAAATGCGATAGCAAGTTATAAGTATCAAAATATGGAAGTTATGAAAGTGCCGTCCATTCAAATGATGGCGGATTGCATAATGGAGCTCGATTTCTCACAGGCCGTTGTAAAGCCAAGAGATGTCAATATGCAGGAAAAGTACATACTGATGCCTATGAAAATTGACTTCTCAAATGGTAAAATGGAATCAAGTGCATCTGGTTCATGCCTTAGTGTGCGAATGCCGTTGCGCCAGTATATCAGCACTAGGTTGAAGGAGACGGCATCTTTCCCTAAAGTGGCGGCATGGGCAGACTATAGAATAAGTAACGAGGGGAATGTGAAATTGCATATTGAGGGAGATTCTGTTCCGGATGAGTTTGGAGGGACAGATGATCAAGGCTCGTTTAGTTTAATTGTTACATTATCATTTACTGATGATACTCATGCTGTGGCTAATGGTGTGCTTTGTGTAGAGGATGACTACCGGGCTACAATTGACCAAATTAAAATAAAATTAACAAAAAAGAAAGGCTCTGTCCTACCACAGTGTTGATTTTTGAGGGGAATCATTCATGTAGTAAGGCTTAAACTGTTAGTATTGATACTAAGACATTGGGCGAAGCCCTCACCCCCTACACCTTGGTTCTTGCGAACATCGGGTGCTTCTTGCTGTTGTTCTTATGAGCGAAGCTATTATCGACTGGCGATAACCCTACTCGAACGTTTATATTTATGTGCTCGTCTATCATTGTGTTTTTCAACACTGTGGTAGGACAGAGCCAAAAGAAATAAAGATGCCTATGTAGGAACGCCTGAAGGTAATGTAAAGATGTATGATCACAATGGCGATGCTACATACGATAAGACCGGTTGGAAATGAAACTGTACATACAAACTCTTTGTGTTGGTGCTTTGATGATATCTGTGTCATCAGCGGAACCGAATATCTATGAAACTCAGACTGCAATTATGCGGGAAATTCCTGCAATGCTAAGGGAGCAAACATTAAAAGACAAGCAAATCATAAATGGCTGCACTGTGACAAGGAAGCTTATCACCAGACAGTGGGCGGAAAGAATGCCATATGAAAGATTGAGAGACCGTATGTCTGAGGGAAAAACTTACATATTAATAGGAATATCTGCTGGAGAAAGGAAGAAGAGATCGGCAGGTGGAGGCACTCTCATTATATTGTACGATAAAGACACTTATGAATGCCTTGACTTCTACAGAACGAAGTAGTGTGCATTGCAAGGACGACATCTACCGAGGCTACCTGCAAATTGCTGCGCTCGAATGCTCCACGGTGCCTTCCTCATCCACGCCATCATCTGGGATCCAACACAGGAGATTGCTACACAACCATCAAGATGCTCAAGATCAAGCATGCAAATGGGAGAAATGTTAATTTTGCTTCCTTTGTCGTGCTTCCATTATGGGTCGGATATTTGCTATCCCATTTAAAAACAATTTTTTCGCGAATCGTTTTTTTCTTGTATTACGTTTATCGTTTTTTTGAAATGGATTCTTTGGCTTGCGAGTATGATTTAGCTACGGGGTTGAAGCTTCGCAAGACCTACGCCGATGGCAAGGGGACGATGAAGACCTATGACGCGTACAACAATCTCGCCACCGTGACGGATGCACGTGGGGTGGTAGCCACTTACACGTGCAATCTGAACCGCGGCTTGCTCACGGGCATCAACTTTAGTGACGATAAAACACCTATTCTGTTACAAACTTTGAATTGGGGCTTTGGTACTCTATAATCTGCTTTTTAACTAAAAAGATGTCGACTTTACTGAAAAATATAGCAATGACCTTAGCCACAGTATGGATGGCTGCGGTCGCAGTCTTACCCTTTTTTAACATAGATTTTCATACCTCCTTTGGAGTTTTTACACTGTTCATGGCAGGGATGCTTTTCCTTGTTGTGATTAACTGGTCGGAGGTCTTGCCTCAAGTTGTCAATGACACTATTTGGTTGTATGGGTTAAGCGTATTTTGGCTTATCGAAGTACAGAATCCACCAGATAAGACACCTATTTATTTGCAAGCTTTGAATTGGGTGCTTTGGTACTCTATAATCTGCTTCTTAACTAAAAAGGTATCGACGTTACTGAGAAATAGAGCAATAACCTTAGCCACAGTATGGATGGCTGCGGTCGCAGTCTTACCCTTTTTTAACATAGATTTTCATATCTTTGGAATATACTTTCAATTTTGCACACTGCTCATGGCAGGGATACTTTTCCTTGTAAATCGCAGGGAAAAGCGCACTAAATGAGAGATAGCGTGATGATCTACCTAAACCACAAAGCCAAGCGCGAGCTGCTCGCTGAGATGCTCTACACGCGGCTCAATGATGCGGGGAATATACCCGTTGCAGAAATAGTTAGCGATACGTCCGATAAATGTTGTAATGCATAGAAATTGTAAGAGAAACCGGAATATTATGAAAAATATAAGAATAACATCGTGTCAGGTACTGGTCATGTGTACCCTTGTTTCATCAATTTTTAATTCTGACTTTTATTTTGCGGCGTTGCTGATCAATTTCATCACATACATTCTTGTTGTAGCCGTTCTCCTGTCTGAGGTGTACAAAAGTCGTTCAGAAATTGACCAGGGAAAGGAATTGGTAAAGTTGGACATTACCATGTTGGGCAGTGCACTGCTGGCCGGATTTGGCATTATGGGCGGGACAGTTTATTTGAACCAGCCAGAGGGATATACAGTGTTCATCAACAAAGCCGGTCGTGTGCTTAACACCGGAGGACTCCACATGAATGACAAGTGGATAGGTTTGACGATTGCGATAATGTACGGTCTATGGTTTATATCCATGATCATCTTTCTCACTTGCGCCTATCGTGCTGCGAAACTAAGACGGATTGGACGGAGCGCTCAAAACTAATGCGATGGTCGGCGAGTTGGACTTCCTCAAGATCTGATGGCCTTATGTGTTTGTGTTGATCAAATGTCGATATTTTTATGAGCAATCTAAGAATAACATCATGTTGGGTGCTCCTTGTATGCAGTGCAAGTTCATTGTTATTCAATTACAAGTATGGTGGTGGCTACATCTCAGCGTTGTGGATCAACCTTATCACGTTCGTTCTTGCCGTGATTGCTGTGTCATCTGAGGTGTACAGGAGTTATTTCAAGAAAGAACAGGAAAAGAAGGTTGAGAAGTCGGATATCATCATGCTGGCTAGCGCGTTGCTGGCCGGCTTCGGCATTATGGGCGGCACGTTTTATTTCAACCGACCAGATGGGTATTCAGTGGTAATTCACGAAGGGGGAAAGCTTATGGAAGCTTTCAACTCACATCACATGAACGGAGGCTGGATAAGCATAGTAATCTTGTTGTCCAATATTACCTGGCTCATTTCTATGGTTGTGTTCCTCATGTGTTCATGGAATTACAAGCGGCGCATATAAATCATTGGTAAAAGAAATAAAACGCAACAGAAGAGAAAAGAGGCTTTGATGAGATTTACCGACCCACGGACAAGGTGGTTTCCACTAACCCGAGCGGACTGGAGGGCAACACAACCACGTGAGAGCGCGACCTTGCCACGGGGTTAAAACTTTCCCAAGACCTATACCCATGGCAAGGGGATGGTGAGGACCGTCATTGTTTATACATTTCAAAATCGTGACAACATGCGGTCATCATGATAATGGCTTTAAAAAGCCTCTGTACACATTGATGATTTGAAAAATATGTAATGATCGCATTATCAATAAATTGTAATTTATAAATAGACAAACGTATTTTCTAATGCGTTTCCGCTTGGGTAAATTGCCTTGGTCTTGCATTTGTGCGTGAGAGCGTGTAAAATGCGCACATGACAGCGCAGGAACTATATCGTGCGTGGGCAGAGGTAGATACCGACGCGATGAAACACAATTTGCGTGTGGTGCAGAGGGCGTTGCCACATCACATGCGCATGCCTATCGTGAAAGCGGAAGCATATGGGCATGGGTTGGAAGGTGTTGTGCGGGCTCTGGATGGAGAAGATATACCTTTCTTTGGGGTGGCGACGATAGCCGAAGCGGCGCGAGTGCGAGAAGCGGGCTGCAGAACGTGTCCGTTCATCATCGGACCCTGTTTTCCGGCGGAGCGAGACGCTATTGTGCAGCATGAGTGGCGTGCGGCTCTATCGAGTCCGGAGGAGGCCGAGCATTTCAACTCCCTAGGACGGTTGTACAACAAAAAGGTGCATCTGCATTTGAGCATCGACACTGGTATGGGGCGAGCCGGGCTTTTGCCTCACGGGATTGATGAACTGATGGAGAAACTGCCGGGTTGTGAGATGCTGCACATTGAGGGCGTCTTCTCTCACCTCTCGGCGGCGAGTGAGGATATCTCGTTTACCCACCGCCAAATTGCTTCCTTCGAGCGCGCCGTATCACAGCTCTCCGAAAAGATGAGTTTCGACTACCGCCACCTGTGCAGCAGCTCGGCGGTATTCAATTACAATGCTCCCTGTACCAACATGGTGCGTCTCGGGCGCATACTTTACGGTTACTCGCCCATGCCTTCACCCTACAATAAGGAACTGCGAAATACGCTTACACTTTACAGCCGCGTTACTCTCGTCCGCACCCTGCCGGACAACCATGGCGTATCTTACAACCATACCTACATCACCACCGCGCCAACACGAGTGGCAACCATTGGCATAGGTTTCGCCGACGGCTACCTGCACTACCTTTCCAACACCGGTGCACGCGTCTATCTCAATGGTTCCTACTGCCCGGTACTCGGACGAGTTACCATGGACCAGATCATGGTAGATGTGACACACATGAACAAGGTAGAAGCAGGAGACATTGCGGAAATCATGGGACCCCATGTACCCTGGCAAGAGCTGACAGCCCGAGCCGGCACCATCCCAAGCAATGTTATCACCTCCATTTCTTCCCGCGTGCCGCGCATCTATGCCTCCGCGCCGCGAAGCAGTGAAGGGGTTTCACTTCCTTGATCCCTCGTCAAGGCGACGGAGCTGGGGAATGGCACGGCGGCGGAGAGCATCATTGCTGGCCTCGGCAGTGCCGCGATCAATGTAAATAGTGTAGGGGGCTCGGTTGATCGAAAGCTCCACAATGCCATCAGCTGTGGGCTCATCCAGTAAATCTGCAAATTGGGAGAAACTTTGCACAGGTTTACCATTCACCCTCTCCACGATACAAAAACCAAGATTTTCATAACCCAGCGTGGCAGGAGTTGGGATAATGAGCGTGAGAGCTACGACATCTCGGCGTTTTTCCTTGATCAGCTCCTTCACTTGATCCTTCAGACGCAGGAAAGTGATGGGCAGACCGTTTCCGCGGCTGCGAAGCGCTTCGCTGTAGGTGGACGTGTAGGGCTGAAAGAGCAACCCTCCCCAAAGAATGTAACGCGGGGCAACGCCCCCCTTTTCTTCGGGAATAGGTCCTTTCTCCACGGCATCGCGGTTGAGTTCCACTACCACCTCGCTCCTTTCTCCTTCGCGGCTTATGCCCAGTTTAAGAGTTTCGCCGTTGGGTTTAAGACTACGCAGCAAAGTATCAGCATCAACAACTCCATAACTCGGATGCTTACAACGCCCCAAATTATCAATGGGAATTCCGCCAATTGAAACAACAACATCTCCCTGCTTCAACCCAGCAGCCTCCGCTGCTCCAAGAGGCAACACCTCACTCACATAGAGTCCGCCGGCATTTGCGGGCAGTCGCAGATAGCGCCGAAATGCGGGGTCATCCAACAGGGAAAAACGAATTCCAAGCACAGGAACAGCCACCTCTTTTTCACTCTCCATCAAGAAGCGGCGCAAAAACTCGGCATTCAGCACTCGAACCGTCTGATCCTCTGTATCGCGCCCCATCACTAGTCCCGCCACGCGACCATCACGCAGCACGGGTAATCCTTTGCCCGTATCCTGAGGAAGTGTGCCCCCGCGCACACGCATGCTCAACTGCGGAAGCAACCCGCTATCATCCACGCTTTCCACCACCATAGGAACCTGCACGGGAATGATCCGATTGATCAACGTATACAGAGTGGCCTCACTACCCAGAGAAAGAGGAACGCCCGGTTCCTGAGCCTTCACTTTATCGAAAATATCGGCATCTTTCTCATACTGCACACCAAGCAGAGCCAAGCCCATCGCTTCATCTCGTTTAATCGCCTTTGCCGGCACGCGCCGCGTCTCATCCGGCAGGCTCAGCTCAATGTAAGTAGCATCCTTTGCCATATCATCCACCGTCAGCACTCGCCCGTTGCCAAGATAGACTCCCATGGCATGGACACGGTTTGTCTTCTCTTTCTCCCATGGCCTCAAAAGGTCAAAACCTTGACGAACAGAATCCACGTATAACAGCCCCTCTCCCTGAATGGCAGAAGTCTGCTTAACCTCAGCAAGCTGTTCAGCTGTGTCCGCTTCCGTTGACGCTGCGTGGTCGACAAAGGAGCGATTTTGCTGTTCGTCATTTTGCAGTTTATTGGCTGTTCTCGGAGTAGGTTTGCAGCCGCTTAAAGAGAGGGAAAAAGCAGCGGCAAGCACTGTCATCGTGGCGCAGGAAAAGATTTTCATTAGTTGCTCTGGAGAAAAGGTAAATTAAAAGAGAGAAGTCACAAGCGTGCGGGCTGTGAAATATTATAACCTGCAGAGATGCGAGCATGCCCGGCCTGCAAGGCAGCGTTCTCTACCACAAAGGGACGGGGCGCATCCTTGAACTCAATCACGGTGAACTCGGGTCGCTTCTCCCCGTGCTCAGGGTAAAGGAGACTGTAAAGGTGTTTTAACCCCTTCACCGGCTTTCCGTTCACTTTTGTCACCACCCGTGAGCCGTAGTCTGCAAATCGAGCATTGAGCTCATCAGGCAGCACAGCCGTAAGTACCACAATATCTTCCTTTTCGCGCCATCCTCCACGCTGCAAAAAGTCCTCCATCTCCACAATAAAATCCATTGGATTGAGATTGTGCGCAGCAATAACATTACGCTGCAAGGGTTGAAATACCATCCCGGCAAATTGCACGTAACGCGGCAATTCATCGTAAGCATTCCCAGTAATGCCAGCAGCGGGAGGGGGAGGCTGCAGGGTGACTTTTTCCTCCGTGAGCTTACCTGCACGCAAAATGGAGAAAGTGATGACATCTCCATTGAAAGCGCGCTCTGCAAGTTCCTCCAGTTTCACACGCTCCCCATCAAGATCAATCATACCGGAACTATCCACCGGATGCCCATTCACCGCCAGTACCACATCACCAATCTCCAACTTGCCATCGCAGCTGCTGCCGCGCACGACCTCTCCCACCAACGCCCCCATAGCGTCATCCGGCAAACCAAAATGCTTGCGCATCGCCGGATTCTCCATCGGGAAAAACTCTGCTCCGATCTCAACATAATGGTCATAGCGCCCGTCCTTCACATCTTGCAGGAAGCGATTGATAACCGGCAACGGGATCATGTACCCCGTGGAATTCGCCTGCACTAATCCCTGGAAGGCCACCCCAACCACCTTTTCACCCATCAACACCGGTCCCCCGCTATTACCGGGATTAATTGCAGCATCAATCTGTACGATTAGGTGCGAATCGTTCTGTGGGTGCGCATAAGGGATAGTGTCAATACGCGAAACGATACCGCGCGTCACAGACAGTCGATTTCCACCTATGGGGTAGCCAATAGCTCGCACTTCGTCCTCCAGGTGTGGCATCTCTTCACTGAACTCCAAATACGGTACATCTGCAAAGGCTCTGCTGTCCTCCACTTCCACCAATGCTAAATCCGCGTCGTGAGCCACATACTTCACCCTCGCCGGTATCTTGCGAGCGTCCGCATACGGCGACACATAAATGCGTTCCCCATCCGCTACCACGTGCGCATTCGTCATAAACACCCCGGGCGCCACCATGAAACCGGTGCCGGTACCGCGCCCAAATTGTCCCGCCTGCCACGGCACCTTGTAATCCGGCAGGCGTTTAGCAACCTCAATCTTCACGATACCCCGGTACGCTGCCGCCATATCTGCTGAACTTTTCTCCGTCGTTGTTGGCTCTGCTTGTGATTTCTCTGCTGGGGCCGAGGATGGCTCGGACGCGGTCTCAGTCATCGTCTCTCCCCTCTGCTCAGCAGGTTCCGGTGACACCTCAGGCTGATCCGGCTGCGCTTCCTCCCCCGAGGGTGCCACGGGAGGAACAAGCGGGGAGGGAGTTTGCTCCGCCTGCTGGCCGGAACAAACAGCGCAAAAGGCTAACGCAATAGGTATCAAAAGCGAGGATTTCACGCCCCCATTGTCAGTCTATGCTCATGCCAAGTCAAGTCTGAAATGTGCATGTTGACGACTACGGAATTCCCTGCAATTACGCTGGAGAGGCAAAGAGATTTACCTCGTCTGGGAAAACATATATTTCAATGGCGTAGATGCCACAGCACCTCCTCCATATTCACTTGACGCGAGGATTAAAGGCCCTATCTCTTCGCCGCTAAACTTATCACGAATGCCATTGATGAAGAATTATATCGGTTGCGACTATGGATTTGCCAAGCTCCCCGCTACGCATTCTGGGGAAAAAGTTCAAATGCTCGATTCATCTCGACACACGTTCCGCTGACAACACATCACGCGCTGCAGATCAATAGAATACTGGAAAACACTTACGATTATTCCGATATCTCTCCCTCAGCACCACTTTCCTCTTCTTCTTCGTCATCATCGGGGATGACGAGGGAGATATCCTGAATGGATTCGTTGGCGTTGAGGGTGATAAGTTTGACGCCCTGGGTGGCTCGCCCCGTCTCTCGGATGGTGTTCACCTTGATGCGAACGGACTGACCGGCGGATGTCATAATCATGAGTTCATCCTCATCCGTCACCGTGGTGGCGGAGACAACCTTCCCTGTTTTTTCCGTGCAATTCATCGTCTTGAGACCTATGCCGCCGCGGCTCTGCAAACGGTACTCAGAGAATGCCGTGCGCTTGCCAAGACCGTTTTCGGCGACCACGAGCAAGTGCGCCGCATCGTCATGCACAACGGCGAGAGATACCACATAATCGCCCTCGCGCAGACGAATGCCACGCACGCCGATGGTGTTGCGCCCCTGGGTGCGCATATCGGTCTCATTGAAGCGGATGCTCATGCCATTGTGAGTTACGAGAACGACATCCTGAGAACCGGAGGTGAGGGCAGCCATAACGAGCGAATTGCCTTCCTCCAAATTGATCGCGATGATGCCGGCCTTGCGGTAGTTCACAAAATCGTTCAGCGCCGTCTTCTTCACCGTGCCGTCACGAGTGGCAAACACCACGTTGCCGGATCCCTCCGCAAAGGTGATGTCCTTCCCCACGTCATCCACCTTGCGTTCCAAACGCAGCACGGCGGCAATGCGTTCCTCCGCCTGCAAGTCCAGCAAATTCTTGATGGAACGTCCCTGCGCACTGCGAGCAGCTTCATCAATGTCGTACACGCGTTCCACGTACACGCGTCCGGTGTTGGTAAAGAACATGATGTAGTCGTGATTTTGCGCAGAGAAGAGGTGCTCCACATAATCCACAGCGTCCTTCTTGTTCTTGGTGGAGGCAGCCTTGATGCCCTTGCCCCCGCGCCCTTGCAAACGGTATTCATCCGTCTTGGTTCGTTTGATGTATCCGCTGTGGGTGATGGTGACCACCATGGAATCGTTCGGGATGAGATCCTCAATGGCCATATCCCCCTCAAACGGGAT
>CANQGG010000068.1 GCA_947601655.1 uncultured Akkermansia sp.
CATCGGTACATGGTACATCTACATGGTCCATCTCAAAAACCTTTCCGCCCCCAAAACCGCGTCGCTTCAGAAATTCGGCTTGCTCCTGCTCCGCAACTCCGCGAGCACAGCTCGCCAAATTTCCTACATGGTACACGGTACATCGGTACATGGTACATCTACATGGTCCATCTCAAAAACCTTTCCGCCCCCAAAACCGCGTCGCTTCAGAAATTCGCCTTGGCTTATGCTTCGCAACTCCGCGAGCGCAGCTCGCCAAATTTCCTACATGGTACACGGTACATGGTCCATGGTACATCTACCTGGTCCATCTCAAAACCTTTCCGCTCCCAAAACCGCGTCGCTTCAAAAATTCGCCTTGCTCCTGCTCCGCAACTCCGCGAGCACAGCTCGCCAAATTTCCTACATGGTACACGGTACATGGTCCATGGTACATGAAAGGGTTTATATACTAGCTTCTGGGGAAAATCGCTCCTTCCCCAAACGCGGCTGTGCGTCCATCAGCTTCTTGCAGCCCGGCGCACAGCCTCCCTGATATCGATACAACGCGTAAACGTGGGTATCAATGTCCGAGAGTAGTGATATAATAGCCCGCAATAACGGCAGTACCGATGACCCCTGCTACATTGGGTCCCATAGCGTGCATGAGCAGGAAGTTTGTGCGATCAGCCTGCTGCCCAACATTGTGCGAAACGCGGGCGGCCATGGGCACGGCTGACACGCCGGCAGATCCGATAAGTGGATTCACGGGGTGCTTGCTCCAACCGGGAACAAGATTCATCAGCTGCGCGCAGAGAAGTCCACACACCGTCGCCACGGCGAATGCCACCACGCCGAGGGCGATAATTGAGAGTGTTTCGAGCTGGAGGAAACGTCCGCCCTGCATCGTAAGTCCCACGGAGACGCCCAGCAGAATCGTAGTGATGTTCATGAGTTCATTCTGGGCGCAGGAGACCAGCCGTTCCGTAACCTTGCATTCACGCAGGAAGTTGCCCAGCATCAGCATGCCGAGAAGCGGCGCCGCATCCGGACAAATCAGAATGGTCAGAATCGTCACCACAAAGCAGAAGAATAACTTCTCGCCGCGCGAGACCTGCCGCAAACTTTGCATCTTGATCTTCCGCTGCTTTTCTGTGGTGAACAACTTCATAAACGGCGGCTGAATGAGTGGAACGAGAGCCATGTACGTGTACGCCGCCACGGCGATGGCGCCCAAAAGATGCGGGGCAAGTTTACTGGCAAGGAAAATGGAAGTGGGACCATCCGCTCCGCCGATGATGCCGATCGCTGAGGCTTCGCCTTTTGAAAAGCCCATCGCCATGGCCGCAAGGAAGGTGAATGCCACGCCTCCCTGTGCCGCAGCTCCAAGCAACAGAGCCTTCGGGGAGGCAAGCAATGGACCGAAATCCGTCAGTGCCCCCACCCCCATGAAAATGAGCGCCGGGAAAATTTCGCACTTGATGCCCTGTCCCAGGAAATCAAAAAGGCCCGAATTAAAGCCGATGATCATGAACTTTTGCGGGGTTTGCCCGGTAATTTTCACCGCCCCCTTCACAAGTTTGCCTTGCTCATCCACCAACGGCTCTACCTGCATCGGAGCCTCCATCGCCTTCTCATACTTCACTTTTTCCTCCGGAGAAAGAGAGCTCGTGTCCTGCATGCTGGGCGAGGAATCCTTGTAGGGCGCCACCGTACCCGAGATAAACCCTACATCATTGATAGTTGCAGTTTGTACTCTGTTATCATCGGAAATGGAAACGACCTCCCGCTGAGCCTGGGTAATCACCATGCCGTTATCCGGTATATTGGCAATGAGTGCCCCAAATGCGATCGGCACCAGCAACAACGGCTCAAATTGCATCACCACTCCGAAGAAGAGCAACACCAGCACTACGCCCCACATGACGTACATCTGCCAGGTCATGGAAAACAGCCCCATGCCCGAGATGAAATCAGAGAATGAACTGATAAATTCCTGCATATCGAGAGAGAAGGGAGAAAAAACACGGAACAGCGCGAAACCTTCTGCCGTTCACGTTGAAAAGCGAAGTCAGCCCATGTAAGCCAGCGGCTGTCCCTCAGCCACCGTATCACCGGGCGCCACACAGAATGAGTTTACCGTTCCGGCCTTCGGAGCATAGATCACCGTGTTCATTTTCATAGCTTCGAGTGTAAGCACCTGGTCGCCTTCCTTTACCGCTGTGCCGGGCTTCACGTCCAAGCTCACAACTTTGCCCGCAAGCGGGCTCGGTATAGGCGTCCCGGAGCCGGAGGCGGCAGAAGGAGCGGGGGTCGCAACAGGAGCCGGAGCTGCAACCGGAACAGGAGCTGCCACGGGAGCGGGAACGACAGCAGGAGCCGGAGCTGCCGCCAGAGGCGCGCTGCCCCCAACGGTTTCTACGGTGACATCGAAGGTTTGACCTGCTACAGTAATTCGGAGTTGCTTCATAATGAGTAGTATGAGTTTAGTTTCAAAAATAATGTAAGATAAAAACTAAGAAATCTTAGGAAGATGGGAGTTCATGATGGCGGTTCGTCCGCTCTGAGCATAGCCGCCGTCAATAGGTTGGATGGAGAGAACCCGTGCCTCAGCTCCCACGGTGTATTTGACTGCAGCAGCGATGACGGCAACGATCTCCGGTGTAATGGAGGAGGAAGCAGTGTTGTAAATGCCGGCCGCGAGGGCAGCCACGGCAGCGGGAGAAAGCTCTGCCGCAGGAGTCGCAGCAGCAGGCTGCGGTGGATTTTGGGCTGCGAGAGCTTCCCGTCTGGCCTGCTGCCTCTTTTCCAACCGAATTGCCACACTACCGGAGATGGAAAGAATGATGCTGAGCAGACTCAGACAGCAGAACACCACCAACATCCCCATGAGTTGGTAACTCACAGCCTCGGCATCCAGATTGCCAATGGCGGCCAGGGGTAAAAAATACGCTTGCATGGTTGAGGAATTACGTAGAAATCAGAGAGGCATATTGCCGTGCTTTTTGGCAGGACGCGTCTCGCGCTTGCTGAGAAGCGTTCGCAGGGTGAGGGCTATCTTCGCACGACTCTGTGCGGGGTTAATCACCTCAGTCACCTGCCCCACCTGCGCGGCAACGTAGGGATTGTAAAACGCCTTTGTGTATCCTTCCAGCAACTCGGCACGGCGTTTCTCACGCGCCTCGGCATCCTCTATACCCTTCAGCTCGCGTCCATAGAGAATCGGGATTGCTCCCTGCGCTCCCATCACCGCAATCTCCGCGCAAGGCCAGGCAAACACCGCATCCGCACCAAGATCTTTGCAACACATGGCAATATATGCGCCCCCGTAAGCCTTGCGCAGGATCATCGTCACTTTTGGCACGGTGGCGGAAGCGTAGGCGAAAATCATTTTTGCACCATGACGAATGATGCCTCCCCGTTCCTGCTGCTTGCCGGGCAGGAACCCCGGCACGTCCACGAGATTGACAACGGGAATGTTAAAGGAATCGCAACAGCGGATGAAACGCGCCGCTTTATCGGAAGCATCAATATCCAGGCATCCAGCCTTCACCGCAGGCTGGTTCGCGATGATCCCCACCACGACGCCACAAATGCGCGCAAACCCTACAATCACATTCCCCGCAAACTGCGCATGCACCTCCATGAAGCTCCCCTCGTCCACCAGATGCTCGATCACCTTCCGCATGTCCAACGGCGTGGTATTATCCGCCGGAATGATGTCATTCATTCCCTCGTCGTTCGCCACGTTCAGCGGCACGTTCAAATCATGGGGCGGATCCTGCGTGTTGTTAGACGGCAAATAAGTGAGCAAACGTTTCGCTATCTCAATGGCTTCCTCATCACTCTGCGCGACGAAATGCGCATTGCCTGAGACTGAAGCGTGCACTGCGGCGCTGCCAATCTCTTCCATCGTGCATTGTTCAAAAGTCACCTGCTCGATGACCTTCGGACCGGTAATGTACATGCCCGCCGCGCCGCCCTGGCGGATGATAATAAAGTCAGTAAGCGCCGGGGAATACGCAGCCCCGCCCGCGCAGGGTCCGAGGATAAGCGAAATCTGCGGCACCACGCCGGACGCCGCCACGTTGTTGTAGAAAACATGTGCAAAGCCGGCGAGGGATTCTACGCCTTCTTGCAACCGCGCGCCGCCGGAATCGTTGATTTGAATCATCGGTATGCCGGCTTTCAGCGCATAATGCTGAGCGTCTTCGATCTTCAGCGCGTGCATGTAGCCGAGCGACCCCCCCTGCGCCATGAAATCAGCCGAACTCGCCGCAACAGGCTTCCCATTCACAAGCCCTACCCCCACCACGATACCGTCGGCCGGGATATCTTTCTTGTCCAAACCAAAGTTGTGGCAATGGTGCCTCGTGTGCATCCCGAACTCCGTAAAAGAACCATCGTCGAACAAAGAGTCCAACCTTTCCCTCGCTGTACAATCCCCGGCGGCGTGCCTTTTCTCAATCTTTTCCTCCCCGCCGGAGAGCATAATCCTGCGGCGACGCGCCTCAAGTTCCTCTATCAGTTTTGGGTCAATAGCCATAATCAATGATGGGAAGAAGTCGGCTCACCGCGACGAACACCGCAGATGCTCCACCCTCCCGTGGGCGCATTGTATCACGATACCAAACGCATGAAAAGCACAAAATCTGCGCAACACGCGAGAAATCACCTTCGCGAACAAAGGCATCGGGGACGTATTTCACTGCTCACTGGTCCATCCCCATATCCGCGTCTAATACGCCGGATTTTTCCAAATAATAATCGTAGCCTCCGGCATAGGGGGTAAGCGTTCCTTTGTTGATATGGAGTGTTTTCTCAGCTAGCGAGCGAATAAAATGTACATCATGCGAGATAAAAACCAACGTCCCCTCATAGCGCTTCAAAGCCTGGGAAAGCGCCTCCACACTCATGAGATCCAGGTGTGTGGTCGGTTCATCCATCAGTAGCAGGTTCGGGGGATTCACGAGGAACTTCACGAGGCTGAGGCGCGATTTTTCACCGCCGGAAAGCACCTCCACGCGCTTCTCCACATCCAAACGGCGGAAAAGGAAGCTGCCGAGTACTCCGCGCGCCTCCTCCTCCCGCAGATCGGGATCAGCCTTCATAATCTCTTCAAGCACGGTGAAATTTGGCGTGAGGTTTTCCGAGCGCATCTGTGAAAAGTAGCCGATGCGTGTAGTAGTGCCTACTGTGCGCTTGCCTCCGTCAATAGGCACCACACCGGCAAGTATTTTGAGCAGGGTGGATTTGCCCGCGCCGTTTGGTCCCACAAGCACGATGCGCTGTCCTCGCTCCACAAGCAGGTTGAGATCGGTATAGATGCGCCGATCGCCATAAGCCTGGCTCACATGCTCCAGCTCAATAACGCGTTGCGTGCTGCGCGGAGGCTGAGGGAAGATAAACCGAAACACCTTACGTACCGGTCGTGGCTTTTCAATCCGTCGAATCTTTTCAAGCTGCTTAATGCGGCTCTGCACCTGTGCCGCCTTGGAGGCCACCGAACGAAAGCGGTCAATGAACGCTTCAAAATGCGCAATTTCGCGTTGTTGGTTGCGCCAGGCTGCCAACGTAAGCTCGTACCGTTGCTCTTTGAGTTCCAGGAAGGTGCTGTAATTTCCGGTGTAGCGGACAAGTTGGGCGCCCTCTATGTCGCAAACCGCGTCCACAAGCTCATCCATGAAGTCGCGATCGTGGGAAATCATGAGGATGGCTCCGGGATAATTTTTCAGATACCTCCGCAGCCAGAGCAAACTCATCAGATCCAGATGATTCGTCGGCTCATCGAGCATGAGCAAATCCGGTTCCGCCACCAATAGCTGCGCCATGTGCGCCCGCATCACCCAGCCGCCGCTCATCTCCCGCGCCGGACGATTGAAATCCTCATCCCTGAACGCAAGTCCTTTGAGAATGCGCTTCGCTTTCGGTTCCAGTCGATAACCATCATGCGCTGTGAAGGTGTCTATGGCTTGCGCGTACGCATCGCTCGCGTGGTCCCCCTTCGCCTCACATTCCGCCATGCTGCGAATCGCTCGCTGCATCTCGGGCGTGATGCCCATGGCGATTTCCAGCACTGTGCGGTCACTTGGGTCTCCGGCCTCCTGCGGCAAATAGCCCACGGTAGCGTAATCATCCGACTGGATCTCTCCCTCATCCGGGCTATCCTCTCCGATAATCATGCGGAAAAGCGTGGACTTCCCTGCTCCATTAGGGCCCACCAGGGCCATGCGCTCACCCCAGTTGAGCACAAGTTCAGCCCCGGCAAAGAGTACGCGCCCCGAATGGCTTTTGGTGAGGTTCTTGATGGTGAGCATTTGTGCAGGAAGTATATCGACCGGTATGAAAAAATCAACATTTTTCGCACATATGCGTCGGCAATTCCCCGACAATCTTCACCATGGCTGATGTGATGCGACTCAGTTCGTCCGGTGTGATGCAATACGGAGGCATGGTGTAGATGAGTTTTCCGAAGGGGCGCAACCAAACTCCTTCCTCGACGAATCGCCGTGTGGCGTATTCCATATCCACCTCCTGATGCAACTCCACCACGCCAATGGCCCCCAACACACGCACATCCGCCACCTGCGCCAACGCCGCTGCCGGGGCGAGTTCACGCCGCAGCTGCTCCTCGATGCGCCGCACATTGCCCTGCCAATCACTCTGCAGGAGAAGCTCCACGGATGCCCTCGCCACAGCGCACGCGAGCGGATTCGCCATAAAAGTCGGTCCATGCATAAACACGCCTGCCGTTCCACGGCATATTCCCTCGGCCACCGCATCCGTGGACAGCACGGCAGAGAGGGTCATATACCCGCCGGTGAGAGCCTTGCCAATGCACATGATATCCGGCTCAACTCCCGCGTGCTGACACGCAAACATTCTGCCTGTTCGTCCAAAACCTGTCGCAATCTCATCAAAGATGAGCAGAAGATCGTGCTCTCTGCAAAGCTTCTCGGCTTCCCGGAGGTACTGCGGATGATAAAAACGCATACCGCCGGCTCCTTGCACAATGGGTTCAAGAATGATCGCCGCCGTATCTGCCGCATGTCTTTTCACCATTTCCCGCAGCGGCGTTATTTCTTCCGCATTCCATGCCTCTCCGGGCCTTGTCAGCGGAGATGGAACAAAATGCCGCACAGGCAATGCAGGCCCGAAAAGACTGTGCATCCCCGTCACCGGATCGCAGACTGACATCGCGTTCCACGTGTCGCCGTGATATCCGCGCCGAATAGTGATGAAGTTCGTCTTCCTTACTTTACCTTGAGCCACTTGATATTGTATTGCCATTTTCATTGCCACCTCCACAGCTACGGACCCCGAATCCGCGTAAAACACCTTCTCCATCTTCTTCGGCGCTATTTTCAGCAGCAGACGCCCCAACTCAATTGCCGCACTATGAGTGAGACCGCCGAACATCACGTGCGCCATCTTTCCCGCCTGCTCTGCCAGCGCGTTGTTCAACACGGGGTGATTATAGCCATGTATCGCACTCCACCACGAAGACATCCCCTCCACGAGTTCCCGCCCGTCTGCCAGTGTCACCTTGCATCCCTTCGCGCTCACCACGTGGTACACCGGCAGCGGATGCGATGCCGATGCGTACGGATGCCACAAGTGCATGCGATCAAATGCCAGATCATCGCTCCCCGTCTCCTTCATTGTTTCTTCTCCCCTCTCGGGTGCTTGAGTATACCACCTCATCACCATTTTTCAAGACTTGACACCGGGACAAACGCATTTGAGAGAAGTGAAGCAGCAGAGAAAAATACTCTTATTGACTGATATCATCGTTGATACGCACCAAAAATCATGACAACAAGCGCTCAATCATGATGAGGACTCCCAGGAAGTCCCCGTCCACGTTCACAATTCAAAAAACTGCGCAAAGCCTGCAAGACGGCTCAGCTTATCCAAAACCTTTCCGCTCCCAAAACCGCATCGGTTCAAAAATTCGCTTTGGCTTATGCTTCGCAACTCCGCGAGCAAAGCTCGCCAAATTTCCTACATGGTACACTACATGGCCCATTGCACACCTCAAAACCTTTCCTGACACAAAAACCGCGTCGCTTCAGAAATTCGGCTTGCTCCTGCTTCGCAACTCCGCGAGCAAAGCTCGCCAAATTTCCTACATGGTCCATGGTACATCGGTACATGGTACATGAAAGGGTCCATCAGCAAACGTATTTGAGAGGAGTGAAGCAACAAAAATACCCTTATTGACTGATATTATCGTCTATACGTATCAAAAATCATGACAACAAGCGTCCCGCGCCGCACGGCGCGGGAACTCTTCAAATCGTACATCCAACATCGTACATCGTACATAGGCAGACCCTGTCTGCCTCCACCCTGCCGGTTCGTCCCTGCGAGGCAGCGCATGCGTGTTATACATCCGCACTTGCTCTGCCAAATTCCCGCGCACGAAAAGGACGAGCTGCCCCTCTTGCGGCGAGGATATGGTCTTTTTCTTAGTTTCTCTGAATTTTGATTATTACCTTAATGCTCCCATATGGAACACAATCTACATCATTCACAGAGATGTACGAGCTTAACAATCCTTTGGCTTCTCCTGGGGTTTATCCGTCTTTGTCCCAACATAAGGACTGTGAGGAAACAACTTCTTATATTGTCTTTTCATTTCCATCACAAAGCTATACCTATGGCGGTCAATAAATGCACTTTCGATGAAGAGTATGCTAAAAGCGGCTATAAGGCTCCAATACATCTTGGAATATATACATTGAGCGCAACATGCACAACAATTTCTTTCAATAATCCAATACGAGAAGCAAGTGCCAAGTATCCAGGCAAAACAGCAACTTTGCATACAGTGAATGAAATCAGACCAGACAGCTATTTTTCCCGCTATGCTTCTTAGATCGTGCATCGTAATCTCTCCATGACCAGGATCGCGAGCCTGCATTTCGTCGGTTCTTGTATGATTTTTATCTCTATTTTCTTTGGCATCACTTCCTTCTATAATCCAACTGATTATTGTTGTATTGAAGACTTTTCCATCTAAAAATAATTTTACTATACATAAAATAAAGATAGGAAATAATATAGTTTTCCCGATTGACAAATACAACGAATAAATTAAAATACATATACTAATTACTACTAAAGCGATTATGATTGTTCTAAATAGCCTACATTCCCAATATAGTTTACATTTCTTGAACAATTTACACGATCTACATTCTTCCAACAATTCATAAATCCCCTGTATTACATAGCTATACAAATTCTTCTCTAAATGATATATGAGCGTTCCAATGACACATGCCAGAGCCCCTATACAGATAAGTTGTTTACAGCAAAGACCACTCCGAAAGAAGAATTCATGAACTTTCCAAGGCACAAACAAGTACAATGGCAAGAAGAATACAACCCCACAATAAAATTGTCGCAGGAAGTTTTGGAGTGAGAATTTAGATAAGAATTCGTTCATGGTTATACAGGATTAGGTGTTGTTCTTTTGGGAAAGTACTCACGATGATGTGTTCCTTTTTCCTGTTTAATTAATAAGAATTAATAAGTCTGAGGTATTCCAGATTTTGAAGAAGCATCTTTGCCATCTCATGCCCCTGCTTCGCTGCTTCGCGCCACCACTTCTCTGCCTCCGTCATATCCTTACTCACTCCCCAGCCGTTGTGATAGCAATTGCCAAGGTCAAACTGCGCCTGCGCATGCCCCTGATCCGCCGCCTTGCGAACCCACTTCACCGCTTCCGTCATGTCTTTGCTCACTCCCCAGCCGTGGTAATAGCACAAGCCAAGGTTGTGCTGCGCCTGCGCATTCCCCTGATCCGCCGCCTTGCGAAACCACTTCACTGCTTCCGTCATGTCTTTGCTCACTCCATTGCCGTTCGCATAGCAAAAGCCAAGGTTGCACTGCCCATCCGCATTCCCCTGATCCGCCGCCTTGCGATACCACTTCACCGCCTCCGTCATGTCCTTGCTCACTCCATTGCCGTTCTCATGGCACACGCCAAGGTTAAACTGCGCCTCCGCAATCCCATGCTCCGCTGCTTTGCGGTACCACTTCACCGCCTCCGCGTAGTCCTTGCTCACTCCCCAGCCGTTGTGATAGCACAAGCCAAGATTAAACTGCGCCAGCGCATTCCCCTGATCCGCTGACAAGCGGTACAGTCTCACCGCCTCCGTCATGTCCTTGCTCACTCCATTGCCGTAATGATAGCACACGCCAAGGTTGCACTGCGCCTGCGCATACCCCTGATCCGCTGACAAGCGGTACAGTCTCACCGCCTCCGTCATGTCCTTGCTCACTCCATTGCCGTAACGATAGCACACGCCAAGGTTGCACTGCGCCTGCGCATACCCCTGATCCGCTGACAAGCGGTACAG
>CANQGG010000069.1 GCA_947601655.1 uncultured Akkermansia sp.
TTTGTCCTCTTTCCCCACCCCAAAATATTAATTCCTTCCCGCCTCATAATTATAGTTGACTTGGTACATGGTCCATGAAAGGGTCCATAAACAAGCGCATTCCCAATGCGTTTGCTCCGCCGGCGGCGGGATGCGTCTTGACAAAGATCAGGGCGAAGCCTATGATACCCTCCCGATGAATGAGACGAAACGAGTGGCCGTGCTGGCCGGGGACGGAATAGGACCGGAGGTGATGCGGGAGGCTCTGCGCGTATTGGACGCCGCAGAGGAACGCTGCGGGTTCCGCACAGAACGGCGTGAATATAAGGTGGGAGGAGCGGCGATTGACGCCTGCGGCAAGGCTCTCCCAGACGAGACCCTGGAAGGCTGCGAAGCGGCGGATGCCATTTTGTTCGGTTCGGTAGGCGGTCCGAAGTGGGATACGCTTCCGCCGGACGAGCGTCCGGAGCGCGGGGCGCTGCTTCCCCTGCGTCGGCATTTCGGTCTTTTTGCCAATTTGCGACCGGGGGTTTGTCTGCCGGAACTCACCGCCGCCTCCCCTCTCAAGGACCAGCTCATTGCCGGCGGGTTTGACATCCTCTTTGTGCGCGAACTCACGGGCGGCATGTATTTCGGTCTGCCCAAATTCTACGGAGAACGGGATGGAGAGATCATCGGCCTCGATACGCTGATTTACCACCGCAGCGAGGTGGAGCGCATCGCGCATCTCGCTTTCCGCGCCGCTGCCGGTCGACGCGGCAAGCTCTGCAGCGTGGACAAGGCGAATGTCCTGAGTTCCTCTGTAATGTGGCGCGACGTCTTCACCGAGATCGCCCCGCAATACCCGGAGGTGCAGCTTACCCACATGTACGTGGACAATGCCGCCATGCAGCTCGTCCGCAACCCGGGGCAATTTGACGTCATCGTCACGGAAAACACCTTCGGCGATATCCTTACCGATGAAATGGCAATGATCTGCGGCTCCCTCGGCATGCTGCCCAGCGCCTCCCTCTGCAACCGCGGCGAGACGACGTTCGGTCTTTACGAGCCCTCCGGCGGCTCGGCTCCCGACATCGCAGGCAAAGGCATTGCCAACCCCATCGCGCAAATTCTTTCCATGGGCATGATGCTGCGCTATTCCCTCGGCAGACCCGACGCCGCCACCGCCGTGGATACCGCCGTGCGTGCCGCGATCGCCGCCGGTTTCCGCACCCGCGATCTCGCCTCCGGCGCCCCGAACGAGCAGCTCGTGTCAACTTCCGGCATGGGCGACGCCGTCATCGGCTTTCTGCACTGATTCTCCCGCAACTTCGCGGCCGCCTGAAGATGTCTTTCTCTCGTCGAACGTGCATTTTCTCGTTGTCGCGCGAAACACAACATCTGGTGCTATTTTGAACTTTCGTGTGGAAAATCTTGAGATTTGAGAAGATATTTCTTGCAATGGCGTGACAAAATGAGTAAAATGCCCATCAGGAAGAACCCCCGGGATTATTCATGAAATTCTCACTTGCAAAACAAGTACTGCTTGACGGACTGAACAAGGTGGTTGGCGTGGTGTCCGCGCGCCCCAGCATGCCAATCCTCTCCAATGTGCTCATTGAGGCGGCGGATGGCGAGCTGAAGCTGACGACGACGAACATGGAGCTCACGATCCGCGCCAGGATACCCGCGACGGTTGAGAGCAGCGGTTCATTTACTCTGCCCGCCAGGAAGTTGCACAGCATCATCCGCGAGATGCGCGACGGGGAAGTGAGCGTGGAGAAAAAGGGGAATGTGGCGACTGTGCGCTGCAATCGGGCGCAATTCAAGCTTTACGGGTTGGTGGCCGAGGAGTTCCCGCAGCTTCCGCCGGTGAAGGAGGAACGGGAGTTTGAGGTGCCGCAGGCTATGCTCAGCAGAGGGTTGCGTTACACGGAGTTCGCCATCTCCAACGATGATCATCGCTACGTGCTCAATGGAATTTACATCTGCTTCCAGGACGCCAAACTCACGATGGTGGCGACGGACGGACGCCGCTTGGCTCTCTTCGAAAATGCGCTGGAGTTCCCCGAATCCCAGCAGGTGGGCTTCATTCTCCGCGCGCGCGCCGTGGCAGAGCTTTCCCGTCTGCTTGCCGATGGAGGCAAGGTGCTGGTGCGCGTTTCGAACAATCAGGTGACCTTCGATCTGGGGGACACGCAGCTCAAATCCAAGCTCATTGAGGGGAATTATCCGAATTACCGGCAGGTGATTCCCAATCACTACAACGAGCGCGTGGTGCTCCCCGCGCAGGAACTCAACGAGGCCGTTCGCCGCGTATCTCTGCTGGCGGCGGAAAAGAAGAACACCGTGCTCTTCCACATCACGCCCGGCACCATGGAGGTGCAGTCCGGCTCCTCCGAGGTCGGTGAAGCCAACGAGGAAGTGCCTATTGATTACCAGGGGCGTGAGCTATCCATTACCTTCAACGCGGACTATGTTCTCTCTCCGCTCAAGGCCATCGGTGAAAGCGAGGTGAGCATTGATCTCATCGATGCCTCCAGTCCGGGGGTCATGCGCGTGGCGGATGAATTCCTCTACGTGCTGATGCCGATGCACTCCTCCTGATTTCGGGATGCGCGAGGGTCTTGCATTCGCGGGATGGGGGTTCCCTCATCTCGCGTTTTTTGGCGTTTCTGTCTTTCTCTGCGAATTTTTGCTTGCCAAATCTCCTCCTTTCGCATAGAATCCGCCGTGTTTTTTCTCCAAGGGCGGGTGTCAGAGTGGTCGAATGAGCACGATTGGAAATCGTGTGTGCGTCAAAAGCGTACCGAGGGTTCGAATCCCTCCCCGTCCGTTTGCTGATAAGGAAAACGGCTTTACATGCGCGCGAAAAATGGTATACTGGAGCGCGCATGAAGGCGGACATTTTACAACGAGCGGCTCAGGAGGCCAGAGGCCTCGCAATTGATGCGATTTTTGACAAGTCATCCGGCCATATGGGTTTGCCGCTCGGGTGCGCGGAGATAGGAGCTGTGCTGTACGGCAAGATCTTGCGAATCAACCCCTCGCAGCCGCGGTGGCTGAACCGTGATCGCTTTGTGCTCTCCGGCGGGCACGGCTCGATGTTTCTCTACGCGTGGCTGCATTTGAGCGGGTTTGACGTGAGCATGGACGATCTGCGTGCCTTCCGTACGAAGGGGTCTCGCACGCCGGGGCATCCGGAGTTTTGCTGCTGCCCCGGGGTGGAGTGCACGACGGGTCCGCTCGGGCAGGGAATTGCCAATGCGGTGGGGTTTGCCATCTCGGCCAAACATGCCGCGGCCTGTTACAACACGGAAGAATTTGAAATTTTTGACCAGACGATTTATTGCCTCGCCGGCGACGGCTGCATCCAGGAGGGCGTCTCGCGCGAGGCGGCTGCCATTGCCGGCGCCTTGAAACTGGACAACCTCGTCCTCATTTACGATGCGAACGGCATCACCCTGGATGCGCCGCTTGAGCGCACGCAGGTGGACGATATTGCTGCCTGTTTTTCCGCCCAGGGCTGGGATGCCGTCAATATCGACGGGCATGACCTGCAAGCGGTGGAGAAGGCTCTGCGCGTAGCTCGCCTGGAAAAGAACGGACGCCCGAAGCTCATCATTGCCCATACGACGATTGCCAGGGGCGTGCCGGGCTTTGAGGGAACCACAAAGGGACACGGCGAGGGAGGCGCCAAAATGTGGGAACAGGCGCATGCAAACTGGGGTCTGCCAGCCGGGGAACGCTACTACGTTTCCCGGGAGGTGCGCGAATACATGGCGGAGCTGAAAGCCCAGCGCGAGAAAGAATACGAGGAATGGAACGCGCAGTACGAGGCATGGCGCAAAGCATGCCCAGCTCTCGCAGCGCAGCTGGATGCCGGGACCGCTCTGGCAACGGAGGGTCTCAACCCCGAAGAGGCGCAGAGGGTTATCCCGGAGAGCCTGGGCGACGAGGTGCAGGCCACACGCACCTCAGCCTCCACGGTGCAGAATGCCCTGGGTGCGCATTACCCCGCGCTTCTTTCCACAAGCGCAGATCTCTTTTCCTCCAACAAAAATTACCTGAAGGGCGCAGGAGACTTTTCCGCAGAGAATTACGCCGGACGCAACTTCTGGTTCGGCATCCGCGAACACGCTATGGCCGCCATCTGCAATGGCATAGCGTATGACGGTCTCTTCCGGGTCTCCGCCGGAACATTCTGCGTGTTTGTAGACTATATGCGTGCGGCCATCCGTGTGGCGGCACTGGCGCATCTGCCGGTTACCTACGTGCTGACGCACGATTCCGTGGCGGTGGGTGAGGATGGACCCACCCACCAGCCGGTGGAGACAGTGAGCGGGCTGCGCGTGATTCCCAACCTCGACGTGGTGAGACCCGCCGACGCAGAAGAGACTGCGGGAGCATGGATGTGCGCCATGGAACGGAGGGATGGCCCCACGGCTCTCATCCTCACCCGGCAGAATGTTCCCACGCTCACGCAGGCAGCTCCCGAATTGAGCGCGCAGCAGAGACGAGAGGGAACTCTCCACGGGGGCTATGTTGCCCTCCGTGAATCCACACCGCTGGAGCTCATCATCATCGCCACGGGATCGGAGGTGATCCTCGCCCTGGAAGCAGCCAGAACCCTTGGTTCAGGCGTGCGTGTCGTCTCGATGCCTTCTCTCTGGCGGTTTAACCGTCAGCCTGCTGAATATCAGGAAGATGTGCTTCCGAAATCCTGCGAACGCCGCTTGGTTGTCGAAGCCGGCAAAAGCGACCTCTGGTACCGGTACATCGGTTCGCAGGGAGATATCATCGGCATTGATGATTTCGGCTTCTCCGCTCCCGGCGCGCAGGTGCTGCACGATCTTGGAATGAATGTGTCCAACATTGTGGAGCACGCACAATCTCTTCTCGCTCAATAAATTGCTTGGAATTGGCGCTCTCGGAGCGCAGAATTCGCCTTTTATGCGTCGCATTGAAGTTGCGCTGAGATGATGAATCGGATGACAGGCTTGGATTCAGAGGGCTTCACCGGAGGCTCCCTGCAGGGTGCATTGCGCCGTTGCCGAATCATCGGACTGTGTGTGGTAGTCGTGAGTGTGCTGCTGCTGTTATGCCTGCTCAGTTATCGCGCCGAGGAGATGGGGTGGAGTCTGCTGAATCCCGTGGATCATGAGGAAGCCTCGGCACGCCCGTGCACGAATTGGCTCGGTGTGGTCGGGCTGTACATTGCCGGCGTATTCTACTGGCTGCTCGGAGCGGCGGCGGTGTACGGAGCTGTGCTCATACAGGCGCCGGCTTGGGGAATGCTGCTGTGGCCTGAGAGCAAGCGTCTTGGACAGTGGATCAGCTGGATCGTGATGCTGCTGAGTTCTTGTGCTGCCTTGTCGGTGCAGCCATGGATTCTGCTGGATTGGGCGGAAAGACTGCATCTCACCACACCCGGTGGAAAATTGGGGTATCTGGATGGGACATGCTGCGCGGAAGCTCTGGTTGGTCGCACGGGGGCGCTCGTCTTTCTTCTGCTGCTCCACGGCATCGCTTTGATCTACTACGCTCGCATAACGCCAAAACTGCTTTATCATACAGAGAAGGAAGATGTTGCAAGCGTATGGAAGCGCTGGCGCGAACATCGCCGCATCCGGAAGATGCAGAAGGAAGAAGGGGCGCATTCATGGCGTCAGGCAGCGGAGCCGCGCGGCGCGTCTTTTTCTTTCCCCGCCGCTTCTCAGGAGAGTCCTTCCGAAAGAGCAGAGAAGGCTTCGCCGGATCTCGTACCGTCTGTATCTGAAGAGTTGCCGCTGGATGATGAGGAGAAGGAAGAAGAAAATTCACCCCGGGAGAGAACACGCGTGTCAAGCGCTTCCCCTCGCCGTGCCTCATCGCCGCGAAAGCCGGGAAGTAATCTTCTTGATTTGATGGAACCGATTGAGGACGAGATAGAACGAGAGAGTTTGTCCGACAGGGATGAGGAAGAGACCGGAATACGGATCAACGCCCATACCCAACGGGCGATCGAAGGGCATTTTGGGATGAAGGAGGAGAGGAAGTCTCCGGCGCCGGTATCGCGCCCCGCTCCCCCGCGACCGCGGCGGGAAGTTAAGCGCGCAGCGAAGGTGCCGAAAGAGGATTATCCATTGCCGTCGTACGAGTTATTGAGGTACGAACCCGTGCCGGAGAGTGTGCGTCTGCAGGCGCAGGGAGAAATGCAACACATGCAGGCTACAATTGCGGACACCCTGGAGTCTTTCCGCATCGGTGTGGAGCCGGGGGACATCACCCGCGGTCCGAGCGTGACGCGCTATGAGTTTACCGTGCCGAGGGGGCAGTCGGTCAAAGCTGTGGCGACCAAAAAGAACGATATCATGGCCGCCACGCGCAGCACCTCGGTGAACATACTCGCTCCCATTCCGGGAAAATCCACAGTGGGTGTGGAGCTGGAAAACAGCGTGAAGGAGCCTGTCTTCCTGCGCGAGCTCCTGCAATCCCCGGAGTTCCACAATTCGAAACTGCGAATTCCCGTAGCCCTGGGCAAGGATGTGTACGGCCACCCGGTGATCGGGGATCTGGCGGCTATGCCGCATGTTCTGGTGGGCGGTTCAACGGGGTCAGGCAAGTCCGTGTGCATCAACAGCATGCTCATTTCTTTCCTCTACAAGTTTCGCCCGGATGAACTCAAGCTCATTCTCGTGGACCCCAAGGTGGTAGAGATGCAGCCCTACAAAGCCCTGCCCCATCTCGCCGTGCCGGTAGTGACAAATCCAAACCGTGTGATAGGCGCATTGCGCTGGGCGGTCAATGAGATGGAGCATCGTTACAGGCTCTTCAGCAAGGCGGGCGTTCGCAACCTGGAGGATTTCAACAACCTGACGCCTGAAGAACGGGAAGCTCTTCAGAATAAGGAAGATGAGTCCTACGAGCGTCCGGATGCGCGCGAAAATGACGCGGTGGATGCCATCGTGCGCGATGTCGAGAGTTCCCGCGGCTGCGATATCCCGGATGAGGACGAGGAGGAGCAACAGGAATTGGATTTCCACGAAGACGGCAGCGTCCCGGCGCACCTGCCCTACATTGTCATTGTGGTGGATGAGCTTGCTGACCTCATGATGCAGGTGAAGGAGGATCTGGAAAACTACATCGGACGCCTTACCCAGAAGGCGCGTGCTGCCGGAATCCACCTTATCGTGGCAACGCAATCGCCGCGCGCGCAAGTTGTCACCGGCATTATCAAGACGAACCTGCCCAGTCGCATTGCACTGAAAGTGTCCAGCGCGATCGACAGCCGGGTTATCCTCGATGAAGTCGGGGCGGAAAACCTGCTGGGACGTGGGGATTTGCTCTTCCTGCCCCCAGGCGGGCCGAGCAAGATGACGCGCGCGCAGGGCGCTTTCGTATCGGATGCCGAGATCGCTTCCATCATCAAATTCTGTGCGGCGCATGCGGAGCAGAACTTTGTGCAGAGCGCAGCGGCCGCACTCAGCGAACCTGTCGAAACGAGCAACGGAGGAGGCGCCCCGACACGCAGTGGGGGCGGGGCGGATTCAGACGAAGAACTCTACAATCGTTGCGTGAGCCTGGTAATTGCTGAACGCAAGGCCAGCACCTCGCTTTTGCAGCGGCGTTTCAGTATCGGTTACGGACGCGCCGCAAAGATCATGGACATGATGGAGGAACGCGGCGTCATCTCCGCGCCTCAGGGGGCAACACGCGCCCGCGAGGTATTGATTTCCTGATGCCCGTCGCCGGGACCTTTCCTCCGCCCCCTTCCCGCGTCAGATCACAAGACCGCGCAGGAGCAGCTCGGCATTGTTCTGCGTCTTCTGGATGTTGACCAGCAGATGCTGCAAAGCTTCCCAACCTGGATGCGTCGACAACTGACGCCGAAGCTGCAGAACGCGGGACATCTCATCCGGGTGATACAGGCGGTCGTCGTTACGCGTGCCGCTCTGCGAAATAGAGATTGCGGGGTAGATGCGGCGTTCGGCAAGTTCGCGATCCAGGCGCACTTCCATGTTGCCTGTGCCCTTGAACTCTTCGAAGATGATCTCATCCATGCGCGATTCCGTATCGACGAGGCAGGTCGCAACGATGGTGAGGCTGCCTCCCTCCTCCACATTGCGCGCGGCGCCGAAGAATTTGCGCGGTTTCTCCAGAGCATGCGAATCGAGCCCGCCGGACATGGTGCGCCCACCGGTGGCATGCGCGTTGTGACCGCGAGCCAGACGCGTGAGCGAATCCAGGAGAATCACCACATCCTTCCCCTGCTCCACCAGCCGCCTGGCTCGTTCCAGCACCAGCTCGCTCAGCTGCTCGTGGCGTCGTGAATTTTCATCGAAGGTGGAGGCATACACGGGCACATCCACCGTTTCCTCAAAATCCGTCACTTCTTCCGGACGCTCATCCAGCAGCAGAACCAAGAGGTTGATATCCGGGTAATTCGCACGAATCGATCTCGCTATCGTCTTGAGCAAAATCGTCTTGCCGCCACGCGGCGGAGCAACCACCAGCGCCCGCTGTCCCATTCCAAGCGGAGCCACCAGGTCCAGCACCCTCATGGCCGGCGATTTGATATCCACATTCTCCAGAATGAGACGACGCGTGGGAATCAACGCCGTGAGTTGTTCGAAATCCTTTTTCTGCACATATTCATCCGCAGGCACTCCCTCAATGAGCAGAACCTCGCCGGCCATCAGCGGCTGCTCGCGCCGGGGCGATGGTCGCAGTTGCACGCGGACTTCGTTGCCTACCCGCAGATCGTAACGCCTCATGAGTTCACCCGGGAACAGAATGTCGTCTTCACCCGGACGAAAATTATTCTCCGCATCCCTCAGCACAAATTGATTGGGGTAGCGGTTCGTGTCGATCACCCCCGTAACCTGCACCCGACTTCCCTCAAAGAGGTATGTGCGCACAAGAGCCGCAATGAGTTGGCGGCGATTCATGTCGCTACTGAGACCGCGGGTGGAGAGATTTTCCGCTTTCTGTTGCAGATCAAAGAATTCGACACGCCGAAGTTCATTCATATCCACAACGATCGCCTGCGCGCGGTGAGTTTTTGCTTCGCGCTCAATCTCCGCGCGGTAAAACATCTGCACCTGAGCCCGCAGAAGTTCCTCATCTCCTTCGTTCCAGAAGACGTAGTCGGCTCCATCGATCTTTTCCTGAGTCGGGGCCTGAGCCGCCAGCATGGCTTCCGCCATTTCACGGCTGCACGCATCACGCTCCATCAGTCGCTTAATCTGCCCTTCCCTGCTCAACGCCACTGTGCATACTCTGTCCGCCTCCACATGAGCCACCTTGCTCTCAAAATACAGAGGTATGTCGGCAAGAAAAGTGTGAATTTCCCCACTCTTACGCGCTTCCGCCTGCGCCTGGATGCACGACTGCGCCAGCACCGGATGCACCACTTCTTCCAGGCGGAGGCGTCCCTGGGGATCATTACGAACGACTTTCCGCAGAAAATCGCGGTTGACGCCTCCCTGTTCATTCAGCACATCAGGTCCGAAGATGGACACGAGGTCACGCGATACTTTCCCGCCGTTGTAGAGCTCTGAAACTGCCGTATCGCTGTCAAACACAGCCAGCCCTTCTCCGCACATCTCCCGGAGCATTTGCACGACGGTGCTCTTTCCGGATGCGATGCCTCCTGTTACGACGATAACCTTCACGACGCACATCCTACCATGGAGGAGCCCTTCCATCAAGCACAAACCGGGTGAACCCGGCAAACCGCTGAGAAAAGAAGCCCGATTTGTGAATTGCAAGAATAAAAGCAACAAGAGGAGAAAAAAGTTGAGATCATACAGAGAGGGGATTAAAATAGTGGC
>CANQGG010000070.1 GCA_947601655.1 uncultured Akkermansia sp.
GAGAATGCAAGGCTGAGGTGCCGATTTTTTATCTCATCCCTTCAGTATCTGTCTCAGCGAATTTGCCGGAGACCCTTATTCCCTTCGGCGTTCGAATTTGTCTTTCCGAATGAAGTGGCGTATGGTAAAATGGCGACTCCGATGCGCGCGGTGATCTATCAACTTTTTGTCCGACATTTTTCCAATTTCAGGCGGGGAGGAATTCCCAATGGCACGCGTGCGCAGAATGGTTGCGGCACTTTTGCCGGGGTGAATGATGCTGCGCTGGAGCAGTTGGCGCAGATGGGAATCACGCACCTGTGGCTTACCGGCGTTCTGCGACATGCCACGCAGACGGCGCATCCCGGACTTCCGGCGCATCCGGCATGTGTGGTGAAGGGCATTGCGGGCAGTCCCTATGCGGTGGTTGATTATTTTGATGTGGATCCTGATCTGGCGGAGAAGCCTCAGCAACGCATGGAGGAATTTCGCGCGCTGTTGGAGCGGGTACGCCGCTTCGGCATGGTTCCGGTGCTGGATTTTGTGCCCAATCATGTGTCGCGCTGTTATGCCTCGCCGGGGCACTCCGAACTCGAGCCCGGCATGTGGGATCGAAAGGATGTTTTTTTCGCGCGCGACAATGCCTTCTATTATCTTGATCCGCCACCGGATGGCGATCGACGTGTCATGCTGCCGCAGGGGGAGTTCGAAGCCGAGCGCGGTTGCGGACGCGTCACCGGCAACAACGCCGCTACCTGGCGCCCCTCTGTATTTGACTGGTATGAAACCGTGAAGCTCAACTACGGTTGCGACTATCGGCATGGCGCAGCCGAGGCGGAATCTCTTCCAGGTGTCCTCTCGGATATCGATGCCGTGCCGCGCACCTGGCGCATCCTCGACCACGTGTTGTCCTGGTGGCAGGAGCTGGGCGCCGGTGGTTTCCGCTGTGATATGGCGCACATGATTCCCCTGCCATTCTGGCGTTGGGAAATTGCCCGGGCGCGGCTGCGGGATGAGGCTGTCTTCTTCATGGCAGAGGCGTACGACGATCCCATGAAGCTCACGCCCGGCAATCCGTTGCAGGATTTGTTGAACGCCGGCTTCAATGGAGTGTACGATGCTCCTGCCTATCGCGCGCTGCGTGATCTGTACGAAGGCGGAGCCTGGGCAAACGACCTGGACGCCTTTCATCGTCCGGAAAATCCACTTTTCACCGGCGGCGTCCGCTTCGTGGAAAACCACGATGAGCCGCGTCTTGCTTCTCCGCTCTTCTGGGGAGGCTGCGGGGCGAGCGTGGCACGCGCTGTGATGGTTGCGCAATACACGACCTCCTGTGGTCCGGCGCTCTTCTACAACGGGCAGGAGACGTTGGAGCGGGCGGAAGGTCCCGGCGGCTTCGGTGGGGACAACGGGCGCACCAGCATTTTTGATTACACCTCTCTTCCCCGTCTGCAACGCTGGACATGTGATGGAAAGTACGATGGTTCTGAGCTGAATGCAGGAGAGAAGGAATATCGTGCGTATTGTGCTGATCTTCTGCGTTTGCTGCAGCACCCCGCTCTCGCTGCCGGCACATTTTACGGTCTGAACTGGTCAAATCACGCCACCCCGAACTACGGGAGCGATGGGGCGGAGACCACGTCCGGACATCGGCTTTACGCTTTCCTGCGCCACAATGCGCAGGCTCGCCGCACCTTGCTGATCGTTTGCAACTTCTCTCCCGTGCAGGCTGCCGATACGACCGTTCATATCCCACGCAATGCCTGCGAATGGGCGCGCAAGACAGCCCCGAATTTTCTCTTCACCGACCTGCTCAACCCCGCTTCTCCCCCCATTCCCGCTACCCCTGAGCAGTTGGATGCCGTCGGCCTGCCCGTCCGCGTCCCCGCGGGAGACGCCCTCGTCCTTGAGTGGATAAATCAGGAGTGATTTCTCCCGGGCAGAGGCAATTTTCTTCCTCTTTTCGCTCGTCTCCGGAGCCGGCGGTCGGGTGGACGAAAGGATTGCAGGCGGCGAGACGGAAATCCCGCGGCGGATTCTGCACTTGAACAGGGAGGGAACGACTGTTATGCTGGCTGCATGCAGGAGAGCGGAGAAATAAGCGGGGAGAAGCTTTCGCCGAAAATTTCGATACTGCGCGCGGCACGCGGGTTTGTGGTGCGCGTGCCGTTGTCGCTTCCGCTTCTGGTGGTGGCAGGAACGCTCCTCGGTGGGCAGACGGGGTGGGCGTGCGCGGCTGCCGGACTCGTCGTTGCCTGTCTTTTGCGTGCGCCGCGCGTCTTTTTGTGCAGTGTCCTGTGCGGAGCTCTGGTGTGGCTGACGCAGGACTGCCGCGAGCGGAATCTGCAGAGAACGCTTGCCGACTCAGGGGGAGGCGCCATCTGCCTGCAAGGCGTTATCGTGAGCTCCACTCCGCGTTATTTTGTGCTGGAAACGGGGTGGCTGGGCATTCGCGCAGAAATCCGCGGCGAGGGAGAATGGAATCCGGGCGACGAAGTGCGGGTGATGGCTTCTCCGGTGACTCTCCCTGAGCCTCCCGTGGAAGGGATGTATTCTGCAAGCAAACGCATGCGGGGGCAGGGCGTTAGCGGCGCCTACACGGCTTTTCGTGTCGAAAAAACAGGGACTTCATTCGGTATTGGGCAGCTTCGTCGCCTCGCGACGCTGTGCCGGGAAAAACTGCTGAGCCGTATCATGCCGCCGGGCACCGAGGATGATGTGAGGCGGCAGACGCTCTGTGCTCTCGTACTCGGGGAAAAGAGCGAAGCTGCGCCGGAGACGATGGAGCTTTTCCTCCGGAGTGGCTGCCTGCATGTGTTCGCCGTAAGCGGGCTGCACGTCGGAATCGTGGCGTGGTTGGTAGGATTGCTTTTGCGCGCGGGACGCGTCCATCCACGCGTCTGCCGCGTCATCATCCTGGCTGCAACGGGCGTCTATGTCTTTCTCACCGGCATGGCAGTGCCGGCTCTGCGAGCCTACACCATGCTGTTAGCTCTGCTCGGCGCGCTTATCTTGCACCGCCGGACGAATCTGGCCAACACGTGGTGTTGCGCAGCGCTCATTGTCCTCGTCGTGCAGCCATGGCAGATTTACCAGGCGGGGTTTCAGCTATCCTTTGCGGTGTACGCCGCCATCTGCCTGGGAGTGCGCTATGGGATGGGGCGTAAGACGTGGTTCGGACCGGATGACTACCTGCCGGTTCGTTTGCGCAATAGGTGGGAGCGCATGCAAATGACCGCCGAACTGGCTCTGCGTGGGGCCGTGATTGTGTCTCTCTGTGCGTGGCTGGTCTCACTGCCGCTCACGATGAGCCTCTTTCATACAGTCAACCCCTGCAGCTATCTCACGAATCTCGCACTCGTGCCCATTTTGCCGGTAGTGATGGCGCTCGGTCTGTTGTGGCTCGTCCTGGGTGGCGTCCCTGTACTCGGGGCGGCTCTTGGCGTACTCGCCATGCGTGGGGCAGGTCTGCTCATCAGCGTGGTTTCGTTTTTCAGCGAACTCCCGGGAACTTACCTGAGCGCCCGGCGCCCCGCAGAACCGGGTGAGGGGCTGGTGCTAGGCCTGCCGTACGGGAAGAGCATCTCCCTGCTCGGCAATCCGGGGGTGATGGTGGGCGACGTGACGCGGGAGGGGGATGCCCGATACACGGCCTGGCCTGCGGCTTTCCATGCGGGATTTTCTCCGGCATGGATCTATGGTGTCGGGGAAAACACTCCGGCTGCCGGAATCTACACCCGCAGCTGGCCGAACGCTCAGCTTTGCGCCGCCGACGAGCTGACCTCCCCAAGGCGGTTCAAGACTCGCGCCGGAGTTTTCACTATCTACCCGGCAGCAGAGAGCCTTCCGCTCAGATCTGCGGAAAACAGGCATCCCGTCATCCTCTGGGAACGGACAGACGGCTCGCGTATTCTCTACGCGGGGGATGCCGCGCAGAGCACGCTGGAAAGTCTGCCGCCTGCCGAACAACGAGCGGACATCCTGATTCTTGGGCGCAACCATCGCGACCCCATTGTAGATCCGCGTCTGCTGCGTGCAATCGGGGCGGGGCGCATTATCCAACTGCCTTCCGTCATCCGGCGCGGCGAACCGTCCGTGCCCGTCCCATCCGGTGTTCGTATGGAACAACTCTCGTCTCCCGAAAACCCACTCCTCCGGATTTTTCCGCCGCCTGCGCAGCGTCAGTAAGAGCGGTGATCCGTGGAGTCGCTTCGCTGGTCGTGCACGATTTTATCGGCGATCTTGTGCACGGTCTCTTCCAGGATGTTGCTCAGGTGACTGCCGTGGCGATAATCGGCCGGAGCAAAAAAATCCACGCGTTGCTGGTCAGATTTGAGGCTGTAGCCTTTGCGGAAACTCTGACGCGTAACATCGTCGGGGTCGTACACGGCAATGCTGAATCCTCCCTGGTGGCGCATCACGGTAAAGCAGGGCACATCCGTGGGACCATCGCCCACATAGATCATATTGTGGAAAGGGATAGGGCGCAGCTGGGCATCCATGTGATCGTTCACATCCTCGGTGTACTTGAGCATCCCTTTGTTGATGCGGAAGAGGAATTGAGTTTTCGTCGTATGGGAGAGCACGCGCTTGGGAAAATCAATACGTCCATCGCTCTCGCTGAACTCGCATCCGAATACCTCGCGCATGTACGGGCGGATGGTGGAACCGTCAATGATGGCCTTCAAACCGCTGGAAACGATGTAGAATTCAATGCGTATGCCGGCAGAGCGGTGTTCCTCCGTCAGAGAACGATTCGGGAACTCGCGGAAAAACTCGGGGATGCCGCGATAGAAGGTAAGTTTTTCGCCGAGTGAGCGCAGGCGATCGTTGCTCACGCCATCGATGCGCAGCACATCCAACAACTCTTTGAGATAGCTCAACTCGCCGTCCCATCCCTCTTCCACACTGCGATTGTTGCACTTGCACCAGAACTTTTCCGCATCGATGCCGAACTCGGGGAAGATGGTGTCCTCCTGCATGTTGTGCGGGCTGAGTGTCTTGTCAAAATCAAAGATGAGGGCAATGGTGTTCTGCGGTACCGGCATGGCTTGCATTGTAGCGACTTTGAGCCAAATTGCAAGCGTCCATTTGCGGGGCAGTCTCCATCCCGCCCTCGCCGGGTGCCTTCTTTCGGGACGTTTGCCGTGCCGGGCGGATTGTGATTGCTTGACAATCTCCTTCCCAACGGGTAGAGTTCCTGTAGTACACACCGGTTTTTTTGATTATGGAACCTTATAGCATGAAAAATCCCTTTCCCGCTACGGTACGTGCCGTGCGGCACATCACGAAGCAAGGCAGCGCCAAGGAGACGGTCCACGTCGATTTCTCCCTCGAAGGCTCCGGGCTCGAATATGTTACCGGAGATGCGTTGGGCGTACTCCCGCGCAATGATGAGCAGCTTGTGGATGCCCTCATCGCTGCATTGGGATTGAAGGCAGAGGAGACCGTTACTCTCCCCGACGGCTCGCAGGATTCTCTGCGTGAGGCTCTCACCGGCGTTTACGATATCACATCGCTGAAGAAGAGCGCGCTCAGCAAATGGAACGCCGTGGCGCAGAGTGCAAAACTCACCGCCCTGCTGGAGGATAAGGAAGCGTTGAAGGACTACTGCTGGGGACGCGACTGGCTGGATGTGGCGAGCGATCCTGAAACCGCGGCCCGCTTCGCGAGTGCAGCAGATTTTGTGGCCATCCTGCCGAAGCTCACCCCGCGGCTCTACTCTATCGCCTCCAGTCCTGCCGCTGTGCCGGGGCAGGTGAGCCTCTGCGTGGGGGCCGTACGCTACGAGAGCCTGGGTCGCCCTCGCAAAGGCGTGTGCTCTACCTTCCTGGCAGATCGCATCAAGCCGGGTGACAAGGTGCGCGTATTTGTGCACAGCAACAAAAACTTCCGTCTGCCGGAGGACGGCGCCACGCCGATTATCATGGTGGGACCGGGCACCGGGATTGCGCCTTTCCGCGCGTTCTGGCAGCAGAGAATCGCGGACAAGGCGAGTGGTCCCATGTGGCTCTTCTTCGGCAATCCGTACAAAGCGACGGATGGTTGTTACGAGGATGAACTTGAGCCCCTGGTTGCAAACGGCGTGCTGAAGTATTCCGTCGCGTGGAGTCGTGATCAGGCGCATAAAGTCTATGTGCAGCACCTGATGGACGCCGCCGGTGCGGAAATCTGGCAGTGGCTGGAGAAAGGCGCCGCTGTCTACATGTGCGGCGATGCCAACCGCATGGCGAAGGATGTCGAGCAGGTCCTGCTTGCCATCATCGCGCGCGAAGGCGGGATGGACGAGCAGCAGGCTGCGGATTATCTCGCCGCCATGAAGGCCCAGAAACGCTACCAGAAAGACGTCTATTGAGAGGACGCCCGATTTTCGGGAGGGTGGCGTTTGCCGAAAAAGCTGCGTAGGAATGACTGTCCCAATGCGGGGAGAGGATAAGCCTCGCCCCGGGGAGAAGCAGGGCAGCGGATCCGCACTGCGCTTAACGCGCCGCTCTGTCAGCTCCGGCGATTACAATCCGCTTTCCATCCCATTGCACAGCCTTCACGCAGTCCGTCCCTTCCGGGCAGGGGAGCGTGGTAGAAACGTTGTCCTCATGATTGAGTCCCATGAGGGCCACGCGCAGCAGCTTCCCGTCCTTGTACGCCTCATAGGCGACAGCATTTTTCCACGCATCGCCGGGAATCTCCAACTCTTTGGCGGGCAGAGAGAAATGGGGGGCTTGAGGAGAAACTTCGATATTTTTCTTATCGCGATAGATGCCTACGCTGTTGACCGTGACGTAGTAAATGACGCTTGAATCCGGTTCAGGATAACGCTTGACGTAGCGAAGCGCCTCTTTGCACATCTCAAGCGTCACCGTAGTATGACCGGGATTGTAATCATTCACGAGGCGATCCATGGGCGAAACGAGCCCTATCTTCAGGAAGTAGTCCGAAAGGTTAAGTTTGGCGGCGTCGCAGGCTCGTTTGAAGAAGAGGATTCGCAACTCGCCGCGAGTGAGATCTTTCTCATCCGTTTCCCGGACGTTCTGGAAAATAGCGGGGTAAAAATCCTTGTTCCCGCGCGCCACAGTTTCATAGAGCATGAGCTGCCAGAAGGGGCAGAGCGATACAAAGACATCTCCGTTTTTTGCCCCCGGAGGATTTGTCCCCTTCGGGTCGGGTCCCCCGTGATACAGCCACAGGCGGTGGCGTACTATGGCATTGTTCACGAAACAATCGAAGCGACCGCCGCGCATGCGCTTGCCATCGATATTGCCGACTACCTCATGCTCAAGTCGCAGCCACTCGGGACGCAGGTTGTAATTCACCCAGGAGGAGCAGATATTATTGGTGATTTCTGTCGTGCCGGTCCAATTCATGCCCGGGCGGGTCTGGTTGACATGACCGAATTCGTGCGCTACGCCCCATGCGCTCTTCCGCAGTTCCTCGGTGTTCGTGAGGCCGGGCATGGTACTCTTGTGGTAAGCGGCGCCCAATCCATCGGCGTGCATAAAGCCGGTCCACTGCACCCGACCATGGATGTGATTGCCGGGGTGACAGGCGTAGCGTTTCCATCCCAGCACATCGTCCTGTTCCAGCTCAATGATGCGGTCATACATCGCCAGGAGCTTGGGACCATCCTCCGGGCAGTGCTTGCGCAGCGATTCCACATCGTACGCCAACTGGCACCGGTTGCCCAGCAGATCGAGGATGTTGCACCTGGCGTCCTTCAGCAGGCGCTTCCATGTCTCCTTGTCGTCATCAGCAGTGAACACGCCATTGATCTGCCCGCCCTTGATCGTCACCTTAAGCGGAGGAGCGGCATCGGGATTGTCAGAGCGGTAGTCGAAATAGGCGAGCCCCTCCTCCTCGACGGTGATCTTGTTTTCTCCCTCCTTCAGCGGATACTTCGTGCCATTGAAATTTTTGAAGCCTTTGTCAAAGTTTTTGACGATCAGCTGGAGAGGGAACTCGGGATCCGGCGTGCCGGACACGGTGATCACCGCCTTCGAGCCGGCAGGGAAAAATATTCCCGTCGGGTTTTCGAAGGAGGAATATCCGGAGGTCTTCAGGCGACGCGAAAACTCCTTGTTGGAGAGGTACGCCTTGAAGGTGCGGCTTCGGTATTTTTTCTCAGGATCACCCTTGTTGATCTTCGAATAATCCGTGCGTACGGGCACGGCGGGATCCGCCGCCTTTGCAGATGGAGCAGAGAGCGGCAGGAGAGCTAAAGCCAGAAGTAAAATCCAGTGTTGCATCGTTATTTCAGGAGTTTAAGGATGGGACCTTTTGCATAATCAGCAGCTGTTTTGCCGTCGGCGTCCTTTGCGCCTTTGTTCGCCCCGGCCTGCAAAAGCAGCTTCACGATATCTTCCCGGCCGTTCTTCACGGCCGCTATCAGCGGCGGCTGCTTGGCAAACATGGGAGCGTTCACATTCAACCCCGCCTCCAGAAAAGCCTGCACAGCATCCTTGTTGCCGCGCAAAATCGCCATGATGATCGGGAAGGAATTTCTGCCGCCGTCCGGGCTGAAGTTGACGTTCTTGTAAGCCGGCAGCAGCGCCCGCAAATTGTCCGTTCTCCCGCGCCACACGGCATCATGGATCGGGAACGCTCCATTCCCGCCCTTCGCCATGGGGTTCGCTCCGGCCTGAAGCAGCGCTTTCACGGTGCCGGGCGTGCCCTGGACTGCCGCCACATGCAGCATGGTCTTGCCGTCCGCGCGAACCGCATTCGCGTTTGCCCCGGCCTGGAGCAGCATCGTCACTGCCGGTTCATTGCCTGCCACGATCGCTTCTCCCAGAAGAGTGGATTTTCCATCACGCGACGCCATGTTGGGATTTGTCCCGCTCTGCAGAGCGACTCGCAGCACATCCGGTTGAAGACCTGCCATATTGCTAAAGAGCTTCATATCCTGCTCGAGCCGCGCCATCGTTTTCCGGAGCAGGTTGCGCGCTGCGTCACTCTTCGCCAGGTCAAGAGGAGTGTATCCCGCCTTGTCCTTGCTCAGCACGCTTGCGCCGGCTTTGATCAGAGCTTGCATGGCTTCTATGTGGTCGCCGATGGAAGCGAGATGCAGGGGAGTCTGTCCGAGCTCGTTGCCCCTGGCGATGTCTATTCCTTCGGACAAGCGAGCTTTGAGCACCTCCATATCCCCGGCCAGAGCGGCTTCAAAAAGCGAATAGACGCCATTGCTGCACGGGATGATCTCCGGAATGTCGTCATCGGCGACGGTCGTTGACTGTCCTGCCTTTGTCGATGTCGCTGCCGTGGACGGCGTCACCGTTTTCTCCGTGGGGGAAACGGATGTCGTATACGACGAGGTGGAGAGTTTCGAGGGAGTAGTGGCGGGAGAGTGTGCGGCGCGATTCGTCCCGCGCGGAGAGTTCGGCTTTTGGGCCTTGACCGGGAGCTTCGTTGCAAGCTCACGGAGGAATGGGTATTTGTCGAGTCCGAAGGGGAGTTTGCCGGTGTTGTAGTAGCAGAAGCCGACGAAAACGCAAGCAAGGATGACGACCCAGACGATCAATTTGAGGAGAGACTTGAACATGAGCTTGGCAAATCCTGAAAAACCTTACATACGCATACCATAAACCGGAGGAAAACGCAAGAACAATTCTCGTCAGGGCAAACGCAAATGCGTTTGCCTAAGTCAACTATAATTATGAGGCGGGAAGGAATTAATATTTTGGGGTAGGGAAAGAGGACAAAGCAAAGCTTGTGGGG
>CANQGG010000071.1 GCA_947601655.1 uncultured Akkermansia sp.
AAGGTTAGGAAACCGCCGTATGCCATAAAAGGCACGTACGGTGGTGTGAGAGGGGGCGAAAGCCCCCTACTCGATTGAAAAACATCACCCCTCCTCAATTTCGAAGTGTGGTGACGCGTCTCCTTCCCCGTGCGAGGATCGTGACTGATCGCTTTCATGTGATCAGATTAATCAACAAAGCTTTGCATGATTACATCAAGACAGTCTCCTCCGAGCAACGCTGGAAGCGAGGCTATGCGCATCTGTTGAGTAAGAGGAGAGAGACTCTCACGAACTGGCAAAAGGAAAGGCTTGATGAGCTACTCGGCACGGATAGCTCTTTCAAGCTGGCTTATGATTTCACGCAACGTCTCCGTGGCTTACTTAATCTCAAATCGCTCACCGGGCGGGCGTGCCGAAAACCACTGAGCGAATTAACCCAAATGCTCGATGATTTACGGTATACCGCCCATCTCATTTGGCGCCGCCTTGCCAATACGCTCAGCCAGTGGTTTGTGCCCATCATCCGTATGTGGCGCTTCACAAGGAGTAACGGCATTACGGAAGGCTTCCATCGCAAGATGAAGCTTATCCAACGTCGGGCTTACGGCTTCCGAAACTTTCAAAACTACCGTCTACGCGTCTTGCTTGAATGCTCCTGCCTCTTTCTCAAAAATCCCTCTTTCCACAAAAATTTGGATTGACCCAAAAGTCATATTTTTCCGTAGTCTCGCAAGCTTCTATAATTACTCATTATCAGCATATTATAAAATCATGTATACCGTTTATGTAACCATAGCCGCGCATTTTAAGATTTTGTGTCATACTCTACCGCCAAGGATAAATCCTCCGCTCTGAATGATGCGGTGATGGGCAAGTTGAATACAAAAAACCGCCCGCAAGATTTCTCCCACGGGCAGTTAAATTTATGAAACATGCGGGGAACCACCCCCACGGTTCGCAGTGTACCGCCGTTGCTCGGCCTTGTCAACCTGATTCGGCAAGCATCCTTTGCTCTATTTGCCGTCTAGCGCGCCCGAGGAGGCGGGGATGGCGTTCGGGATGGTAAAGTTACCGCCACGGCCATAGCAAGCGCGTTCTAGGGGCTGCTGAGGGGCTTATTTCTTCCTGTGCTTTTTCGCAAGCTGGTCGAGATGATGGTCGAGTCGCTTTTGAATGAGTTCCTCCACCGCGGGCTTCCATGCTTTGATGGTGTTCGGCTGCATGATTGCCTGCGGGATGGAGGTTGCCCCGATAACTCTCGGATATTGCACTTGCGGCGTGATGATGTGGGGGCGCAGATGCTGTTTCTCGCCGAGGACAAAAATGCGATTGTCTCCCTTGGGCGTCAGCTCCACGCGTTTGCCTCGTATCACTTCACGCGTGACTTTGTACGGCTTGCGCACTCGCTTGGTCTTCGTGCCCTTCCGCTTGCTGCCGCGCACCTTCACAAACTTCGGTACGACCTGCCGATTGTTTGCGAATGTGGGCCAGTCCGAAAAGACTTTGCCGGTAAACTCAACGTTGTAGTTATCGCCGTCCTTGTTTGCTACGACGATGGTGTTCCCTCGCTTGGTCAGGGCTCGTTTTCCTCCGCCGAGGAAGTGGGTTCGCTTCACGGCGGCGAGCTTACCGACGGCGTACGTCTTGCTCACGGCTGCGCTTATGGGCGCGGGCGCGCGGGCCGTGATGTCAGAAAGAAGCCGCTGATTGAGCTTCCCGAGGTCAGTCTGGAACGAGGCAAGCTGCCTCCTGAGTTCCTGCGCGAATGAGCCCTTCGTCGAAATCTTGATTTTATTGATTTTCATGGTTCCTTGTTTCCTGTGCGGTTATCGATGCGGTCGGGCTTCAATTATAAAGCCCGTTCTTTTCATCGTCCGCATCATCCTCTTCGTCTTCTTCGTCCATTGCGCCGAATTTGTCCATGACGTATCCCCCTTCTTCGCGAACCATCTTCGCGAATTCCTCCGGGTCGTACTTACGGTTGGCAAGGCGGTGTAAAGTTTCGCATATTTCCTTCCTGAGCACGGCGTAGCATTCAGAGGCACTTTTGCACAGGGCAAGCTCAGGGGCAACTCTGTTCGGCAACGCCAGAAATTCAGCCTTCATCGAAAGGATGTTATCAGTCATTATTATACGGATGTGCCGCGCCTCATGCAACTCGCCTTTTCGCTTGCGTAGTTCGAGGAGCATGAGTTCAGCTTTTCGCTCTTTATAATCAGCTGTAGCTCTGAGATTTCTCCGCTTCGCTTCCTGCAAGGCATCATCCCGCTTCAGGTAGAGAGCATATTGAGCGAGGCTCTCAACGAGAAGATACCGCGGCGGCGATAGTGTATCGTCCGTGACAAGCGCGCCGTCTGCACGTAGTTGCTTTATCCTGCGGGTTGAGACTCCAAGCCATTCAGCAAGCTCGGCTGCGGTGCAATGGCGAGGAATCACGTCGTTTTGTGTTGTTTTTGTGTTCTTTTTCATTTTGTTATGTTTGGGTTAATGTGTGTGAGAGGTGAAACCATTTTGAAAAAATTGCTGAGAAAATAGCCCTAGATCGGGGTCGAGCGAGCCACCTTTTAGATTTTTTTGTCACAGTACCTTGGCAATGTCATGACTTTTTGAGATAAATCCTCGCTCCCTTCTCCTTGAGTAACCGCATGATTGCCTTTGCCATGGCATCGTCCCCGGCTTCCCCCTTCCACGTCGTAGGCGTAAGTCGGTCTTTGATATCCGTGCCCTGCGGGCAGTACGCTGTTATGACGGTTGGTCGTTCGCACTCGCACCGGGATTTGAGTATATCGTGAAGGCGGGCAACGCTCCATGCGTCGATGCTCTCAAGCCCAACGTCGATGAGGAACAGTACGCGTGGCCTTGCGTATTTGTCGACGGCGTCATTCACGGTCTGATTAAAACTCTTCCTTGCGGCGTTCAGCTCGTTGTACACGCTGCTTGCGGACTCCCATTGAACACGCACTTCGTGCCGCACGAGCTCCACCGCCAGACAAGACGCAAGCCTGCTCTTCCCCGCGCCGATGTCGCCGGCAATGACCAATGCCCCCGGGAATGTGCCGGAAATGATTGCATCTCCGAACGAGGAAACCAACATGCGCTCATCCTTGTTACGCCAGTCCGCAAGCTTCCTTTCCTCCCACGAAAGCTGAAGACCTGAGGATTTGAGGAGCTGCGTGAAATGAAGTCGTTGCTGCTTGTCTTCTTCCTGCCGCCTATCCGAGGCTTTCTTTTCACGCTGTTGTGTGGCGCGTGGGCAATCACACAGGAGCGAATACCCGTCCAGCCGTCCGTCTCCAAACTCTTCTTCCAAGTCGCCTTTCGCAAAGAGGCCCCTCAAATTCAAAATGATTTTCCCGCAGTCCGTACACCGCCAGAACCACGATGCCGGGTCTGCGTAACACGTCTCCCTCCCCTCCAGAGGGTTTCCGTGCCTCATCTCCTCGATTAGCTCATGGGGAATGTCTGCTGTTGGCGAATGCGGGGTGTCTGCTCTGCCGTTGCTCTGCCCGCCCAGAAGCTCCCCCACGCTCATCGGTGTGTTTGTTCGTTCGTTCATGTCTGTATCATCTAGTTGGTAAAGAAATCATCGATAGAGTCGGTGTCGGTGCCCTTCTCCTCACGCCGCGCCGCCGTGCCGCCTCCGCCGCTTCGGATTCGCTGTTTCCACTTATCAACGAATCCGGTCGCCGCTGCCTTCCAGCTTCGAATCTCCGCGCCGGTCGAATCCGACCATCCCGATTCCTCCCCGGCTTTCATGAAATCGTGAGCGCAATCGGCAATCTGATTGTTCGTGAGGTCGGTGTACTTCTCCTTCAGGTAATCAAACAACTCGTCAAAACTATCAGGATGATTTCCACGTCGGTTTTCCGACGTGTCTACTACTACTACAGAATTTTCTTCAGTTCCGTTCAGTTTAGTTGAGTTGAGTTTAGGAGATGCGATTGCATCGGAGTTCCATCTATTTTTCGCGTTGTTCGAATTCGTCTTACGTCTTGACAATACGCTCTTTTCATAGTCTGGATTGTAGATGTGTACTACTAGGTCATCCCCATCAAACGCGAACAGATTTGGCGCGGTTTGTGTCACAGGTCGTCTCAAACCTGTGCGCATTCGCCACTCGGATGGAGTCCATTTGCGCGCGCCTCGAATCACACCGCCATTCACCTGTTCGGCGCAAAACATGGCGAGCTTTAGAGCCTTACCAACATTGGCGTCGGATGCTGTCCATATCTCCGCCCGCATGCTCAGGGGGATTGCAACGAAGTCCAGAGGCCTGCCGAAGTTGCTCATGATACCCTCCTTTCTCCTCGCACCAACACCCCCGCCGCCCAATCCGGAAATGCCACCTTCCTGCCGATCCGCGCCATGGCGTTCCTCCATGCAACGAAGCCCCACGTTTCCACCAAGAGCCCCGCCTGCGTGGCCGTGTCAACTCGTACAACGGGAACATTGTAACGGTACTCCAAGCTCAAGAGCGAGTGTTCCACTTGCATCAAATTCATGTGCCCAAGAGCCACGAGTCTAGCCAAATCCAGCTCTGTACCTATCACCAACAACCGGGCGAAGGAGTAACCGCGAAGCCTGTGAAGTTCCCGGCAGAATCGCGCCCTCTCCCGCGTCAACGAGCCTGCGAGGTCGGTGAGGGTCTTTCGCTCCACGGCAAACACTTCTTCGAGCCCACGCACGCTGTAATCCCCGGTTTGCAGGGCGGCGCGCTCGCTTTGTAGGTGTGTGAAGATAAGCGGCGTCTGTTCCCGTGTGTCAGTGACAATAACGGGCTCTGCATCCGTTGCGCTCATTTCCGTGAGATTTTTTTAGCATTATCTTCGTAAGCCCGGGCAATATCGGCGAGATTATAGAATGTATCTCCGACCCCCTGAGCGCCGGAGATTGGATTCTGCACTCGCACTTTCCCCTCTTCCCTCAGTCGCACCATCCAGCAGTTCGCCTGAGCGCGGGATATGCCATAGATTTTCATTATGTCAGATACCCTCGCCCATTCCTGCCCACCGCCAACCGGTCGGGCATCAATCTCCCTTTTGAGGGTAGCATGGAGCCATTGCGCCATCCTCATCAGCATCTCAGGTGTAGCCACGGGCGAGCCGGAGCCGATGCCGAGTAACTGCTTCAGCGCCTGTTCTTCATCGATTGTGTTCGCGTTCATCGTCGGTCGATAGGGTTACAGGTTTGCGCTGCGGGTTCGTTTCAGCCATGCTTTCACCTCGTCGAGGTCGTAGCGTACCCTCCGCGCTATACCGGAGGATGATTTACCGATGAATATGCGAGGGCAGTCCTTCCAGCTTCGCACGGTGTTTTCCGCTACACCAAGCTCTCGGGCAAGTTCTGCCTGTTTCAATAATTTCGCCATTTGTGATACTGCATGCAAGCGGTCGCCGTTTTCGGTGTGTTTTTGCTTTTGCATGAGTCCAAAGTACAGCCGGACAAAAGAAAATGCAACACCAAATTTTTACGCAACATATTGATAATAAATTATATAGCAGTACATTTATCCGAACAGGCTGATTTTGTACTGCAATTATTGACAAGTTTACAAAAAATTACAGTACAAATCATGATTTTGTGCTGAAATGTACAGCAAAAAAATCACTCAACGGAGACGGGCAGAGCCCCCTCGTTATGTCCCTCTCACGATAAAGGAAGACAAATCACCCGCAACGAGCCTCAATCCTCTCCGGCTCACTCTCCCTTCCTCATCCAGTCCTCATCACGCGATTTACGACAAATCAAGCCGCTCGGAGCGTTCCAGCTCTCCCATCCAAAAATCAGTAACAAGATTCTCGTAGAAAACTGCTTTCCTTGCAATCATTTTTTCGTGTTTGTCTCTTCTCTCCTCAATATCCTCAGTATTCACAAGCTCCCTGACTTCTACGTCTGAGAATCTTGTTTCGTGCGCCGTCGTTTCCGCCAATTTCCAGTCTGCGAATTTGAAAAAGAATTCTGCCGGTGTGCGATATTGCACCATCAGCCTCATTGTTTTTATGACGGTATCAACAATAAATGCGCTCTGACTGGTTATCGTCATAATGTTGTTCTTTCTCAATGATTCTTTAAGACTTTCGATTATTCTCTGCTCTCTCCTACTATAACGAAAATTCATTGTAGCGTACTTCTTGTCATTTATAGGAGGGTACCAAGGGATGGAGACAAAGTCGGTTTCTTTCCTTTTTGTTACATATATTTTGATAAATAGGTTCCTGTCTTTCTTCAGCCAAGCTCTATTTTTGTTTAAGTATCCACATAAGCCGTCGATGTCAACTCCTTCCTTCCCCCGGTATATAGCTTCTGCCTCCTTCTGTTTTTCAACACACTTCACAAGGTCGCTGAGTATATCGTCTTTTTCTTTCTTGCTATACCTCTCCCACCTTGCATCAAACTTTTCTGGGTGTTGTAATTGCTCCTCTAAATTTTTCACTGGGCTCTTACGGGCTATGCTCTCAAGTATAGGGCTTCCCTGTACCACTTTCAACGCCGGTGTTCGCCCTTTAACGAATCCTAAACAAAAAACGGCGCGCATGCCGTCGAAAGCGTCAGACTTCAAGCATTTTCTTACCTCTTCTATCCACTCTTCAACACTTTCTACATGAGAGATGCTGTGCAATCTGTCATAAAGGGGCGCCGATTTCAACCTGTTTTTCAGTATGCGCTCAGCTTTCGCCGCAATTTTCGCATTTGTTTCTTTCCGCATCTCATTAGCCGTCTTCCCCGTCTTCTTCGGCTTCGCTGCGTTCACGGCGTCTGCTTTCGCCGCGCCCGCCTCCGTCCCCGTGGAGCCCTCCGTTGCCTTCTTCGCCCGCGTTGCCGTCCGTTTCCCCGGCGTGCCCTTCGCCGCCGCGCCCGTGCTTTCCTGCGTTCCTTTGGATTTCTTCATGTTGAAATGATAGCTTGTAGTGTCTCGTAAGTCAATCTTGCATGGCATCGTTGAATCTCCCTCCTCTCGTCCCTCACAGCATTGCCCCGCAAAACGCGCCAGAATACCCCTTGCCGGGCGTGCGGCGTCGTTCGGGTATCTCCCTTCCACCCTGCGCACCGCAAGCCCTCTGTGGGGGCGTTCACGCGCTCATTCCCGCTTGCGCTTTCCCCATCCGCTTGCGCGCGGCGTCGATAGCCCTATCAATCTCGGCATCTGAGTAGCCGCAAGAAATGCAGAGAATCCGCCTCCTTTTCCCTATTTCAAGAAGCATATCGAGCCCGCCGATTTCCGCGCCGGTCAAGTCATTTAACACTTCGGCAATCTTTCGCCGGAGTTGCTCTTGAGTCATTCCCGCCTGCGCCGCGAAAGTCGAGAAGCGTTGCTCGTATCGGATAATCCGCGCTGCGCTTTCTCTCAGACAAGCCCTGTCCGTATCAGATTTCACTTTTGGTGTCGTTTTCATGGTAGTACTAGGTATGTTGTTCATGTTGGTATGTTATTGTCGTTGAAAAATCGCCGCCTCACGCACCTTTCTGGTACGCGCGCGCCGCCGCCGAATCAATGGCAGGCTTTGCCCCCTCCATGCCAGACGCAAGCGCGGAAAGCACGTTCATGCGCATCGTAAGCGTGCCCGTGAAGTAGCCGCGCTCCACCTCCTCCGAGTCATGCCCTATCGTGTCACGAATCGCATCCGGCGAGAAAAGTGCCGTGCCCGTCATCCCGCCGCGCAAGTAAGTTGCCACCGTGTGCCGGATGGAGTGAAAAGACTTTGCACTCACCGCGTGCCGGTTGCCCTTCGCCTTCCCCGCGTCCACCGTCCCCCCAATCATCCCGTGCGCCCTGAGGAGGGCGGTAAACTGCGTTGAGATGCTGGTCTTCGAGCTGCCCATGTAATAATGAGCCATGCTCGGGAAAACATATTCCTCGCCGCCCGTAGACTGCGTGAGCCTCCGCATCAGCAACTCCCTCATCTGCGGCAAAATCGGCAGATAACGCTCCTTGCGCGTCTTCACCTCAACCAGCCGAACATATCCCTCCCTCCAGTTCACCGCATCCCATCGAAGAGTGCAAACGTCCGAAAGCCGCAAGCCGCCGAGATAAAAACTCACCGCCACCATATCATTCCACGGAGCCGGGAAGCTCTGAATCATAAAGCGGACTTCCTCCAGCGTAAACGGCAACCGCTTCTGCTGGTCTTGCCCCCGCTCGGGGATTATGGCGCGCGCCTCCTCCGCCAGACTCACCGCCGCCATGGGATTCTTGTTCATGTAATCATCTACCTCCACCGCCCTCTTGAATGCCGTTGAAACATAACCCCGGTGCAACTCAACCGTGCCCCGGGCAACTCGCCTCAACTCATGCTGCACAAATCCTCGGCAAATCGCCGGAGTGATGGTGTCTATCCGCCTGTCTGCCCCCGTGCCAAGATACTCCAAAAACACCTTGAACGACCGAGCGCGGTTCTTTTCGCTGCTCTCGCTCGCCGTGCGTGGAAACTCAGCAAAGTATTCCCTCACCGTCGGAATCCTCCCCGCCCCGCCGTGAAGCTCAGCCACCTTGCGCACCGCCTCGCAAGCCTTATGCGCCGGAGTCTCCCCACTCGCTGCCGCCTCCATGGCCGCCGCGGTCTGCTCAGCCATAGCCCGCGCATGCCTCCCCGCCGCCCCTGCTTCGATGCGAATCCCGGTTGAACGTTTAATCTTGCGGCTTCCCTGCATCCAGCAGGCAATCCAGCATCTGCAACTTTTGCGTTTTTCAATCCAGCTCATAAGTGTCGTGGTTCTAGGTTTCACTAGGTCTAGCGCGATTTTTTTATGTGACCGTGCTATGTGACCAAAAATGTAACCATCCTATACCACACCCCTCAACACCTTGCCAAGATAAAAAATGCGTCTGTCAGTCACTTACAACTTCTACAAGACGCAAAAAGTCATATTTCCCCGTAGTCTCGCCAGGATTCGAACCTAGACAAAGAGAATCAAAATCTCTTGTGCTACCATTACACCACGAGACCCCTTGTGGGTGAAAGACACGCGCTGTGTACCATAGAAAAACGAAAAAGTCAAGGGTTAAAAATGCAATTTTTTGCCCAAAAGGGACGATGCGTGCGAACAAAAGATTTTTCAATCAGAATGTGAATTGCAAGAATAAAAGCAACAAGAGGAGAAAAAAGTTGAGATCATACAGAGAGGGGATTAAAATAATGGCG
>CANQGG010000072.1 GCA_947601655.1 uncultured Akkermansia sp.
GTGCAGTACATCTTCAATCCTGTGCACGAGACTTCGCGCAGCGGAGCCTTTGTGCTGCAGGTGCAGGGTGTGTTCAAATTCTGAAAAGATCAGCGATTGCGTAGGAATCTCCGCAGTTTATCGCCATCGCGGTGGTTGTCATGCCGTCTGTCGTAGCGTTCCTGCCTGCGTTCTCGCTCTCGGCGTCGAGCTTCTCGGCGCTGTTGTTCTCGATAATCTTCTCGGCGCTCCCGTCGGTTCCCGCTGTCCTCGTTCCAGGATATGGTGAGAGCCTGAGCCGTGTGCGTGGCAAGGAGAGTTCCTGCTACTGCTGCAATGAAATAGGAAAAGATCTTCATGGTGTATGCTATGGTGTGTTACATTCTCATGGCACAGACACTGAGCGTCGGCCTCTTCTTCAATATCCGATGGAAAATCACAGCTTCAGCCTTGATGGGCGACAAGTCAAGTTTTCTTTCTGCAAACATGCAAAATTATACCGATATAGCGTAAAAATAGAATAAAATGCGTTCCCCAACTCGAAAAAGTCTTGCCAAGATTGGTTTTAACGTGTATTCTTCACCCCGCGCGAGTTTTCCAATCGACCGTCGGTCCTTCATTTCCTCCGCTGAAGCAGACTCGCATGAGGGGAAACCCGGTCAACCAATGTCATATTATGTCTGATACCCAGCAACAAAAGGAGAAAGAGGTCATTCAACTCGGCCACTTCGAAATCCCCAACAAACTCCAGCGTATCCAGGATCCGGAGGACGCGAATCACACCACTTTCATTGCAGAACCGATTGAGACCGGCTTCGGTCACACTCTGGGCAACTCTCTGCGTCGTGTGTTGCTCAGTTCGCTGGAGGGCGCTGCTATCACCAGCGTTCGTATTGCCGGTGCGCAGCATGAGTTCACGTCTCTGCCGGGCGTGATTGAGGATGTCACCGAGATCATTCTCAATCTTAAAAAGATTAAATTTGCTCACCATGGCAAAGAGCCTCGCACCCTTTCTCTGCACGCCACAAAACAGGGTGTTGTTACTGCGGCAGACATTCAGGAAGACCATATCTACTCTGTTGTCAACAAGGATCAGGTGATCTGCCACTTGGATCAAAATACCATTTTCGATTGCGACTTCGAGGTGAATGTTGGTCGAGGCTTCTATACTGCTGATGACAACAATGAGAAAGATCGTCCTATCGGCGTTATTCCCATTGATTCTATTTTCTCCCCGGTTACCCGCGTCAAGTATGCTGTGGATAACGCTCGCGTGGGACAAATGACTGAGTTCGACAAGCTTGTACTGGATGTATGGACGGATGGTCGCATCTCTCCGGATGATGCTATGCTGCATGCCGCGAGTATTCTGCGCCACCATCTGGATGTCTTCGTGGAGAACGATGATCGCGAGGTTTCCTTCGACAAGGGAAGTGGCGCTGACCAGGATGCCAATACTGCTCAGCTGCGCAAACTGCTTAATATGAGCGTGAATGAAATTGAGCTGTCGGTGCGTGCTGCGAACTGCCTCAACAACGCCAATATCACGACTGTTGGTGAACTGGCCATGAAGACCGAGAGTGAAATGCTCAAATACCGTAACTTTGGTAAAAAGTCTCTCAATGAGATCAAGGAGAAGCTTGTGCAGTATGGTCTTTCTCTTGGTATGACTTTCGACCCGCGTCTTATCGCGCCGACTACTTCTGCTCCGCGTCTGCGCGAAATTGCTGAGGACAAGGCCCGTTCCAACGAACTTCAGGATATTATAGCTCACAACATTGAGAACCTCGGATTCGAGGACGACGGAGATGTCTTCGATGAGTAATGAACAATAAACGAAGAAGTTGATTCAATATGAAACACGGAGTAAAAAAACCAAAACTTCAGAGGGACGCTTCGCATCGCAAGTCATTGCTTGCCAACCAGGCGTGCAGTCTCATTGATCATGGGCGAATCACAACCACTTTGGCTAAGGCTAAGGCGTTGCGTCCGTACGTGGAAAAGATGATCACACTGGGCAAAAATGGTTCGTTGCATGCGCGTCGCCAAGCTTTGGCTTCTCTGCCCAAACCCGAAAGCGTGAAGAAACTTTTCGATACCATTGCCCCGGCCGCTGCTGAGCGCTGTGGTGGTTACACGCGCATCGTGAAACTCGGCCAGCGCAAGACGGACAGCGCACCCATGGCGCTCATTGAGATTATCGACCTTCCTAAGGCGAAGGAGGAACCATCTGCCCCGGCTGCCGTTTCTGCTGAAACGACCGCCGTGGAGCCCCCTGCCGCAGAGGATACTCCCAGCCAGGAGGCTTGATTTTCTCTCCGTTCCTCGATTGAGAAAATAACCTTCTTTGTCGTTTTCATTGTTATCTTAACTGTCGCCCGTCTCTTTGCGAGTCGGGCGACTCTCTTTGGTGGTTTTCTTGCTCAAAATCGTCTGCTGGTGGAATTTTCTCGGATTTGTGCTTGTCAAGTTGCCTGCTCTATGCTACATTCCTCCCGCGCGCGGTGTCGTAAGCGGCATTTGCGCAGGTTTTTTCATATGGAAGGTCCGGATCGTCTAGAGGCCTAGGACTCTCGCCTTTCACGCGGGCAACACGGGTTCGAATCCCGTTCCGGATGCTACATTTTGGGGGTTATGGAGTCAACGGGGGTATGTAAGTGTCTGAGAGGACGCTTTTGACAGAAGAGGGACAGAGAGTGGGCGCGTATAGCGAGGGGAGAATTTCCTCAGCTTTAGTGAAATCTGCCATCTGCATGATTATGCCTGAGCTGTGCCACAGCCAGAACGTTGAACAAATGCAGCCTGGTTATTTTTATTGATCAGAGGTAGTGAGATATGTTCTCCAGAGGGCGTATGGACGGCGAGCTCAGCACAAAAGGCGGGTGAGTGAATAATTCAGAACTTTTTGCTGAGAGATTGATTTCCTCGCATTACAAGGGGAAAAAGCGGCACACGAGAGGTTCCTGGATATTGAAGAGGACAGTACGTTCTTCCTCCGTTGCATCGGTATAGCCGTGCAGATGGGTGAGACCATGCACGATGTAACGGAAAAGCTCGCAGGTGGGATCTAGTCCTTGCTCCCTGGCGTATCGTTCGGCGGTGTCGCAACTCACGATGATTTCGCCATAAGGGAAGGTGATGACATCCGTAGCGCAGGGGCTTTCCAGAAAGCGTGCGTGTACGTCAGCGATCGTGCGGTCGTCCACGAGGGCAATGTCGATGGCCGGGAGGGTGGAGAGGACATGTTGGGAGCCCTTCGGCACAGAAAGAAGTACCGGAAGCAGGGCATCCAGAGAACGGCGGAAGGAATTGAGTATCTCCTCATTCAGCCACGCTGGCATGGGAATGTGCAGACAGAGTTCAATCTGCGGAAGATTCTTCATGGCCTTCTTCATTCAACCCGCTACGTTCAACACGCCGTTCCTTTGCCGCTCGTCGTGCCTCGCGAAAAAAGGAGCAAAATTGTTCTGCGCACAATTCGTGCAAAACACCACCTTGCGTGGGGCAGCGGTGGTTGAGAGGAGGGTTGCTGTCCAGTAAATTGATCCATCCCCCGCAAGCTCCGCCCTTGGGATCCGGCATTCCATAGACCACCCGTTCCGGGCGACAGTGAACAAGTGCACCGGCGCACATAGGGCAGGGTTCCTTGGTCACATAAACCGTACAGCCTTCCAATCGCCAATCTCCGAGTGCCGCCTCAGCTGCGGTAAGGGCGATCATTTCTGCATGGGCTGTGGCATCTTTGAGTTTCTCGACCTGATTCCAACCGCGAGCAATGATGCGCCCTTCCTTCACCACTACGCAACCACACGGAACCTCCCCGGCACGCAAAGCTTTCTCCGCCTCGCGTAAAGCCTGACTCATAAATTGTTCATCCTGGTTCATGCTGCAGTGCGGGGCAGTCAGAAAACCGTGCAGCCGCTTCCTCTTAGTGCAGAGTGATGCGGGAATCGGTATCTAGAAGCTGCTGCAGTTCCGGCCACCCATCGGCGGTTTGATTCTGGAACATCTGCAAGTAGAGTGAAACAAGACCGGCAGGATATTTTTCAAAAAGCTGGTCCACACCGACACGCAGCTTTTCCTCATCTAATTTCTCCGGTAGTACATCCACCACACCTTGCCCATTGTGCTTGATGCCAAGTGTATCGAGGAAGGAGACGAGCATTGCAGTGTGTTGTCGCACGAGCCAGACCTGCAGCAAGTGATCCGAAATCTGCTCGGCAGGTTTCCACGCGAGCATCTTGCGCATCCATTCCATCTGCTCTTCGCGCGTCTTTTGCTGCACGTAGACGGGACGCAGCTTTTTGAGGGCGGCAAGTTCAGTCATGGCCGTTCGGTAAAGAATGCGCTCGCGGTTGCGTAGCCAGTTTTGGAAGGAGTTGAGAGTCTCCTCATCCAGTTTTTCGAAAATGACGTAAGATTTCATACAAATATATGCACGGCATCAAATCATATTTTGCCGCTTTTGTCTAGCAAAACGTGTACTTATCCATGGCAAACGCATCAGAAAACATGGGAGAAGAGGGCAACGCAGGGAGTAGAAACGCGTAGCCACGAAGTATACTACGAGTTAAGTCACATGAGTGAGGCGCGGAACTGGGAGGGATTGGCGGCAGTGGTGAAGATGAGCAAGGAGAGCCGGGATAAAAAGAGCGGAAAGATGACGCAAGAGCAACGCTATTACATAGTGAGCAATCGGCATGCAAATGCGCAGCTGGTTATGTGAAGTACAAAAGAAGTCACAGGGAGGTAGAAAACAGCCAGCATTGGGTGTTGAGCATGGTGTTCAACGAGGATCGAGGGCGTAAAAGGAAGGGCAATCGCGCAGAAAACTTTTCACGAATTTTGAGGGTGGCGCTGGTATTCATCAGGCAGTGCTAGGTACGTCCTGAGGAGGTGAGAGTGCCACTCCAGAGGCTGAGACTGAGAGTGACGTGGAATACTCAGCTATTCGATGAGGTATTGTTTGGCAACGATTTGGAGCGCAAATAAACTTCTTGTCTTCTTTCCTGAAATAAATCTGGTTTCCTAATCCGTTTGCCCAGGGTAAATCAGGGCAACTCTGCTCGAGACCTGTGCCTGTTGCCGAAGGGGAACCCTTCTTCGTTGTTTTGAGGAACACGTTTTTACAATACGTATGTCAAGCCTCCATTTGAAAATTTTCATCTTTCATATTCAATGTCTTATTAGGAGGAACCGTCTACTTTAATGGCAAAAAATACAGTTGTTCATGTTTTTACAAGATATACATCATCAAAGATTTATACATTAGCAGATGCGTATTGTAAATACGTAGACTAACTCCCAACTAAAAATTATCTGACAACACTATGAAACTTCACCTACCCGTTTCTTTGTTTGCAGCCGTTATGGCTGTCATTTCCGCCATGCCCACCTTCGCCGACGTCACCGTGAAAATAGGTGGCGAAGACTGGGATGGCTCCTGGGAGCAATATGAAGCCTCCGCCGGTTACATCATCGATGAGGACATGGAAATCACCCTGAGTGGCGAAGACGGACTGCTGACTTTGCCAACAGATAAATCTTTCTTCCAGTGCGGCGATATCACCATCCGTATCGCCGATGGGGCACACCTGGAAGGTGATGGATACCGCAGCGAAGTAACCTGTAAATTCGGCGTTATAGGCAAACCTACAAGCAAAACAGAATACACGCCAACGAAAAAGGAATACACAGCCAACTTGATGATTGATGGCGGCAGAGCATCGCTCAGTTCGGATTTCTACAACTCGGTAGTATTTGGAGAACTCTGCGTTGACGGAGAGTATGATGACGTTCGTCTGCACGTGAACATAGATGTCCGGAACGGCAACTTGAACATTGCTGCTGATAGAGCACACTGCGCATGGCACTCGACGACGAACGGACAGGAAGATTTGACTGTCACAATCGGAAAGGGCGGCACTGTCAACCTCTCCGTCTATGAAGAAGATTGTTGGTGGACGTCCTACCGCTACACTTCCGATACTCTGCCGGGTATGGGTTACAACAATACGAATGTAACGCTGACGATCCAGGATGGCGGAATCCTTAATCTTGACTTGGCAAGCTTCGGGTACTACTATGGCACCTACATTCCAGAAGATCCTTGTCAACTGACCGTGAAAGTCATCGGAGCAGAAAGCCATCTCAACCTGCATGGCGGCTATATCGGTCTGCTGAATAGCAGCCTAGTGAATGGCAAAGCTTATGAGGTGGAGGGAACCATAACGATCGATGGCGGTCATCTCACCATGAGCGACAATTCTGTTCTAAGTGACACATTCGCTCCCTCGATTGCATACGCTGAGGGACGAGGCACAGAGACCATGGACATGACCATCTGCCATAGCGGCACGGTGAAAATGCAGACCGGCAAGATTGGTTATGCAGAAGGTGCTACCACCGTCAACCTGAATCTCACGCTTGAGGACACATCGAGCTTGACGATGGGAAGTGGGACAATCGCCGGCGCGGAAGGGGACAATTCCCAGGTGCATGCGAAGATCACCATGACAGGAGACTCCCAATTCACGATGGCGGGCGGCGCTATCGGCAAGGGCAAGGGCGCCGATCTTACCATCAGCATGGAGGGCGGCAGCTTTACGGCCTCCGCAGGGAGCATCGGTGAAGGAGCTGCTTCGTGCGAACTGAACTTGAAGGGTGGCAGCTTTACCGTGGAAGAGGGGGCTTCCTTCACCGGAAACATCAACGTGCACAGCGGCAGTCTTTCCCTGGCGGAAGGCAGTTACAAGAGCACGGCGGGGAAGCACGTGAGCATTCAGCTCGATAACCCGGCAGGCGCCGATTTGGGTGGACTCGATGCCTCGCTCATCAAGGAAGACCTGAGCATTTCTGCAGCGGGCGCCACTCTCCGTGGGCTGAAGGCAGGAACGACGCTCACGCTGGGCGGAGAGGATAACGTCATCACGGTAGGCAGCGGTAGCGTCTGGACGGGTGAGGATTCTACCGTACAGGAAGGAAAGAAGGCACTCATCGAATTCCAGGAGAGTGAAGAGAAGGGCAAGGTGAGTTTTACGGGAGACAGTACACTTTCCCTCAATTTAGTGGGCGACGACTTCTTGAAGGAATTGCTCCGGGAGCCGGGCAAGGTGAGTTTCCAAGTGTACTTCACGAATGGAGAAATAACCTCCGCCTCTGAAGATGAGGATGTTAAAAAATATTTTAAACTGGGTTCTGGTTGGGGTCTGCGAGTCGAAGAATACACGATGACGAAAAGCGGTGGAGTTCTCACGATCAAGGGCGAGACGAATATCGGTCTCCTGTCCGGTAGAGAAGATGATCCTACCCTGGAAGAGCTCAGCAAGAATGATGCGGTGATCGTTACAGGCGAGGCGACATTGGAATCAACCGAAGGCGGCACTCTGAGACACCTGACCGGAGAGGGGGACCTGACCATCACAGGATCCGGCAAGGTGGAACTTGAGAACGAAAAGGACGAGTTCGGCTTTGGCGACTCAGAATTGACAGGCAAACTCACCACGACTGGTGATGTTGACCTACACAAGACGGGCAGTGAGAACCTGACGTTGTCCGGAGGTTTGGAGGCGAAAGGAGACCTAACGGTGGATGAGGGGGGACTGACCATTAACGGCGTGGACAACTCCATCGGCGGCACCCTCACCGTAGGCGGTGCGGAAAAAGGCGGTACGCTGGATGTGCAGGGCAACCTGGACGCTAAGGATGTGGCTGTGCAAAACGGCAAACTGACCCTCACCGGTGACGACAACATTATCGGTGGTCAATTAACTCTCGGCGAAAAGGGTACACTGGAGGTGGATGGCCAGCTCACTCTCTCCGGGAGTGTGAACGAGGGGAGCAGAGGCGCCCTCACCGGCAATGGCACCGTAATTCTGGATGGAGATATCGAATTCGGTAACGTGAAACTGGGCGAGGATTTGACCATCCAAATGGGTGAGCATTGCGGAAGCGTTGATTTCGGAGACACTCCTGTGACACTTCCGGACTTGAAGGGTGAAGAAGTGCAAGGGGATGTGACCGTTACAGGCGATGGAGAATTCAGTGGTTCATTTGCCGGTAAGTTGACAGTACAAGGGCAGCAGGACCTCCTCGGTACTCAGAATGGGAACTGTGATCTCCTGGTTGAAGGACCGAAGGGGCAAGTCTCCCTGGCTGCGGGCTCCACCTACCGGTCGGTGACGAATGGCGGAGATCCTGCAGAGACCGACAGAAGGGGCGGCAAGCTCGTGATTGCAGCGGATGAGAATGGGAGCAAGGCCGGGGCGGGAATCAAGGTGAATGGGGACATCGTCTTCCGCAACGGAGCCGAGACAGACTTCAAGCTCAACCTGAGCGATCCGAATCTCTGGGGAAGCGATAAGCACGATGCCACGATGCTCTCGACGGAAGAGACCATCTATATTGAGAAAGGAACAAAGTTTATCATTGACTGTTCCCGGAAAGGGATTGTCGATGCGAAGGGAGATCTGACTCATGTGGTTGTTTTAACAGGGCAGACGATCAAGGAAGTCGAGAAATATGAGGAACCCTCTGCGGAAAACGAGGTGGCGCCGGTTTCCTTGCTGGAAGAGGTCTCTGAGGAAAACGGAGTGGCAGAGTGTTCCTTGCCGGAGGAGATTTCCTTCGTGGAGACTCGTGTGGCGGAGCAGCCGAAAGAAGATCGGGTGGACGGAGCTATTGTCGAGGGAAGTACCCTCTTCAATCAACTCTACGAGAGCCCCACTATGTGGACGAATGGGAAAGAAAGCTGGATCGAAGCCAGACATCGAGAGATGAGTCCGCTCGCTTTCTACGCCACCACATCCAACAGCAGGAACGGTTTGAATTTGCTCTGGCATGAGCTCAGTGAGAAAGGGCTTGAGCAGGCAAGTGAAGAAGTGGAAGAGCTTCTTACTCTGCTGGATAATCTCGTTGCTGTCAATCCCGTCGAGGCGCGTCGCGTGATGGCGGCCGTGGCGGGCAGCACATTGACTTCAGTCTCTGCTGCACAGAGCGCTGCCCTGCGCAACCAGATGGGCCGCGTGCGCGACCACGCCCTGCAGGCAGCCCGCCTGCGCTGCGCCGGCAATGCCGACGAGGCAACCGCCCAGCAGCGCCCCTGCAAGAACTCCCACGTCTGGGT
>CANQGG010000073.1 GCA_947601655.1 uncultured Akkermansia sp.
TGCGAAGCTTTAGCTGAGGTGGAGGGTTCAACATACGCGGTTGCTGGTTAGAAAGGTTCTTGGCTATGCAGAGCCGTGGCCACCGCTCTGCTACATGGTCCATGGTACATCGGTCCATGGTACATGGGCGAACGCATTTGAAATGCGTTCGGCCCGAGATGGCTTTTCCCATGCTTGACAGGCGGGAAGGGAGTCTGTACAATGCCGCGCGGCATGGTGGAAATCATCGACAGAGCGCTGGCGCTGGGGAGCGACTGGCTGTGGAGCTACGTGCTGCTCTTTGCGCTGCTGGGCACACACGTGTATCTCACGGTACTGCTCAAATTTCCACAACGGCACCTGGGGCTTGCGATGCGCTACTACCTCGGTGGAAGGGACGGCGCGACGGGTACGATATCGCACTTCCCGTCGCTGATGGTCTCGCTGGCGGCCAATGTGGGAACGGGAAACATCGTAGGAGTTGCGACAGCCGTGGCAATGGGCGGTCCGGGGGCCGTGTTCTGGTGCATGCTCACCGGGGCGCTGGGCATGGCCACGCGCTATGCGGAGAGCCTCCTCGCCGTCGTGTACCGTGTGCGAGACGCTGACGGTGAAATCAGCGGGGGACCGATGCACGCGTTGGAGCGCGGGTTGAAATGCAAGTGGCTCGCCGTCGTCTTTGCCGTATTCACTGCACTGGCGGCCTTCGGAATCGGGAATATCACGCAAGCTAATGCCGTGGCGCGTCTGCTTGCAGATGGATCCGCCGCAATTCCCGTGCATTACACGGGGATGGCGCTCGCAGCTTTTGTCGGGGTAGTGCTGCTCTTTGGTCTGCAGGGCATTTCGCGCGTTTGCACGGCATGCGTGCCCTGCATGGCGCTCCTGTACATTGCCGGTTGCTCCATCCTCATCATCAGTCATGCGGAATACATCCTGCCGGCTGTCAAACTGATTTTCACCTCGGCTTTCACAGGGCAGGCCGCCGGCGGCGGCATCGTGGGCTCCACACTCATGCTCGCGCTGCAGACCGGCGTGCGGCGCGGTCTCTTCTCGAATGAAGCGGGCATGGGTTCCTCCCCCATCGTCTCCGCCCCCGTGCACACCCCGAACGCCGTGCAGCAGGCCCTCGTCTCCTCCACGGGTCCCTTCTGGGACACAGTCGTCACCTGCACGCTCACGGGGCTCACCCTGACAATCTGCCTGCTGGCGGATCCGAAAATCGCCTCCGGGGACGGCAGTCTGCTGACGTACCGCGCCTTCGCCGGGTCGGGCTGCTCATGGCTGTTGACGGTCAGCCTGCTCACCTTTGTGATCTCCACGCTGCTGGGCTGGTCGTATTTCGGCGAGAAAGCGTTGGAATACATTGGAGGCGAGCGGCTGAAGCGGCCCTACCGCCTGATCTGGGTGGTCGCAGTGTACGTGGGCTGCGTGACGCCGAAGAGTTCTATCGTCTGGAATTTTGCGGATCTGACCAATGGCCTCATGGCCCTGCCGAATCTCATCTGCCTGGTCGCTCTCTCCGGCGTCCTCGTGGCGCAGACGCGCCGCTACCTGCACCCCGCCCGGCTGAATGAGATTGACCCGGCGGTGTACGAAATGACGCAGCGTCATTCTTGTGGAACAGAATCAACGGATTAGGGAAAAAGTTGAACAAAAGGACCCCGGCAGGTGTCTCTCCTGCATCGGATCAATCCCGGTGCGCGGTGATGGAGAGAGCGCCGCGTGCCGCACAATGGGAGTCCGTGTTTCATAGGTAGTAAGTTGGAACGCCCGCAGGAGAAATCCTGCGGGCGTTTTTTATCTTGACCCGGGGATAAAAAAACGATATTGTCGGGATGCACATGAAACGCAGAGACTTTATCAAACTTGGCTTCGGCGTGGGCGCAGCCTTCTCGCTGGATACGCTCAGCGGACTTTTCCCGGCAGCTGTGGCGGAAGAATCGACTCCCGCCGTCGGCGGCAAGCCCGCACTCGTCGCCGTGCGCGGCGGTGATCGCGTGGCGATGCTGGATGCCGCGCTGGCCGCTCTGGGCGGCATCGGCGCTTTTGTGAAACCCGGTCAGAGCGTCGTCATCAAGCCGAATTGCGGCTGGGACAAAGCGCCGCAGATGAGCGCAAACACGCATCCCTCCCTGGTAGGGCACATGGTCGGGCTCTGCAAGGAAGCCGGCGCTTCGCGCGTGGTGGTGTTTGACCACACCTGCGACAACTGGCAGCGCGCCTACCGCAACAGCGGTATCCAGGAAGCCGTGGAGAAGAACGGGGGCGAGATGCTCAGCGCCGCTGATGAGAGCATGTACCGCGACCACGAGAATCCCTCCGCCCGCAATCTCAAGAAAGCCAGGGTGCACGCCGCCATTCTGGATTCGGATGTCTTCATCAACATGCCGGTGCTCAAGCACCACAGCGGCGCGCGCATGACCGCCTGCATGAAAAACGCCATGGGGCTCGTATGGGATCGCGGCTTCTTCCACAGCCACGACCTGCATCAGTGCATCGCAGATGCCGTCCTTCTGCGCAAGCCGGATCTCAACGTGCTGGATGCCTTCGCCCCCATGCTGCGCAACGGTCCCAAGGGCAAGGATGAGAACGATCTCATTTCCACCCGCTCTCTGCTTGTCGGCACGGATATCGTGGCGATTGACGCCGCGGCGTCCAAGCTGCTCGGGAATGCGGAAGGGGATGTGCGCCATATCGACCTCGCCGCCGAAATGGGGCTGGGTGAAAAGGATCTCACCAGGGTGGCGATTCGTCGCATCACTCTCGCCTGAGTCAGATCATGTGGCGCGCAGTTCGCATCACCGTGGCAGTCGCCGTGATGGCTCTCTTCGTGTTCGGGTTTGTCAACCTGAGCAACCGTGAGCCCGGCGCCTGGGAGCATCTCGTGGAGCGTCTGCAGCTCGTGCCGTCTCTGCTCGGCACGTGGCGCGGCGTTGCCGGTGCGGCGGCGGTGGCGGCGTGTCTCCTGGCGCTCACTCTGCTTTTCGGGCGCGTGTACTGCTCCTTCATCTGCCCGTTGGGCATCCTGCAGGATGTCGTCATCCGCCTGCGCCGTGGCTGCGACAAGCTGCGCGGCAAGAAGAGAAGCGGGGCGGCTCTGCGTTTTGCGCAGCCCCTTCCCTGGCTGCGCTACACGATACTCGGCATCGTGGTTCTCTCCTTTTTCCTCTGCGGCACAGCCCTTGTGGCGTGGCTGGATCCGTACAGCATCGCCGCGCGCTTCATGGCCGCCGTGGTGAATCCCCTCGCGGCGGGCGCGCAGAATCTCCTGGAGGGCGAAGTGGAAACGCAGCCTGCCTGGGGGCGCTACGGGTGGCTTCTCCTCGTCGTCGCCGGGGTGATCCTCGTGCCGCTGGCCCTCGCGTGGTGGCGCGGGCGTCTCTATTGCAACACGGTCTGCCCCGTGGGCGCTCTTCTGGCCCTGCTTTCGCGCGCCCCTCTCTTCCGCCTGCGGATGGATCCCGCGGGCTGCGTGCGCTGCGCAAACTGCGTGCGCGCCTGCAAAGCGCAGTGCATCGATTTGAAAAACTACCGGGTGGACTCCACCCGCTGCATCAACTGCTACGATTGCGTGTCGGCCTGCGAACACGGTCTGCGGCCGAAGTGGACGCTTCCCTTCCGCCGCAGAGCTCCGCAAAACGCACCGGCGGCGCCGGAAAAAACGGCGGGGGCTCCCTCCTCGTCCTCGCGCCGCGCCTTTCTCGGGTTGCTGGCGTGCGGCGCCTCTGCCCTGGCGGCGTCCGGCTGCCGCCCTGCCGGCAGCGGCGGTTCCGGCAAGCCCGGGGAACTGGGGGAGAATCAGGGTTCCGCCGTGTCCCCGCCGGGCAGCGGCAGTGTCCCGCGTTTTCTGGATACCTGCACGGCCTGCGGGCTCTGCATCACCGCCTGCCCCACTCGGGTGCTTCAGCCCGCTTCTTGGCAGTACGGCCTGCGCGGGGTGATGAAGCCGCAGTTGGATTTCACCGTGGGCTTCTGCAATTTTGATTGCAACATCTGCGGCAGGGTCTGCCCGGAGGGCGCCATCATGCCGCTGGACCTGGCGGAAAAGCAGCGCACCCAGATCGCCCTGGCAGAGTTCCACCGCGAGCGTTGCATCGTGCAGCAGCATTACACCGAATGCGGCGCCTGCACGGAGCACTGCCCCACCAAGGCCCTCGCCACCGAGGAAGGTCAATTCCCCTCCTGTAATCCGCAGCTCTGCCTCGCCTGCAACGCCTGCGTGGAAACGTGCCCGCAAAAGGCGATTTCCCTGGTCGGCGACGAATCGCAGGGCATGCATGCGCAGATTGACCGCACGAAGTGCGTCGCCTGCGGCAAATGCGCGCGCGTCTGCCCTTCCGGCGCCATGACGTTGCAGCGCCTGCTCATCCCCGTGCTCACGCCGGAACTTTGCATCGGCTGCGGGGCGTGCACGTACGCCTGCCCCGTCCGCCCGAAGCGCGCCATGGAGCTCACCCCCCGGCTGCGCCATCTACCGGCTGAAGTCAGGCGCGAGGCCCCGGCGCAAAACCCCGTCAGCGCCGAGGACTTTCCATTCTAGCCGCGCGGAAAATGCCATGAACCCTTTTTCATGTACCATGGACCGATGGACCATGTGGGATGTACCATGTACCGATGTACCATGGACCATGTATGAAGTTAGCGCGCTAGCGCGCGGAGCTGCGAAGCTTTAGCTGAGGTGGTGGGTAAAACATGCGTGGTTACTGGTTAGAAAGGTTCTCGGCTATGCAGAGCCGTATCCACCGCTCTGCTACGTGGTCCATGGTCCATCGGTCCATAGTACATCGGTACATGAAGGGGTCCACTTTTATTTGACATTCCCATCATCCGGTGTTCTAATATCGCTAAGGAAGTAACGTATCCTTATTATCATATTGCCCACCGGGGGTTGCCGCCCATTAACCGGTGGGCAGTTTTTTGCAGAAACTCCGCTCACCCCATACATGTACCAAGTCGCAAAGCCTGCAAGACGGCTTAGCACATCCAAAACCCTTTCCGCTCCCAAAAGCGCATCGTTTCAAAAATTCGCCTTGCTTTCGCTTCGCTCCCCCGCGCGCTAGCGCGCAAACTTAATACATGGTACACGGTACATGGTCCATGGTACATCTCACATGGTCCATGGTACATGAAAGGGTCCATGGTACATCCCACATGGTCCATGTATTGGTGGGCGGATTTCCCATAAAAAACCGCCCGCGGGTATTTCTCCCACGGGCGTTTTAGAATGATTGAAGGGGTGCTGATTCCCCACGGTCCTGACTATACAACAGTTGCCTGGTTGTGTCAACTTTTTTGAACCCCACAGGGCAAACGCAAATGCGTTTGCCCATGTACCATGTACCGATGGACCATTTCATGTACCATGTACCGATGTACCATGGACCATGTATTAGATTTGCGCGCTTGCGCGCGAAGCTGCGAAGCTTTAGCTGAGGTGGTGGGTTCAACATGCGTGATGATTAGTTAGAAAGGTTTGTGGATAAGCGGAGCCGTAACCACCGCTCTGCTACATGGTACATCGGTACAAAACTGCCGACGGCCGTAAGGCAGTTTGGACAAAAGCGCAGCTTTTGCCCGCAGGGCGAACAGCCGTGAGGCGGCTGTGAGTCATCGTCCATGGTACATCTCAAATGGGGGGGATTAAGCGGTGATGAGTTCGGGTTTCTGGCGGAGGATGCGCAGGAGTTTGTAGGCGGCGGCATCCGGGCGGCGTGCTTGTCCTTGTTTTTCGCCGGGTTTTACAGCTCAAGCAACATTTGTCCGGAATCATCCGGGAGAGGGAAAGGGATCACGCTTATGATGGACCAGGGGTTGACGTTGGAGCGGATTCCTCCGGCGTGCCGTATATTGTGGAATTTATTGCGTGTGCCAAGAATGAAATGAACGTCTTTTGAGGCAATAAAGCCATTGTATTTTCCAAGAGTTTTGGCGCACGCTTCTTCATCTGAAGAGCAGGCGGGGCGAACCTTGCGAAAAAGGGAAGAAATCTCCCAATCCAGAACCATGAGATCCATCGTCTCGCCCTCGTCGTCCGTGAAATGGCAATAGAATTTGCGCGGGATCCGTTTAAAAGTTACGTCAGAATTAACGTTGTTTTGGAGAAGGGAAAAGAGGTGCCCTTGTTCATAAAAACTCTCGATAATTTCTCTTTCTTTTTTTGAAAAGTCAGCAGCTTGAGGCTTTGCGTAAAATTGCTGAATGGCCTTCGGTTTGAACAAGCAGAGGGAGAATTTATTTTCCTCAACAGCTTGTATGATATCCCGCTTTCTGGTGTAGATCGGGATGTTTCTCTCTTCGAAAAATCGCCGACGCAGACTCCAGTTGACTCTCTGGTTATCCCCGAGAGGCTTGACGTTGCCAATACTTTCAGCGACGACGTGGTAGCTTTCGGGGCGCTTATCATTCGACGCCTCTTTTTTATAAATTTCGCAACTGATGAAGTTGTATTTGTGATAGTCCGGCAGGGAGAGGACGCGTTTTGGGAGGGGGTAAAGACGTATCCACCGACCATCGAGCGTCATGCCGGCGGTGCACACCAGTTCCGTGTATTTTTCGGAGAAGCAGGGTTCCGTCTGGGCAAGGATCAGCAGGCGAACAGGAGTTGGCATGGGGTGGGGAGGTTGGAATCGGTCAGCTCCGTCGCGTGGAAACGAGAAATTTGCCGGAGACGCTCGGCGAGAAGTCTCCTGTGGCATTGCAGGAGGTTGGCTTCAAAGCACATGAGGGCGATTCGCTCTCCGTTTTCCATCCGTTGGACGAGGTGTTGCAGCACGGACTCCATGCCGGGGAGGTCGCGTTGCAGATATTCGTCGAAGAGCCTGTCGTAATCCTCCTGAGATTCCAGTTTTTTCCGACGATTGCTCGCTATGCCGAGCTCGGGCAGGTGCCGGTAGAGGAAACCCATGGCGCAGCACAGATCTTCCAACTGGTGCCGGGAGAACCCCTGCTTGTGACTGAAAGGCACCCTCCGCACGTCGCAGAGAGTCGTCACGCCATTTTTCAGCAACTTCTCAAAAAAAATCTCGATGCTCAGTCCCTCGTATCCTATTGTAAACAGCGCTCCTTCTTTCGCATACTTCGGTCTGTTTTCTTCAATACGGCGGAGCGCCTCGGCGTCTTCGGCGAGAAGTTGAGCGGCCCATTTGCTGTTGATGGCATAGAAGGGGCGCTCCCTGTACACGCGCAGAGCCAGCTCTTCATCCGTTGCCCCGTCGGTTTCCCGGGCTATTTGATCAATGCGGCACCGATCGGCCCAGGGCAAATCCGGCAGGGGCAAGGCCGTATTGAGGGCGTAGCGTCCATTCTTCCTGTGGATGTAGGACGCCTCGCGCAGCTTCTCAAAATCGTAATCCGCCGTGAAAGAAAAGCAGCCTCTGTGGTGCGGATAAAAATCATAGGAGCCCGCCATCCCGGCCTGTTTCTCTTTTTCCGCCAGGAAGAACAGCCTCTTCTGCAGACCGAGCTTGGTCGCCTCTTCGCCCTGCGTGGCCAATAAATGGAGCAGAATGTTTTGTTTCCGCGTCACCCGCATACGCGCATCCTAGCAGCCTCGCACCCCTTTTGCAAGCACGTTTTTGGTCCTGTGTTGCTGCCGATTAGCCGGGGTTTTGTCAAAATTCGACTTGCTTGCGCTTCGCAACTTCGCGCGCGGAGCTCGCCAAATTTCCTACATGGTACACGGTACACGTATCAAGATGTACGATGACTCACAGCCGTCTCACGGCTGTTCGCCCTGCGGGCAAAAGCTGCGCTTTTGTCCAAACTGCCTTACGGCCGTCGGCAGTTTTGGACCATGTACCGTGTGCCATGCATTGATAATGTGCGCATTGCGCAATTTTTTCGAAGTCGCGCTCTTCGGAAAAATTATTTATCCTGTATCCTGAATCTACGTAGGGCAAAAAAACCGGCAGATCCCACAAAAAAGATGCCAAATGCCCACAAACAAGCGGCAGGAACGCCATACAGGCAGCAACCTGTGAAAGCGATTAAAACGAAGAGGAAGAGAACAGCCGCTATCCACAAAGCTTTATTTTGCTGAGAAAGAGCGGCCTCATTCTGCTTATCGAGTCTTGCCTCATTTCTATCTGCAATTTCCATTTCCTTATCGTGTGCACTTCTGAGCATATCAAGCATAGCCTGCTTTACTTCCTTGTCCTCAAGTTGGTCAATTGCCAGAAGCATCGAAGTCTCCGGAGGAATTTGCATTACCTGAGCCGCCGTCACTACCTGCGTACCCGAAGCCGTATCTTTACGCGCTTCGAGGGCTGTTCCCTGAAAAGTAACAGATGGTTCGTTGCTCATCTCTTCAAGCTTTTTGATACTTTTCCCGGATCTTCTCCATTTTCAGGAGCAATTTTTCCTCACGTGACCATGCTCTGTGTCCTAATGCCTCTCCTCCCGCTTTCGACAGAGCGACCTCCTTCAACCCCCTTAGTGCCGAATGAAAAGTTTCAGTGGGAGCAACAAACACGGGAATTCTCGCGTGCCTTGAGTCCCGAGGCAGCCGCACATGCGCCCCCGCCGTGGACACAAGGCAAAAAGCCCCCGTCAACCTGTCAGCAGCCTGGATTAGTTGATCCCTCATGAGAACGATTATCTTCTAAAGTGAGATGTGTGTCAAGATGAATCCGTTCAACTGAGCCTTGCTCTCGCTTCGCTCCCCCGCGAGCAGGAGATTCATGGAGCCATGTGCGGAGTTTGGCGTCTCTTTCGTGGTTGCCCCTTTGTTAGATTATGGTATAATTCGCCTGCGCCCGTTAGGGTGCGAGCCCTAAACAGCGGGTGCAATCATAAATTATGAAAGCAAAAACGCTGATATGGCTGATGGCTCTTGACCCTGTGTCAAGAGGGCAACTAGTAGAACTCCTCATAGTTTTACTCCTCCGCTAAAAGCCGAAACCCTCCATCCCCCCGAAGTTGCCGGGGGGATGGGTGGGGCGGGCTGTGAATTGCAAGAATAAATGCAACAAGAGGAGAAAAAAGTTGAGATCATACAGAGAGGGGATTAAAATAGTGGCGG
>CANQGG010000074.1 GCA_947601655.1 uncultured Akkermansia sp.
GCTTCCGGTGTGAGCACAGCTTTGAGAGCCTCAATGGTCTTTTCACTCGGGCGAGCGAGATCCAGCCCGGCGTCCTCACAGAGGTCGGAGGTGAGCACGCCAACGCCGCCGGCATTGGTAAGCACGGCGAGCTTGCCGTCGAATTCCTTGTGGTTGCAGTATTGGAGAATCTCAAGCAGCCCGAAGAGTTCGCGGTCATTGTACGCCTGAATGGCTCCGGCGCTCTGCAGGGCAATCTCCAGCACTCGGTAATTTGGCGCCAGAGAGCCCGTGTGGGAAAGAGAGGCGGCTTGAGCCTTGGAGCTCTTACCCGGCTCCATGATCACGCAGGGTTTTGTATCGGAAACTTTCTTCAGCACGCGCAGGAAATCCTTGCCGTTCTTGAGAGATTCGAGATAGAACACGAATGCGGAGGTGTTTGGGTCATCCTGCAGAGCTTCGAGCAGCTTGTCTTCCCCCATGGCAGCCTTGTTGCCGATGGAGATGAAGTGTGAGAAACCGATGCCCTTGCCGGCAGCCCAATCCATGATAGCGGAGCAGTAGGCGCCGGACTGCGAGATGAACGCCACATTTCCGCGTCCCGGGAAACCATCGGCGAAGGAGGCGTTTACTTTGTCGAAGGTGGAGATGTGACCCAGGCAGTTCGGACCAAGCAGGTTGATGCCGTTATCCAGACACTTCTGAGCGATACGTTTTTCGAGCTCCTTTTCCCCCACTTCAGCAAACCCGGCGGTGATGATGGAGATGTTTTTTGTCTTATTCACCACACAGGCATCAATCACCGGCTCCGTAAAGCGTGCCGGCACCAGAATGACCACCAGATCCATCGGCTCCGGCAGGGTGTCCACAGAGGCGTAGCAGGGTTTGCCATACACCTCTTTACCGGCAAGCTTGGGGTTCACACCGTAAAGTTTACCACCGTACCCGGCGGCGAGGATGTTATTGAACACCACGGCGCCGAGTTTCGAGGGATTATCGGAGACTCCCACCACGGCAATGCTGGCCGGACGGAAAAAAGATTCGAGTGACATAGCTGAAGTTGGTTAATGATATAAAAAAGAAGAGCCGAAGCGGCTCGTGCCCTACAGAATAGCACTTTGCGCATCCTCTTGCAAGTGCTTTGTCGCAAAAAATCGCATCTTTTTTTGCAAAATAATCGATACGAACACTTGGAGAGACAGAGTTGACAGGAAGGGGAAGACTGCGGTACAATGCCTGGCATGATCAGGAAGCTTTTTACGATGTGCTGTATTGCAGTGGCTGTGTCGCTTGTCTCATGCAAAGGGAATGCGGATCACTGGGAAACTGACTTAGAGCAGGGGCTGAAGGAGGCGGGAAAAGAGAAGACTTTTGCCCTTGTCGAGTTTACGGGGTCGGACTGGTGTCCTGCCTGTATTCAGCTGCGCGCAAAGATTCTGAACACTCCGGAATTTCGCGAATGGGCAGCGGATAACAAGCTCGTTCTCGTCGAGCTTGATTTCCCCAAAGATAGTAAAAAGGCCACGCCAGAGGAGATGCAAAAGCGTGAGGTTCATCGCGAGAAATACGGGGTGCAGGCCTACCCCACTATGTTAATCGTCGACAGCCGGGGCATTCCATACGCTGCGGTGGTTGGATGTGCTGCAGGAGCGAAGGAATACGTTGCCTCATTGGAGGGAGCCCTCAAACGAGCGAGAGAGGAGAGTGAGCAGTTAACAAAGGCTGAGACTCTGCAGGGTATGGAAAGGGCGCGTGCGCTGGCGAATTTTCTGCGTACTTTGAATGAGGAGAGCCGCAAATACTGCGAGCAACACACAGATATTCTCGCGCGCATCGTTCAGGATGATGCAGCAGACGAAACCGGTATCCGCAAGGAGGCCGATCGACGCAAACTCGTCGAGAAGCAGCAGAAAGAGTTTACTGATGCGCTCGGCGAGGTCATCAGTACCGTGAAGCCTCCCAAGACCATCCCTGCCATGCGGGAAGAGATCAAGCGCCGGCTGAATGAGAACAAGGATTTGTTACCGGAGGTGCGGCAGTTCATGTACCAGGTGCTCGCGGGATCCCATTACCAGCTTATGGACAAGCGGGGGTCAATCCCCTACGTTGAGGCAGCCATTCGAGAGATGCCGGATTCGCCGCAGGCGGAGCGCCTTCGTGCGCTTTTGAAGCAGATTCAGGAGGAAGTCGAAAAGGAGGAGCAATCCCCTGCCTCGCCTCAGTCGGTCGGAGTGCCCGCAGTGCCTGCTCAGCCGGCATCAACCGAACAACCGGCGGCTGCGTGAAGAGACGGAGCTCAGTGGTGATCTACTTCGCTTGAGCGCACGACTTGCCAGCATAGCCTGAATGAGGGAGCGAAGTCTTCCGGACATCGTTCGAGCCAGGAATCGATGACAGCGGCGGGAAGCGGAAGCACTGCAGAGATCTCTGCTGCCGGGAAGTGTACTTTTCCTTCGCAGCCGTGCAAGGCATAGAGTTCCACATGCTCCATGCCGGTGTCGGGCGAAGCGGAGAGTTTGGCGAGCAGCTCGAGTTGAGATGGTTCTGCCCGTAATCCGAGTTCTTCCTCCAACTCCCGAACGGCGGCAGGCAGGTAATCTTCCCCGGCGTTCAGATGCCCGGCTGCGGAGGAGTCCCATGCGCCCGGCAGCCGGTCTTTGAGCATGGAACGTTTTTGCAGGAGACAATCCCCTTTCCTGTTGAATACGAGAATATGCACGGCACGGTGCATCAGTCCTTGTGCGTGCACTTCATCTCGCGAGGCTTGGCGCAGAACGTGGTCGGACTCATCGACCACATCAAAGGCTTCATTGCCGTCCTGGGGAAGCTCGGACAGAGGGTTAGGATCGTAGGTTCTTGTGAGCTCAACCCACTGGGTAAGTTGCAGTTCTTCAGCCCGCGCAGTGGATGGAATATTGAGACGCTCCGCAACCTGAGCCCAAGGCGGGGAGGGAGGAAGCTGCTTATGCAGTTGCTTGCGACGGCAGGCGAATCCACGCCGTGCCAATTCATCCAGCAAACGACGGTCGAAAGGAGGAAATTCCTCCTCCTCACGAGGGGTAAGCAGCATCACTGCCGAATCGATTGTCGGGCGAGGATAGAATACACCGGGTGGCACAATGCGCAGGAATTTACAACTCCAATCGATTTGAATGCGCAGGGAAAAGAGACCCCAATCGCCCTTGCCGGGTTGCGCAAGGATGCGCTCTACAAGTTCCTTTTGCAGCATGATCACAGCGCGGCAGAAGGGGTGGGGATGTCGCATCAGGTTTGACATGATGGCTCCCCCCGCCGAATACGGTAAGTTGCCCAGCAGTTTTACGCTCGGACGTTCCGCAAAGAGAAATCTCGGATCCCATTTTGCTGCGTCAACCTGGTGCACGTCAACGCCTGGTTCATCCTTCCACCGCTCGCGTTGGTACTCGGCGAGTCGAGCGTCAAATTCCACCAGGATCACGCGGCGGCAACGACCGACAACATGCTCGGTGAGAGATCCAAGCCCCGGTCCCACTTCCACAATGCAGTCGTTCGGTTGCGGTTCAAGCGCATCCACAATGCTGCGAGCAGTATTTTCATCCACCAGAAAATTTTGCCCCAAAGCTTTGGATGGGGAGATATTCAGCTGTTCCAGCAGTTCGCGAATACGGGAGAGAGTCATGATTCGGGGGAGTGGGGAACGGAAGAAAAATGCTGCCACCCGCCGGAAAAGGGGAGGGAAGTGGCGCCGGGAGGCGTAAGAACCCCGATGCGGGTGAGACCAAGCTCAGCGCAAGCAGCGTCTGCGCCTTCCGACGGCAGGGCGATCAGTAGTTCGTAGTCCTCTCCGTCACTCATTGCCTGCTGCACATCGCACCCTGGATTGCGGGGGATTTTCCCCTCGTCCAGCATGAAACCACAGCCGCTTGCCTGTGCCAGTCGTGGCAGATCCGCCGCAAGCCCGTCGGAAAGATCCATCATTGCCGTGGCCCGTGGGTTGCGGTGCAGCAGGCAGCGTCCAAGCGTCACGCGGGGGATGAAACGCAGGTGGTGCCCACTTGTGAATGATTCACCGAGAGGACCGGATACGCAGAGCACATCTCCGGGAGTTCCACCGCTGCGCAGGATGGCGCATCCGTGTTCTACCCGACCAGTAAGGGTAATGCTCAGGGCGAGACCGTCATAGGGAAGAGAGGTCGTTTCTCCCCCAGCGAGAGAGACATCAAAATCCTGGGCGAGTGCAGCCATGCCGCAATAGATGCCTTCGAGAGACTCCACACAGCGGGAGGAATGAACAAAGAGGGTGACAAGTGCCGTTTCCGGGACACCTCCCATGGCGGCAACATCCGATATCGCGCGGGCAAGAGCCTTGCGTCCGATGAGTTCCGGAGCTGTATCGGGGGTGAAATGCACCCCTTCGACGAGCGCATCCGTTTTCAGCAGGGTGTCCCATGCTTCGTTACGCCGCAGGATGGCGCAATCATCCCCCGGACCCAGCAAGAGAGAGGCTTCATCTCCTGAGGGGGGAAACAGGGGCAGGAGATGTTCAAGAACTTTATGTTCTCCCAGCCGGTTCAATGGTGTTGCAGACATTATGAATCAGTCAGAAGGAAGGCGGCGAGCACGCTGATGCTGTTGAATACAGCGTGGGCGATGATGGGAGCGGTGAGCGAGTGCGTTTTCCTGTAGAGTTCGCACTGGAAGACGGCAAAGACAAAGAGGGGTAGGAAAGCAACGAGTGATGTGTGTATGGCAGCAAAGAAGAACGAAGAGATCAGGGTTGCCGCGATGATGCCGGCATGTTGTTTGATGCTGTTGTAGAGAAATCCTCGAAAGCAGCATTCTTCAACCACAGGCGCGATAACAATAGCAAGGATGGCAATACTAACGCGGAGAGCTGGGTCGCCGCTCTCTTGAAAAATTTCCATAACTTCTTGGTTGACAGGAGTGAGCGTGAATTCGTGAAGCAGTTCAGGCAAGTGAAGCTGCTCCATCAAAGCAGCGACGACAAAGGGAGGGATGATGACATAGAGAAACCCGCATTTGAAAAGTTGAAAGGGAGAAATCATGTGGAATCCCAACCCATTGTCCCGTCCCCTCCATGTCACGATAGTCATGCGCAAAACCATTGGCAAGTAGAGGACGATTTCTGCAAAGATACTGCTGAGAATGGAGCCGAAAGTGGATTCGGCTGTCAACTCAGCATCCTTTACCAATAACGAGAAGCCGACAAAGCCTGTCACAAGTGTGATAAAAAAGAGCGTCCACACCCTATCCCAAACCGTTGGGAAGGGCGGCAGGACACCCGGTATGGCCGGCAGTCGGGGTTCGTTGCGGTGTACCAGACAGAAAATGCCGTGCACAAATTCCGGCACAATGCTGAGCACCATGCCCAGCACCAGCAGAAAGAGGTTAATTTGGTTGTAAAGGGGAAGATTGAAGTCCATGGCGCTTGAAGAGAGGAAAGAGAGTTACGGCAGTTGCCAGGAGGAACGGAGACGCAGGTACTCCTCACGTGGCAGAAGGATGTACACCGGATGCCGAGAAGGGTCGAGGCGGCGGATGAGTGCGCGCAGATTGCCTTCATCCATAGCTGTGCAGCCGGCGGTTGGGGCGGCCCCATCGCGCCGCCAGATGTGGAAGAAAATTGAGGAGCCTGCACCGGCTATCGGTCGTCCGGGTGTCTCTTCAGTATTGTGGCAGATGAGCAGCTTAATACTGTGCGCATAGTCGGTCTGGCGCATCTGCTCCTTGAGCTCCCATGGGGTAGCGGCGTCATGATCCAGACGCACGAAGCGGTTGTAGAGTCGTGGCTGAGCAGGGTCGCTTACCCAGAGGTCGGAAGGCCGCACTCTGACTTCCGGCAGGCGGCGATGGTGTTGAACAGGGGTTTTTGTGGTGGTCCAGAGTCCGCCGACGGAAAAAATGCCGGCGGGGGAGCGCCCATCGCCTTCGCGTTTGGTGGTAGCGCCCCGTGGGTTAGAATGCAGCCCATGCCCCCACACGAGACCATTTCTGCCGAGACGCCCGGGAAAGGGTCCGAGAACGCGTTGCCACGCGCCGGAGGCGTTTTTCTCAACGAGGGAAAGAGTGACATGCGAGGCGTTCATTCCCTCCGTCAGTCCAATGACCGCCTGTGAGCTGTCGCGCGGCATTTGCGCCTGTGCCGGCAGCGGGGAAAGGAAGAGGCAGAGAACGCAAAGGTCCCGGAGCATGGGAGAGAGGCTCAGCATGTGATGCTCTCTCCTTTCTGGGCGATGTGCACAGTTCCGCATTCTTCGTTTTGCAGGGAGTTGGAGAGAGCTTTGGCACTCTCCGGTTCACCGTGCACGAGAAACACGCGGCTTTTCTTTCCCCCGGTAGCGCGGAAGTAAGTGAGAAGCTCATCGTGATCCGCATGACCGGAGAAAGAATCCAGAGTGCGAATCTGTGCCCGCACAGGAACTTGTTCGCCGAGAATCGGCACTTCCTTTGCACCGTCCATGATGCGTCGTCCCAGGGTGTGAGGCGAACAAAATCCGACAAAGAGAACGGTATTTTTAGGGTTGGAAATGCCGAGCTTCAAGTGGTGCAGGATGCGACCGGCCTCGCACATGCCGGACGCGGAGATGATGATCGCAGAATGTTTGAGGTTGTTGAGAGTCTGGGATTCTGTGACCGTACGGCACATGTGCAGGTTTGCAAAGGAGAAGGGGTCTCTGCTGGCAAACAGAGTGGTGTACACCTCCCCGTTCATGCACTCTGCATGTGCGCGAAACAGCTCCGTGGCGCTGATGGCCATGGGGCTATCCACGAATACCTGCGTCTTGCCAAGCAGACCGTCCTGAAAGGCATGGTTGAGCAAAAAGAGAAGTTGCTGCGTGCGCTCCACAGCAAACGCAGGAATATAGATTTTTCCCCCGCGCGAAAGGGCCTCTTTTACCTCGCGGTAGAAGCTTTCATCATCCCGGGCCGGCGCTTCATGGTGCCGGCCTCCGTATGTGCTCTCCATGAGCATGATGTCCACCCCATCCACGGGTGTTGGGTTGCGCAGGAGCTCGTTGTTGCCTCGTCCCACGTCTCCGGAGAAGAGCAGTCGCTTGTGGACACCCTCTTCATGGTCGTCAATGTCCAGCACCACCTGAGCGGCGCCGAGAATATGCCCGGCATCGTAAAAGGTGAGGGCAATGCCGTCATCAATGAACATTCGCCGCTCATAACCAATGGCTACAAACGAGTCGAGGCTTCTTCGGGCGTCCTCCTCTGTATAGATGACTTCTGCCACGTTCCCACTTCCTCCCTTCCTGCGGTCCATCTTGTTGAGGAAAGCGCAATCACTCTCCTGAATGCGCGCGGCATCCACCAGCATGATGGCACAGAGATCTCTCGTGGCGTGCGTGCAGTAGATATTGCCCTTGTAGCCGCGTTTGGTGAGATTCGGCACATTGCCGGAGTGGTCGATGTGGGCATGGGAGAGGATGACGTGGTCGATCTGTGCCGGGTCAAAGTAAGGGAATTCACGGTTAATGCGCAGTTCATCGGCGCGGTGTCCCTGGTAGAGCCCGCAGTCGAGGAGAATTTTCTTGCCGTTGACCTCCAGCAAGTGTTGAGAGCCCGTCGTTGTGCCGGCTGCGCCGCAGAAGTGGATTTTCATAGTGGTGGGGATGTTATCTTGAGATGAAAAAGATTAAGATACAGTTCGTGGTAGGACTGGATCATGTCCTCGCGCCTATACGGCGCGCCGACACGGCGGGGGGGGGGAGGCGGATTGCGGTACCATTTGGTCAGCAGGTCGGCCACAGCTTCTGTGTCCCCCACCGGTACCAATCCTTCCGGAAAAAATTGTTCAAGTTCTTCCCCCACACCACCGTGAGCATAACCGACCACAGGTCGACCAAGAGCCAAGGCTTCCAGTGTGCCCTTTGGACCGGCTTCTGGTTGGATGCTCAGGGCGAGAACGATATTGCTCACATGGATGATCTCGCGTATGTCACGTCGCAAACCAAGCCAAGTCACATCTGAGCTTAGCCCAAGATCTTCGAAGGAGTGCACGAGCTCGTTGCGAAAGGCCTCCTTGCCTTTTTTCGCTTCGCCGGGTATGAGGGCATGTGCCGGGATGCCACGTGCCTTGAGAGTGGCGAGGATGGGTGCGAGATGGTGGGTCCCCTTGCCGCGGGTAATACGCCCTGGGAGGCAGAGAAGATATTTCCCTTCCAATTCGGGGTGCTCGCTGTGCCATTGAGTCAGCCATTTTTCACTTGGTCGGAAATCCGGGTAATGCTCGGTCAGATCGATTGAGTTTTGGATGGTGAGCACGCGCTCCGGCAGGACATTCGGGTAGGCGGTGAGGATGTGGTTGCGGATGCAGGTAGAGACAGCGATGACGCGTTGAGCCTTGGTCATGATGGCCGAGTAGGCATTCACCGAATAAAAGCCATGAAAGGTTGTGACGACACAGGGGCGTTCCTGCAGACGGAGCAAATGACACGCCAGAAAACCTGCCCACGCTGGCACTCGAGAATGGACATGCAGGATGTCAGGTTTTTCAACGTGCAGCAGTCTTGCCAACCTGAGTGCGTGCCAGATCGTAGCAGGGCTTTTCTTCCCAATGGGAAGCGTGATATGGCGTGCACCTTTTTGCAGAATCTGCCCAACCATTGAGCCCCCGGCGGAGACAACAACACACTCCTCTCCGCACGCAGCAATCCCTTCGCAGAGCTCGAGTACGACTTGCTCTACTCCGCCGGAGGAGAGCGCCGGCAGCAGGTGCATGATTTTCATGAGAGGAGTTTCGGAAAGTGGTTG
>CANQGG010000075.1 GCA_947601655.1 uncultured Akkermansia sp.
TGCCTGGAAACCGGCCAGATGCACACGGCCAGAACGGCAAGCAGGGGCATGGCGATAATGAGGTGGCGGCACATCCAACCGCAGACCGATGCAAAAAACGACGCAAGCCACTCGTAGGCTCGGTTAAAAAGATTATACAACGGAGTGAGCAACGAATGCTCTTCTGACTTCGGCTTGAGCAGAATTGCAGAAAGCGCCGGAGACAGTGTCAGGGCGTTGAACGCCGAGATGAGCATCGACACCGCGATTGTCACCGCGAACTGCTGGAATAGCGTGCCTGTGATACCCGGCAGCAACACGGAAGGTAGAAATACCGCCGCGAGCACCAGAGCAATAGCGACCACTGGGCCACTCACTTCCTTCATGGCGGCAAAGGTGGCCTGACGCGCGCTCATACCGCCTTCCATGTGCGACTCCACCGCCTCTACCACTACAATGGCGTCATCTACCACGAGACCGATGGCAAGCACCATCCCGAGCAAGCAGATCGTATTCAGCGAAAAGCCAAGTATCGGGAAGAAACAGAACGTCGTCACCAGCGAAACAGGCACGGCAATGAGCGGGATAAGCGTGGCACGCCAGCCTTGCAGGAAAATGAACACGACGATTGCCACGAGAATGAGCGCCTCAATAAGCGTCTCCTTGATTTCATCAATGGAATCGCGCACCGGAAGCGTGGTGTCCAGCGCCACGAAACCGCGCATACCCTCGGGCATCACTTTCTCCTTCTCCGCAAAAAGAGCGTGCAGTGCATCCGCAGTCTGCAGCGCATTTGCATCGGCCGATTGGTAGATTGCAATGGCGCTTGCCGGTTTGCCGTTTACGCGCCCCGCAAGAGAATAGGATTGCGATCCAAGTTCGATGCGGGCAATATCGCGCAGATGAACCGCCTCCGTTCCTTGCTGGCGCACAATGATACCCTCAAATTCCTCGATGGATTCCATGCGCCCCCTGTTGCGGATGGTGTAGGTGAACTCCTGACCATCCGGCATAGGCTCAGCCCCCACGGAGCCGCCGGGATTGATGGTATTCTGAGAATTCACGGCGTTGTACACCTCCTGCACCGAGATTCCCTTCTGCGCCATCTTCTCGCTGTCCAGCCAGATGCGCACGGCATAGCGACCGCCGAACACCATTACATCTCCCACACCCTTCACGCGCTTAATAGGATCCACAAGGTTGATGTAGGCGTAGCCGGTGAGGTCAATGGGGTTGAAGAATCCCTGCGGAGAATCCAGCCCGTATATGATGAGCGGGAGTCCGGAGGATTGCTTGATGGTCACTCCCATCTGCGCCACGGTGACAGGGAGCTGGGACGTAGCCTGGCTGTAGCGCATGTAGGTAAGCTGCTGGTCAATGTTGGCATCGGTGCCGGGCTCGAATACGACGTTGATGCTGCAGGTTCCGTTGTTGGAAGAGGTGGAATTCATGTAATCCATCCCCTCGATACCGGAGAGCTGCAACTCGACGGGAGTAGCGACGGAATCGGCAACCTCCTGTGCATTCGCACCCGGGTAGGTGGCGCTCAGGTTGATCGTGATAGGCGCGATATCCGGATACTGCGAAATCGGTAAACTCGCCATGCTGATGATGCCCAGCAAAGTGGTAACAATGGCGATGACCGCCGCGATAATAGGGTGTTTGATGAAGAAGGGAGACATACGACGAAAAGAGGTGTGGACGCTGTATCAACGGGAAAGCATAATCAGTTTTTCTCCACTGTAGGTGGTGCAGCCGGCGACGGCTGTGGAGCCGTGGACTGCAAGGGAAGATTCGGCGCGCTGGTGCCAACGCCGCCATCCGCCGTCACAGATTCCACCACGGTGCGCGGAGGACTATAAACGAACGGAGTAGGCGAAAGCTTGTTGGCATGCGCCCCGAGCTTGGCATTTGCGGCAAACGCCTGCGCCGCCATGAGCGAACCTTCCACTACGACCGGCACATTATTCATATCCTCATACCCAAGTCCCCGCAGAGCCATTTCCATAACCGAAGAAAGTCCCTGGGAACGGGCGATGAGATCAAGTTCATCCTTGGCGGCGGCGCGGTTGAGGACAAGCTCGCGCCAGTTCTTCGCCTTTGCCTTTTTCAGAGCGAGGGCGTCCCAATCCTGGACACCCGCTCGGGCGGGGGCATCATCCGGAAGATTCCCCCCGAGCAGGGCGCGAGCATCAGCTGCTCCTGCCTGCTTCAAGGCAAACTCCTTCCAATCCTTGACGCCGGCGCCGCTGAAGAGCACGGCCTCCAGACTCGGAGCCTTGGACTTCGCCAGCACCATGGATGCCACCAGTGACCGATCCACATCCACAATCTGCATGGGCTGCAACGGTCCCGGGTTCCCCTCTGCATCCGGCATACGCAGATTTACGAGAGAGCCTTTCTTGATGGGAAGCATCTGCGGAGAACCATCCGGCAGAAGCAACACGAGCATGTCGCGTCCCTGCGCATTCATCGGCGCGCGCGCAGGCACCACGAAGGCGCCTTTTTCGCTGTCCATTCCGGCGCGTACCCTCACAGGCATGCCGCTGCGAAGGGCTCCGGCAGCATTCGGCACATGTCCCACCACGCGCAAAGTCCCGGTCGCGCGATCCAGTGCGTTATCTGCAGAAACGACTTCCCCGCGCTGCCCGTAGATCGAATCGTCTTCCAGCACCACCTCAAACTCCGGTTTGGTGTTGCCGCCATCGCGATCCCCGGCTGCTTCAAACGCGCTGATACCCTTCAAAGCTCCCTTGCCACTCACCTGAAAATCCACGCGCATGGGATTCACAGAGGAAAGAGTAACAAGCGGTCTCGGGTCGGACGGCGTGACCAGGGCTCCGGTGGAAGGTATGTGGATGCCGACGCGACCGTCGAAGGGCGCGCGGATCTCTGTGTAGGCAAGATTGATCTCCGCAAGTTTGAGCGCCGCTTTCATTTGGGAGATGCTGGCAGTGGCCTTGTAGAGAGAAGCCTGGTGCGTCTTGATGGAAGAGGATGCATCGGTGAGCGTTTTGTCAGAAATAGCGCCGGGACTCTCCTTGTTCAGCTTGGAATAGCGATTGTAATCTTCCACAGCGCGATCGAGCTGAGCGCGCTCCTGCTCCGCAAGAGCCTGAGCAGCTGATAGATTGGCTCTTGCTTCCTCTACGGCTGTGCGGTAGGGAGCGGGATCAATGGTGAAAAGCAGATCGCCCTTTTTCACAAGAGAGCCATCCTTGAAATGCTGCTTGAGAAGAAAACCGCTCACCTGCGGGCGGATATCCGTTTCATCCACCCCGCGCAAGGTGCCGAACCACTCATCCTGTACCTCCACGTCCTGCTGCCGAAGGAGAGTAACCTTCACTGGCACAGGAGGCATGGTGGGCTTGGCGTCCGGGTGCGTTTCGGCATTCGGCGCCTTGCCCTGGGCGGCAGCAGCTACAGCCGGCAGCGTCTGCGGTTTAAAACTCAGGCGCGTGGGGTTGATGGTGCCGCGTGGCTCCTTGGAATCCGGCGCCAGACGGCTGTTGGCCGAAGAAATGTTTGCCGCGTGCACAGCGTGCAACTCATCTGCCACCACGAGGGCATCCTGCGGGTTTTCGTAGCCGAGTTTGGAGAGAGTCTCAGCAAGGGAGCCATGACTCCCCTTCACGGCAACCATCTCCTGCACCGAGCTAAATCCATCTTCCTCCTTCACCTCCGTCGGGTAAGTTCCATCAATCTCCACGGGCACCATGTGCGGCTCGTTCCGGGGGTCCACCACGATGATGAAATCACTGCGCAACACACTGCGAATGGCAGTTTTCGGCACCAACAGCGCCTCTTTTTGTGCGAGCGGGATGCGTATACGCACCGGCATGCCCCCGCGCAGGATATGCTCCGGGTTCGGAACCTCTCCGGTCACATTGATGAGACCGGACTCCCCCACCTTGCTTTCCAGCGCAGTGAGTTTTCCTGTCTCCGGGAAAGTGGTTCCGTTTTCCAGCAGAATGTACGCGGGCGGCGGAGGCGGCAGTTTGACGGAAGAGGTTGCGGAAAAATCCCCATACCGCCGGAAGGTGCTTATCAGACGATCACTATTGATAGAGAAATCGAAACGAAGAGGGTCAGCAGAGGTGATATTGGCGAGTTTGGTGGTCGGAGTAACGAGATCGCCGAGCGAAACGTCGGCAGTACCCATAATGCCGTCGTAGGGGGCACGAACGACGGTGTAGTCCAGATTGATTTTAGCCTGATCCACCGCGGCAACAGCCTGCTCCACTCCCGCGCTGGCAGCGTCCAGAGCAGCCTGAGCGGCTTTCTGGCGTTGCAGGGCATCCGTGAGCTCTTTTTCCGAGACGGCTCCGTTGCTCACAAGGCGTTTGTAGCGCTCCACATCGGTGCTGATTTGATCGAGGTTCACCTTGGCCACGGCGACGGAGGCCTTGGCTGCTTCAAGATTGGCATTAGCCCGGTCGAGTTCTGCTTCAAAAACTTCGGGATCAATACGGAAGAGAACATCTCCTTCATGCACGAAAGAACCATTGGAATACTCTTGCGTGAGCAAAAAACCCGTGACACGTGGATGAATGTTCGTGTCTTCTTTCCCACGCAAGTAACCAAACCACTCCCCGTGGTCAGTCACTGTGCGCTGCAGGATGGGCAAAGTTTGCACTTGCGGAGGAGCGACAACATCCTGCTTCTTTTCGGAGTCCTTGCAAGCCGACAAACTAAAAAGCAATGCCGCTGTGAGTAAGCAACACGGAATGTTCCGAACGGCAAAGGTAGTGCGTATCTTCATAAGCGTTAACTACAGGCTCGTATGGCTAAAATAATCAAAATCCAAACAAAAATCATGGGCCAGAAGCCGAATTTACTCTGCTCCTTTGGCGTTTTTTCCTCGCTCGAAGCAGTCTGCAAACGCCTCGAAAAGGTATAGGTTTCTTCCACCGGCGAAGCTTGTTCCATCACGAGTGGCGGCGGAGAAGAAACCCGCCGTTTCAATACGCCGTCAATGACAGCAGTAGCGGCAGAAGTCACGACAGAGGGAATCTCCCGGGGAAGGGAGGAAAGAGAATGAGTGCGCGCAGCGAACTCACGAGCGCGTCGCTCCTGCTGCTCCACCATCGCGTTAAGCTCATTCAACAAATGCTGCGACATCTCCTCCAATGCTCGGCGCTGCATGTCGGTACTCACAATTTGAGCGGTATCCCCGGCATCCGGAATATCCTGCGGCGGAGCTGACGGAATCGAAGACTGGCGAGGAGGCGGCATCATACGACAGAAAAGTCCGGTAATTCTTCTTGGGCTGCTTCCCTCTCCTGCATCACGCGCAAAACATAAGCGATGACCTTCTGCCGATCCCCGTGCGCCCACCACACGGCATTGAGGAAATCGGCCGGAGGTATCTCGCCGTGGGTTCGTAAAAACTCGCGATCATCCTCACTGGCGTACATCTGAGTCAGCGGAAGCGTTCCAAACAACTTAGCCTCTGCCTTGCGAATAATGCGCGGCAAATAAGCGATATCCTGAAGTTTCTCGTCCTCCCTCGGCAGGTCATGCTCATGCAGGCGCGCGAGGCTTCCGGTCATCCTCCGCTGCGAGGTGACGAAATATGCGCGGCGCACAGATGCAATGAGCAGGGCAGTAGATGGTGCAGGCTCCCCGCAGGTGGCATAGCTCTGCACATACCCGTACATCTCATGCGCATTGTAACCGATGCCATGCAGAACCACCTTCTCTGGTTGAGTAAAAAAGCGCTCCGGGTCAGTCTCGGTCTGTTCGTGGAAGCGATAGACGGCATCCGAAAATATCTGCATAAACTGCTCGTTCCACTCCATGCTCACTAGTATAGCTTCATCAACTGTCGCTTGCAAGAAGATTTGCTGCAAAAGAGAATCGGCAGGTCGCGTCCCTGTGCGACCTGCCGATAAACAAGATAATGTCGTCGGGGAAAAAACAAGCGGAATTTCTCACGCCTCTTCTTTTCCCTTGCCCGAGCAGCAGCACCCACAACTCAGCAGGCGATACACAATGGCTGCCAGTAGTCCCCCCACCAGAGGCGCTGCGATAAACACCCACAGGCTGTCGAGTGCACTGCCTCCCATGAAGAGAGCGGGCCCCAGACTGCGAGCAGGGTTCACAGATGTACCCGTGAAAGAGATGCCCAGGATATGCACCAGAGTGAGAGAAAGCCCGATGACGAGACCGGCTACGGCTCCGTTGGACGCCTTCGCTGTGGCTCCGAGCACAGCCAGCACAAACACAAAAGAGAGAATTCCCTCCACCAACAGGGAAGCGCAAACGCAATTATGGTACAACGCATTTGCACCGAGCCCTGATTCTGTCCCCAGCAGCGACATCAGCACCGCAGCGGCGGCAATTGCCCCAAGGCACTGGAAAATGACATAGCCGAGAAAACTGCCAAAGCCCATGCGCCCACTGGCAAGCATACCGATGGAGACGGCAGGATTGACATGACAACCGGAGATGTTGCCGATGGAATAAGCCATGGCCACGATGGAGAGACCGAACGCCAGGGCTGTGAGCAAATACGCCACATTCGGATCTGCGCTGCAATGCACAACAGCTGCCGTGCCACAGCCGAAAAGAACGAGCACGAACGTGCCGATAAACTCTGCGATGAATTTCTTCAATGCATTCATGGTAAATATGAGGTTAAAAAAAGAGCTAAAGCTCAGTGTTTATCATAGATCACCGCCGCGCGTATGGCAAGAAAAAAGAAGGGGCTCCTCGTGTACAGATTGTAAAATCAATCGTTTTCGTACTCGTAAGAGTAGTTGAGCCCAACAGATTCTCCGGCTTTCATGGTGAACTTCCACTCGATGACGGAGCTCGGATTGCCGGAATATCTGGGACTCACGTTGATCTTGCCCTCCCTGTCCGCTTCGATCACGAGTCCGGTAACTTCCTTGATAACGCGCAACTCCATCTCTCGGTCAGAGCTGTTCCTGAGCGTGATAGCGCCCCGGAAGGTACTCACCGTGGCAGAATCGTTACGCTTCCCGGGAATTTTTCGTTCCTCGCGCTTCACCGGTACCTCGCTGCACTGCACTGTGGTTTGCAGACTCTTGTTGAGACGCAGCAGGGTCTCTGTTCCCGGCGCAGCAAAGTACAGCGTGGAACGCGCCGCCAGCTCTCCGCCCACGGTACACGTGACGATACCCGTGCTCCACGCTTGCTTGCCTATATTAGTGAGTCGCACGCAATGCCACACATCCGCTACCGGTTCGCCGCGGCGTGAGAGATTCTCCAACATCGACTGATTCGGCACACGGCAGGTGTACACGTGGCTATAGGGAACCTCGCAGGAGAAAAGCTCGCGCAAGATGCTCTTCCCCCTCTCACAGCTGAAATGCGGCAGGCTGTAGTAGAAGAGATCCTCCACCTGCTTGCTGCCCTCCTCACCTGAGAGACCAGCTCCACTATCATCCGATTCCGCTACGCAGGGCGCCGCCACAAGATTGTACGTATTCCTCCTCGCCAGCCGCGAGGTAACCCTCTCCTCCGTCAGAATGCCCAGCCTCGTTAAAAATTCCTGCAGCTTCAACGCTCGGTTGAGGGGAGAGGCAACCATCGCCTCGCCGAGTGATGGGAACCCGCTCACCAGTTGCAGCTCGACGTCTTTCATTTCCGCCATCTCGTTGATGATATTGGCTCGGCAGGTAAGTTTCGCCGTGTCTTTTTCACCAAGTTCCAGACTGTACTCCGGCAGCCAACTCATGCCATTGGACACGTAGCCAAAACGGAATTCCGCCCCCGGATTCGGCTTCTCCAACATCGCCGTCACGATGTTGCTTTCCACCTTCTTCACCGGTAGCTGTGGCGTCTCGTCGAAGTCCACGCCCGTTACCTCCTCCGCCGCCACGCTCCGCACACCATCCCCCGTCTGCACGAGGATGATTTTCGGGGCATCTGGATTCACGATCTCCTGCCCCTGCAGAAAAGAGCCCTCTGTCGTCCCCTGTTCCTGCTGCGCTAATACTTTTCCTTCCAGTTTTCCGTCTCCCTTGAGTGAAATTCTCACCTGCTTTCCGGCATTTGCCGCGAGCAAATCCGCGTAATCGTAGCCCTTTGCGTACACGACTCTTTCAATGCTGCTGCCCTCCAGTTGCCGCACCCCACTCGCAGAGTCCCACCAGATTGTACCCAGCAATGCCCCCGGCAGACCCATGAGTCGTACGCACGCAGCATCCGGGAGGGTGGCAGAAAGTTCCACCCAGTTGTGTCCGTTTTTGAAAAGGGCCACTCTGCGCACCTGGACCTGTGCCCCTGAATCTCCATCCTCCGCCGCCAACAAGCCGCCAAACAGAGCCAATACGCAAAGGAACGATGTTGTTTTCATCCTTCTATTCTGCACGAACGCCTTTTCGTGTCAAGGAAACAAAGAAGCGAAACAGAGCAAACGCATTTGGATGAAGTGAAGCAACAAAGAAAAATACTCTTGTTAACTAATATCATCGTTGATACACACCAAAAATCATGACAACAAGCGCTCATCATGATGAGGACTCTCACGAAGTCCCCGCCCACGTTCATCATTCAAAAAAACTTCTCAAAGCCTGCAAGACGGCTCAGCTTATCCAAAACCTTTCCGCCCCCAAAACCGCATCGATTCAAAAATTCGCCTTGCTCCTGCTTCGCAACTCCGCGAGCATAGCTCGCCAAATTTCCTACATGGTACACGGTACATCGGTACATGGTACATCTACATGGTCCATCTCAAAAACCTTTC
>CANQGG010000076.1 GCA_947601655.1 uncultured Akkermansia sp.
TACCCCCGCACGGGCTCGAACCGTGGACAAACTGATTAAGAGTCAGCTGCTCTACCAACTGAGCTACGGAGGCTTTTTTTTCTGTGGTTCGGAAAGGTTACCCTATCCAATAGCGCACAAGAGCTACCCCCGCACGGGCTCGAACCGTGGACAAACTGATTAAGAGTCAGCTGCTCTACCAACTGAGCTACGGAGGCTTTTTTTTCTGTGGTTCGGAAAGGTTACCCTATCCAATAGCGCACAAGAGCTACCCCCGCACGGGCTCGAACCGTGGACAAACTGATTAAGAGTCAGCTGCTCTACCAACTGAGCTACGGAGGCTTTTGTGGGCTACGCACACGGAACGTGACCCGCCGTCCCCTGTGGAACGGAAGAGCCGCTGGTCAGATTCGAACTGACGACCCACGCATTACGAATGCGTTGCTCTACCACTGAGCTACAGCGGCAGCACCGCGTGCGGGGGCGAGTAAACCACATTTCTGTTCGTATGGCAAGCCAAATCTTTTTTCTTATATGAAAATTTACAACGATCTCCTCAAACAAACTGCGCCGCCTGCAAGAGATGCAGTATACGCTCCCCGGGAAGAACCCCGATCTGCATACCGTTCATCACGCAAGCGAAAGAAATGCCGGATTCGCACTCGGCAAAGGCATGACAACCTCCTGCCCCGGCATGTCCGAATCCACCACGCCCGAATAGTTCTCGCGGTTCGCTCATTGCACCGCAGGTGAAGGCTGTTGGCTGCAAGAGCGTAAGATCATGGCCACTCACGACTGTACGATTCATCCACGCGCAAACATCGGGAGAAAATGGACTACCCTTCGTTTCCCCCAGAAGCGCCTGGTAAAATACCGCTAAACCACGAGCAGACGCAATACCCCCACGGGCAGGACATCCGCAGCGACGCCCGATCTCCTCGTTCATGCTGCGCACAGATGGCAACCCGCTCACGCAATGGAAGGCGCGATTGATAGGAGAAGAAGGATCAAAGTATGCGCGGTAGAAGGGAGTGTCCGGCATCGGCCCACGCAGGCGGGGAGGATGTAACTCTGCGATGCGGGAAAATACCGACTCGGGAGCGCCGATGAAAAAATCCAAATCCAACGGACGACGCACGCGCGCTTCCCAAAATTCGCAGATACGTTCCCCGGTAAGCAACTGCATGAGAACATCCACAATAGGGCCGAGTGTGTGGGGATGATAACCGTGCTGCGGAGGCCTCCATAATGGCGTGGAAGCTTCAATTGCAGCTCGGCATGCATCAAGATCCCACACTGGGGCATCGCATGCCCAGGAGGCGAGTCCAAGTTGGTGGGATAGAAGTTGCTCCACTGTGCCATGAGGCGCGGGAAAAGCCGGCCAGATATCACCAATGGGAGTTTGGGGGCCGCACCCCTTCTCCAGAAGAACCTGTAGCAGACATGCTGCGCTTGCAGGTTTGGTGGCGGAGAAAATAGGGACAAGTGTATCCACAGTCCACGCCATTCCCTCTCGAGCTTCACCCGTTTCCGCATGAAAAATTTCCCTGCCCTTACAAAAGATAGACAGGGCAGCGCCCTCTCCGTGTACGAGAGGGAATTCACGGGCGAAAGCTTCTCTGAGGAGGCAATGAGAACACTCGTTCATGCTCGTCTCTTGACACGCAGAATGTGGAGTTTGGTATCCTCTACCCTGAAATCAACCTCATAGGGCGCAAAGCAAAGGTGGTAGATGCGATCCGGCGTGTCATGGTAGGCGGGACGCGGATCCTGAGCAAGAATCTCCTCCAAAGCAAGCGCCTGCTCCATTGTGAGTTTTTCCTTCAACCCATCCTGCCATAAGACGTGCAAGGACGGTGCGGGCTTTCCTTCGGCAAAACCTGCCTGTGCCGATGAAACTGCATCCGCATACGGCAAGTATGGCTTGATATCATACACCGGTGTGCCATCCGCCATATCAGCCCCACCTATAGAAAGAGAGCCATCTGCCTCTACACCAAGCAAGCGTACGGCAGAAAGGCCAAGCTCATTCGGGCGAAATGGAGAGCGCGTGGCAAAAACACCGAGGCGCTGATTACCGCCGAGACGAGGAGGACGCACCGTCGCATGCTGCGAGCGTTCAACATCGCGGTGATTGCGATGGAACCCCCAAATGATCCAAAGATGGGAAAATTGCTCAATGCCGCGGATGAAATCCGGATGGGAAAACGCTGGGGTAAAGACTATACGGCTCACCACGTGCTCTGCCAATCCGCTTTGTCTCGGTACTCCGAACTTCTCCAAAAACGGAGAGCGAATAAAAGCAATGTATTGCATCTCAAAATTTCTTCACACCGAAAAAATCATTCAATACCTGACTGTATACGCCGCGTTTGAACTTCGGGAGAGTGTCAAGGTTAAAATCCACCGGCTGTATCCAGCGATAAGAGCAAAATTCTTTGTTATCCAACCACGGCTCTGCCGCATCGTCCTTCATACGGCAGAGAAAATAGCGCTGCTCCTGACCGGCATATGGGATACCGCGTTTTCGCAGGACACGTTCCCGTTCTTCGGGAGGGTAGTCGTAGCGATACGGGCCGTGCTCCTCAATAACGGTATATTCATTCGGTCGAAATCCCGTCTCCTCCATTCCCTCACGACATGCAGCATCTTGCGCTGACTCGCCCCGGCGTATCCCCCCCTGAGGAAACTGCCACGCACCAGCGGGGCGCACGCGCTCGCAAACCAATACGTCGCCATTGCTCCGCTGGTAAATGATGGCGGCATTCGGTCGGTAGAGTTCTGCTCCTGTCATGCTCCCATCAAAACTAGAATTAAACTCATCGGAAAGGCCACCAGAAATGACGCTTCCTCGCCAAACGTTCCCTCAGCAGTTCTCCTGCCTCCTTGCGCAGCCTCTGAATCTCCTTCATCGCCTCCGGCAACTTGCGCAAAGCAGCATATTGCTTCACCGCATCCTTGAAGGGCGCACTCGGTGAGCCCCAATAGGTCTCCCCTCCCTTTAGATCGCTCATCACACCGGTGCGTGCCGCGAGAATAGCCTGATCACCTATATGTAGGTGCCCCGCAATGCCACATTGGGCTGCAACAGTGACATAATTGCCAAGATGCGAACTACCGGCAACTCCTGACTGAGATACAACGATCGTGTGTCTGCCGATAGTAACATTATGACCGATTTGCACAAGGTTATCAATCTTTGTTCCCTCCCCAATAACCGTTCGACCAAAGCGAGCACGATCAATCGTCGTGTTAGCCCCGATATCCACATGATCCTCTATTACCACAATACCTACCTGATCAACGGTTTCATAACGACCTGTCTCCTTGTTGAGCAAAAAGCCAAAACCATCCGAACCGATGATTGCGCCAGGCTGCACGACCACATGATCGCCCAGGATGCAGCGCTCTCTCACTACTACGCGAGCATACAACCTGCAGTGCTTACCAATTTGCGCATGACTCCCCACTACGCACCCGGGTCCGATATCTGTTCCTTCGCCAATCTTCGCACCAGCTTCAACAACAGCGCCAGCCTGCACCCGCACCTTTCCGGGATCAACTTGTGCCTCAGGATGCACAAAAGCCGTGGGATGAACTCCCGGTTCAAATTCCCCTCCAACCTTCATAAAAACATCCACCAGCGCGTTGAAAGCAAGAGATGGATTCTCCACCTCAATGAGCATTACACGCGCCTCCACCGGATGACCGGGAACGGCGGGAGGCACCAACACAACCCCGGCCTTCGTAGCAAGGTAGTCTTTGTAGTATTTCTCGTTGCCAAGAAAAGAAGCCTCGGCAGGAGTAGCCTCCGACAGCGTAGCTACTCCTGAAACCTGAAGAGAAGTCTCCTCCTCTACTCCCGGAGAGGCCAACCTCCCGCCTGTGAGTCTCAGGATTTCTGCCAGGGAAAGCGTCATTCGCTCCAAACTCTGGATGGGAAACGTCAGTCCGAAGGAGTCGTACAAGTCAGAAGCGCACGCTTTCTGAACCAGAGAAAGCCATACACTTACTCCTGAGGCTGAGCCTGCTGCTGAACAGCGCCTCGCACACGGTCAAGTTCCGCTTGAGGGTCAAAGTCAGCAGGAGCGCCTGCATTAAGCTTTTTAAGTGCCAACTGTGTGATATCCAACTCAGGCTTCACGTATGGGAAGACACGATAACCAGACACACCGCCGACAGCGGAAGAATCTACCACGAGGTCGTACCCATTCTCCGTGGCCACAGCCTGCACTGTTTCGTGCAGCTCTTTGGAGAGGAGGGCAAGTTCGCGACGCACTATTTCCCGGAAAGCGATTTGACGGCGTTGCACAAAGGTCTTGAGCTCCTCCTGCTCGGCGGTCAGCTCGTTATTGATGGAAGCAGCTTGTTCGCGAAGTTTTTTTACCGCCGCCTCAGAAAGGGTCGGATCCATCTGCTTCTGCAACTTCTGCCCCTCCTCAAGGAGAGCCTTCACCTTCTCCTGTCGAGAAGCGATCTCTTCTTTGATGGTGTTCTCCTGTTTCTTCAGGCTGGCCTCTACATCCACACGCTTGTAGAACATGATGTTGAGTTCTGTCATGTTCACTGAAGCCACTTTCACTTCTGCCTGAGCAGGAGAAATCATTGCGCCAAACAGAGCAGCAATCACGGATACGGTAGTGCAAAACTTCTTCATAGCTTATTGAAGGTGCGTTTGATGGTGCGCATTCTACCGTAAATTGGATCATGCGGTCAAGTCTCACTTGCGTCAGAAGTGAAAATTTTCTCTATCCATCCTCTTTTCTATCCATGATGACACTCTCATCCGATCAGTTTTGCATCTCCGAAGCTACCACGCCGTCGCGAATCATGAGCACGCGGTTGCCGCGACTCGCAATTCGTTCATCGTGGGTCACCACAACGAGAGTTTTATTGGACTCCTCTGCCAATTCAAAAAGTAGATCCAAAATTTGATTGCCGTTACGGGAATCGAGGTTGCCGGTGGGTTCATCGGCAAAAATGATAGAGGGATCATGTACGAGAGCACGCACGATAGCGACGCGCTGCTGTTCACCCCCGGAGAGCTCACTGGGCAAATGGTGGAGACGGTGCGAGAGACCAACCCTTTCCATGAGAAAAAGCACGCGGTCAGTAGCCTCCTTACCAGAGATAGCGGTGGCGAGAGAAGCATTTTCAATCGCGGTCAATTCCGGCATGAGCATGTAGTTTTGGAAGATAAATCCCATCGCTTTGTTGCGAAAGAGGGCCCGTCGCCGCAAATTTAGCGCATATATATCCTCACCATCCACAAGAACCTTTCCTTGCTGCGGCTGCTCTAAACCTGCCAGCGTGTACATGAGTGTGGTCTTCCCTGCCCCGCTGGGCCCGCAAAGAAAAATCTTTTCTCCCCGCCGCACATGAAGACTCAACCCATGCAGCACTTCTACCATTTCATGCCCGACAGCATAGCTGCGGTGTAAATCGGTGGCGCGTATCATCGGAGTATTTCTACGTGGTCAATGAGCCGGATCTCGCCAAACCATACGGCGGCAGCAAGAAGTAATGGTCCCTCCTCATGCGCATCAATTTCGAGCGGTTCAAATGTCTCTGATTGCACCATTTCAACATAATCGATCCTCGTACCGGGGATGGTTTCAATCAATTTAGTGACAATCTCAACTGTATTAGCGGCACTTTCCCCCGCAACGTAAGCGGCTGCTCCTTGCTTCAAGGCAGCGTAAAGTTTCGGAGCATGAACGCGCTGCTCCCCGGTAAGTCTCTCGTTGCGACTGGAGATGGCCAACCCGCTCGGCTCCCGCACCGTTGGCACACCGTGCAAGGTAATGGGGTAATCCAAATCTCGTACCATACGGCGCAGAATGGCGAGCTGTTGAAAATCTTTCTTACCGAAAACGGCGTCTGTCGGCTGCACCATGTTAAAAAGTTTGGAAACCACTAAGCAGACACCCGCAAAATGTCCCGGACGCTTTGCTCCACAGAGTGCGCGCGAAAGCAGCTTCTCCTCCACGACCATTGAACGATCCGCGTAGTACATTTCCTGTGGAGTGGGCATGAAAAGCACATCTACTCCGCAATCTTCGCAAAGCTGTGCATCATCTTCCTGGTGCCGCGGATAAGTGCTTAAATCCGCTTCATTATCAAACTGCACAGGATTCAAAAAGACACTGGCGACCACACAGCCGTCTTTCCCCGCCAGATCCCGCGCACGACGCAATAACTCCGCGTGACCAGCATGCAGCGCGCCCATGGTCGGCACAAGCACGCGGCGTTCCCCCTTGCTACTCACAAGGGCTGCTCGTAGCTCTCTCTTTGTAGTCACCCGCCGCATGCGCGCCCTTATATCACACCTCACCGTACATTTCAAGTCCGGATTCAGACACGTCCCTCTGGAAAACGAATCTCAGACAGTGAGAGCCATCACAAACATGCCACAGGCGACACCGTAGATGGAAAGGTGGTGGTGCCCCCAGCGTTCAGCCATGGGAAGTAGCTCATCGAATGCGATATAAATCATGATACCTGAAACCACAGCAAAAAGTACAGCCAGCACCGCACTGCTCATGAACGGCAGCAGGAACAGCATGCAGAGCAGCGCTCCCAGTGGCTCCGCTAGCCCGGTAAATGTCGCATACCAAAATGCTCGCACCCTTTTTCCTGTGCCGTACATCAGCGGAAGAGCCACGGCGATGCCTTCCGGAACATTATGCACCGCCACCGCAAAAGCCACGGATATGGCAGTATCCGTGGAGTCAAACGCTGCGGCAACAGTGGCCATTCCTTCTGGAAAGTTATGCAGAGCCATCGCGATAGCAAAGAAAAAAGCGCCGCGTCTCACTTTTTCATCGCCGGCAAATTGTCCGGTAACACACACGTGATCAAGTTCCGACGCCTCGTGCACCTCGTGTGGATTTTCGTCCTCCGGGATTAAACGATCGATCCCGCAGGCAAGTGCCATACCTCCGAAAAAAGCCAGCAAGATACCCCACTTCTCCATCGGAGTCCCAACCACCTTTTCAAATGCCGTCGGCAGCAGCTCCATGAAGGAAATGTACACCATCACTCCCGCGCTTGCCCCTAGTGAAAAGGTAAGAAGACGGGTATCCGTCCTCCGCAAAAAAAGTGCGCCCCCTGCACCGATACTCGTGCACAGACCAGCTAAAAGAGACAAGCAGCCCCCCAGAACCAGCGGATGGAGAAGCTCGTCGTTCATATTCGGCATCGTACCATACCTCTTTGCCTACTGCAAGTGACTTGTCTATCAATCCGGCATCATCCTGTGAGTTGCTAACAGTTTACAAAACGTCGGGCCTCGGTATAATTGACACAAAAGAAAAGGCCCTCAGTCTATTACATTGCAAACCTCTACCACCGTGGCGCTCAGTCTCAACGATTCTGGATTTGGGTACTTTCATGGTCTTTTCGGTTACCCTTCTTTTTCCTCTCGAAAATTGCGTGCAGTTTGGCTCGCATGACCGGGCAACACTCGAGTAGCAAGCCTCTTTTTTCAACGCACTGCCCTTTATCTCCACCTCTGGTGGAGCATAGCGGGTTTGAACCTATCTTACTCGAGAGGGAGCGTACGAGAATTAAGGCTCTCTCGTAGACTTACGTTCTACGAACACATTCAAGAGGTTGATAGTTAGTTGAGTTTGGTAGTTTTAAGTGAAAAATCGACTCTCCCTGGGGTTGTGATCTTGTTGATTATCCTCATTCAATTCACTTTATCCTCACAGGAAACCCCTTAATAAACATATTTGACTTTTTTTGCAAATCAGTTTGCTGCTGATATCCACAGCTTTGGCATATAGCAATCGTATTTTGAGTTTGCCATTTGGGAGAAACTACTATTACAGCCGGAGGATCACGCTCTATACGAACGCTCCGTTTTCCACAATGTGGGCAGCGAAGACGTGTCAGGATCTGTAGTACAACTGTGATACCTGTATAAAAAAACATAATGAAAAATACCACATAAAATACCTGTTCACTGAACACTTCTACAGGTACATTATTCGCGCCCATGCGATACCAAATGACAGCCCCTCCAACAAGCAACAAGAGAAGAGCAGGACCTGATGCCATCAGGCACATATACCGTCTATAGTAAGGAAATAGATTTTGGTTCCTCATACGCCGGGCAAATGTCAACTCTCCGATGGTATAGCATCCTATAACGGATGTCAATATTTTTCACAGGAGCCGCAGGGTGTGGATTGCAAAATTAAATGCAACACGACGCAGGCACAAAAAAGGTGCCAGTTGGTTCGTTGCAGGGTATATTAAT
>CANQGG010000077.1 GCA_947601655.1 uncultured Akkermansia sp.
TGCTTTGTCCTCTTTCCCCACCCCAAAATATTAATTCCTTCCCGCCTCATAATTATAGTTGACTTGAAAGGGTCCATGGTACATCTCAGAGCCTTTCCTGACACAAAACCGCGCCGCTTCAGAAATTTGCCTTGCTCCCGCTTCGCAACCCCGCGAGCAAAGCTCGCCAAATTCCTCACATGGTACACGGTACATCGGTACATGGTACATGAAAGGGTCCATGGTACATCTCAAAGCCTTTCCTGACACAAAACCGCGCCGCTTCAGAAATTTGCCTTGTTCCTGCTCCGCAACCCCGCGAGCAAAGCTCGCCAAATTCCTTACATGGTACACGGTACATGGTCCATGGTACATGAAAGGGTCCATGGTACATTGCACGATTTTTTTCTGTTGCTTCGCTTCTCTCAAATGCGTTTGCCCTAATTGAACACACTCCGGACTAGACGAAGAGGGAGAGAGTTGCTAGAATGCGTGGAGGAGTGAACCGAATCCTTTTTACCATCTTTGCACTCGCTGCGTTGCTCACCCTCTCTGCGTGCCGGCAGGAGGAGGAGGGGGAGAGCAGGATCATCCGCATTGGCTCTTTCCCCAACATCACGCACATGCAGGCGCTTGTGGCACGCAACATGACGCGGCGGGGCGAAGGATGGTTCGAGAGATACCTGCCCGGCCATACCATCCAGTGGCAAACCTACAACGCCGGGCCTTCGGCCGCAGAAGCCGTATTCGGGAAAACAGTGGATCTCACCTACATCGGTCCCAGCCCTGCTATCAATGCCTACGCCGTATCGAATGGGCGTGAGATGCGGTTGTTGGCGGGGGCGGTGAATGGCGGGGCCGCGCTGCTGGTAAGCCCCGAAAGCGGCATTCAACAGGCAAAAGATTTCCGCGGACGCAGCATTGCCACCCCCCAACTGGGCAACACGCAGGATGTTTCCTGCCGCGCCTGGCTTGCCGCGCACGGGCTCTCCTGCACGCTGGAAGGCGGCGGGGATGTGCGAGTGGCGCCGACGAGTTCATCCCTGCAGCTGCAGCTCATGAAGCAGGGAAAGTTGGAAGCCTGCTGGACCGTAGAGCCATGGGTTTCCCTGATGGAAAAGGCGGCGGGGGCAAAGCTGCTGGTGCAGGAGCCGGGCGTGGTGACCACTGTGCTGGCCGGACGGGTGAATTGGTTGAAATCTCACCCGAATGAAGCCGCAGCCATCATCCGCGCGAACGAAGAGCTCACCCGGTGGATTCAGGAGCATCCGCAACTGGCCGTTGCATACGCCGCCGATGAACTTGCGCAGCTCACTCAAACGCCGCCGGATGAGGAGCTGGCCAAAGGCGCAGCAAAGCGATTGTTCCTGACCACAGAAATTGATCTGCCGAGCCTTGAAACCTTCGTGCGCGATGCACAGGCGGCAGGGCTGCTGGATCGCACGCCGCCGCTTGAAGGCATCATCTACCATCCCATTTTCCCTTCCACGACCACACCATGAGCACACCGACACCCACCCCGGCCGAGCTGCACCAATACCCCACCGCAAGCCTCAGCGTGGAGCATGTCACAAAGATATTCCCCTCCCAGCAGGGAGAGGTGCGCGCGCTGGAAGATGTGAGCATCAGCATTCATGAGGGAGAGTTCGTCTGCTTCGTCGGCGCGAGTGGATGCGGAAAATCCACCCTGCTGAACATTATTGCCGGTCTGGAAAAACCGGACTCCGGGCGTGCGCTTATCAACGGAGCCCCCATCACCGGTCCCGGACGCGACAGACTCGTGATGTTCCAGGAGCATGTGCTTTTCCCCTGGCTGGATGTTATCGGCAACGTGCTCTTCGGGCTGAAGCAGAAACCCAATCTCAATGATCGAGAACGGCTGGAGGTGGCTAAGTATTACCTCTACCTCGTCAAAATGGACAAATTTGCCCATTCCAACATCCATGAGCTCTCCGGCGGCATGAAGCAACGCGTTGCCCTTGCGCGTTCCCTCGCCCCCAACCCCAAAATCCTCCTCATGGATGAACCCTTCTCCGCTCTGGATGCCATGACGCGCGAGCAGCTCTACGGCGATATCCAGGACATCTGGCAGAAACGCCGCAAGACCATCATCTTTGTGACTCACAATGTCCGCGAGGCTGTGTGTCTGGGCGATCGCGTCGTGCTTTTCACCCCGCGCCCCGGGCGCATTCGGGAGGAATTCAGCGTCACCCTTCCGCGCCCGAGGAACATCAATGACCCGGAGCTTGCTGATCTCTCGCGTCGCATCACGGCTGCGCTAAAAGGCTACCCCGATGCCGCTGAATCTGATTAATTCTTTTTCTTACCCCATGAAAAACATCTCCCAGACCTTCCTCTTTTTCATTCTGCTCCTCATCGTATGGGCGGGCGTAACGGGAGACCTGGCGTGGCTCGGCATCGATTGCACGCTGTGGTCGCCATACGTGCTGCCTTCCCCCACCCTCGTGGCGCAATACCTGTGGGACAACACCGCAAATGGGAAGCTGCCGCTCTCTATGCTCATTACCCTGCGCCGTCTGCTCATCGGCTACCTCATCGGCCTCGTCATCGGCGTGCCCCTCGGAATGCTGGCGGCACGCTTTACCACCGTGCGCAACACAGTCGGCGTGCTTGCCCTCGGATTCCAGGGGTTGCCGAGCGTATGCTGGGTGCCGCTGGCATGCATCTGGTTCGGGCAGACGGAAGCCGCCCTGCTCTTCGTGGTGATTATGGGCACCCTGTGGAGCGTCCTTCTCTCCACGGAAAACGGGATGCGCAATGTACCGCCTATCTACGCCCGGGCCGCGCGCACCATGGGCTCTTCCCCTCTGCACACGCTTTTTTTCGTGACGCTGCCCGCTTCCGCGCCGTTCATCGTGAGCGGCATGAAACAGGGCTGGGCTTTCGCATGGCGCTCGCTCATGGCGGCAGAGATCTACGTCTCCGTGGTCTCCGGCTTCGGCATCGGTCAGTATCTGCACTACGGTCGCGAATTGCAGCGTATGCACCAGGTAGTCGGGGTGATGTTTATCATCATCGTGGTGGGTCTGCTGGCGGATAAACTGCTTTTTTCACCGGCAGAGAGCTGGCTGCACCGCCGCTGGGGCACTGCCCGTGATTAGATTTTCTTGTTCTTCTACTCATGCTCTCCGCCTCTTTCATCCACGCTCTCGGCAATGCGGCGAAATGCATCTGTCTCGAACCTGCCACCCTTGAAACTTACGCCGGTGACAAGTGGTTTGCCCGTGCCCTGCCGGATGCCGTCGCTCTACCCGGCAGCGAAGAGGAGGTGGCGGCCATCCTGCGGGCAGCGCATGACCATGGCATTCCGGTGACCCCCCGCGGAGCAGGTGTTGGTTATGTGGGTGGTTGCGTGCCGGTGCACGGCGGTCTCGTTCTTTCCACAGAGCGTATGAACCGTATCCTGGAGGTGAATCCTGCTGATGGCGTGGCGGTCGTGGAGCCGGGCGTCATCACGGCCGACCTGCAAGAAGCCTGCTCGGAAGTCGGTTGGTTTTACCCGCCGGATCCGGCCTCGCGAAAGGAATCCTCTATCGGGGGAAACATCGCTACCAATGCAGGGGGACCCCGATGCCTCAAATACGGAGTGACACGTTCTTACGTCCTTGGGCTGCGCGTCGTGCTTGCGGATGGTCGCATCCTGACCGCCGGGAGCCGTACTCATAAGAATAAGCAGGGGTTTGACCTGGTGGGGCTCTTCTGCGGCAGCGAGGGCACTCTCGGCATCATCACACAGGCGACCCTTCGCATCATCCCCGCCCCCCGGGCGCGCATGGCCCTGCATGCCTCCTTCCCCTCCTTTGATCTCGCGGCAGCAGCCGTGCAGCGAGTGCTCCAGGCCGGGCACCTGCCCTGCGCCCTGGAAATAGCCGATGCCTTCACCCTTTCCGCTGCCCGCAAACACCTGAAAACCGATGTCCTGCCCGCTGATGCCCAGGGGCATCTCATCGTAGAGATTGACGGACGCCGTGACGCATTGAAATCAGAATTGGACGAAATCAGCTCCCTCTTACGCGAGTCAAGTGGAGCCTCCTCGGTCTATCCTGCCTATACGGAAGCGGAGGTTGAGGGCATCTGGGAACTTCGGCGAGGTTTTTCTGAAAGCCTGAAAGCTACCGGACTCACGAAGCTGAATGAAGACATCGTGGTGCCGCGCTCGCAACTGGTAAACTTTGTGAATTTTTGTGCAGCCCTGCGGGAGGAAAGCGGCATCCCCATCGCCTGCTTCGGTCATGCCGGGGATGGGAACATCCACACGAACATCATGGTGCCACGCGACGCCGGGGGCAAAGAGCGCCGTGATGAAGCCGAGGCCCTGCTCCCGCGCATATTCGACTTCGTACTCGCCTGCGGCGGGGTCATCACCGGGGAACACGGTATCGGGCTTGCCAAGGCGCCGTGGTTCTCTCAGGCAGTTGGTCCCTCCTCCCTGTCTGTCCACTCTTCTCTCAAAGCAGCCCTGGATCCCTCCCGCATCCTCAACCCCGGAAAGATCGTAAACTGATCCATGCCCCCTCCGTCCGGCGATCATAAAGCCCTCCGTATCCTCGCAGCTCTCGCCATCATGGCAGATATCCCCCATGCAAGAACTAATGACAGGGGCAGGCAAAGCTCAGCGGATTCCGGAGGTGGCAACAATTCATAGGAATGACAGCTATTTGAAAAGTAGCGCTTCCCCCCTGCTGTCATGTAATTACAGGCGAAAACATCATTCCACATGCACCCGGAAACAAGACCAGCGTGTAAAGCAGAATTCCGATGATTGTGCACGTCTTTACGCCTTGTGTGATCATGGCTTCCTTTCTCTTCTGGAAGATTTCTTCTTGCTGTTCAAGCAATTCAAATACCTACTGGGATGCTGATCGTTCTCCCTTTGTCCGCTTGAAGAAGCGGGCGTTCACCCTGAGGGCTCGTCTGGGCAGATGTTGTCACGGTGTCCATAAAAGTCTCATGGCGTAGATGATCCCGATGAGGATGAAAGGCGACAAGATGTAGAGTAAGGGCATAGCCTTATATATTTTCTTCTTGAGCGACATCCATGGAAACCGCGATGCCTTATTGAGTCGTCTCGCTCGAATGGTACGCGTGACAACGGGATTCAAAAAATACGCCACCAAAATTGCCCCAATCCCGGCTACTTGTGCAATACATCCACCTCCTACAGTGAAGGCCAGCAGGGCTTCGTCGCTCCCATGACCATTCCATTGCCTCAGGGAAAACATACCACATATGATAGCGGCTACTTGCATGAGCCGATGAAGAGCTACTGCCGTACAAAAGCGAGACCTCTTCCATAGGGGTAAAAAGATCGGGATAGCCGTACAAGTGACGAATACGGGACCCCAACTTGACTCAACTAACGACGGCATTTGATCCGGTATCCACCCGATTGTTCTCAGAAAACAGACACATAGCACCCAGGGCAAGTAGGTAAAATCGGGAGCAAACAGACCAAGTAGAAGTACCGGTAGGGGGAGGTCCCTGTTCTTAATTCGGCAGGTCAACAGATGAATAAAAAGGACCAATGAGCATATGATCGTGTAGTAAAGAAAAAAAATGCACGCATACACTCTTGGGTTATCTATCAACAGACTGTACATTTTAACGTTGTTGGTTTTACTATTATGGAATATCTATATGACTGCAATCTGTGTAATTATCGCGTTCCCATTGTCCTCTCCGAGTGTAGCTCCGGTGAGTTGACTCGACCTCGCCCCATCGACGCCTCGCCCCTTCGGAGCAAAAGCTGCGCTTTTGTCCAATCGCCCTGCCAGCCGTCGGGTGCTTTCAGAGCGGTCATTGTACCGGAGGGAATCATCTCTGCTGCGGGTACGCCTGCGTGCGGGAAGTCGGACGCCTGAGCTTGCCGTGCGCGTAATTGCGCTGCACCACGAGTCCGCCGTCTATGTTGCGGATAGAACTCATCTCCACAGGCAGGTCGCGCTTGAGTTTGTGACTCAAGTTGAGCATCTCTTCTATCTTTCACCTGCTGCATCTGTTCCTGCAATGCACACTACTTCGTTCTGCAGAAGCCAAGGCATTCATAAGTGTCTTTATCGTACAATATAATGAGAGTGCCTCCACCTGCCGATCTCTTCTTCCTTTCTCCAGCAGATATTCCTATTAATATGTAAGTTTTTCCCTCAGACATACGGTCTCTCAATCTTTCATATGGCATTCTTTCCGCCCACTGTCTGGTGATAAGCTTCCTTGTCACAGTGCAGCCATTTATGATTTGCTTGTCTTTTAATGTTTGCTCCCTTAGCATTGCAGGAATTTCCCGCATAATTGCAGTCTGAGTTTCATAGATATTCGGTTCCGCTGATGACACAGATATCATCAAAGCACTAACCCCAAGAGTTTGTATGTACAGTTTCATTTTTTCCGTACCATAACCACGGTCATCTTCACCATCTTGTCTGGATGCGCGTCTTGTTGCCGTCTCCGCATCGTACTCAGGCGTGACGTCAGCGTCGCCACTGAAGCTGACACCCGTAAGCAGGTGGTGTTTCTTTTCGTAGCAGGGAATGCGCATGATGCTATTTCTTCATTTGTTCTTGCAATTCGCATTGTCCGTCTCATCCCCTCCAAGGCACACAGGAGAACCACATAGCATGCTTACGCACACACAAACCGACAGTGCGATTGCCAGTATTGAGATAGGGATATAGCACATCAAGACAAGGCTATGAGCCCACAGTATGGTTAGCATCACCATTTCCTTGATGTTGAATTTTTTGGAGCTTCTCTGCATGAATCTCCGCATAACTTCTATTGAAAGCCCGTAATTGACAATCACACAAATTATCGGCAACCATGATAGCATATGGTCCGCCCAACATATCCCGGAATAAAAGGCTCCGACTGCGACACCCCATAAGATAAGAAGCCCTCTGAACGAGACTGTTAAATGATTTTTCCCTTCGCCCTTTTCCTGAATTTCGCAGGAAGGAGTCTCGTTTTTTCCCATGCTTAATCTCTCAAAAGATTCATTGTTCGCTTGAGTTGTTCTCCCTCTTCCCGTTTTAAATTCTCTCCATTTTTTGATCACAAAAACGATAGGCAAAGAAATGAGGGCCATGGGGAGAAAAGCGCCGCATATAATCGCCCCAGCCAAAAGTGCAGCCTCCCCAGCACGAGGTGACCCATCTCGGAAGAACAAGTCATATATACTGCCACCTGCCAACTGGAAGATTAGAAAAAAGACAAAACCGAGGAGGCAAATATTACACCAGGCAGTGAACAATATAGCATATTGCCATTTCAATTCATACCGATACAGCTTACTAAAACACTGATGGACGTAAGACGCAAATAAGAATATATTGGGTATAAAAAATAAACAAAGCACCAGGCCCAATTTCATGAGTGACTCATGGTCGTTGTTCCAAACAATTAAGAAGAGACATATTGGTACTACAAGCAGAAGGAAGATATAACTTCTCAACCAGGATTGTGCGATTCTGTCCATTTGCATTCTCTTTTTACTTTGGTACCATTAAATATCCCAATGGGATCCACATGAAAAATAAAGTCGCGTACAGGATTAAAGTCGCCATGACAACTCCTTCCCATCGGCTGTATTCTTTAGCATAGACAAGGTACTGTCTTAATCCGATTACAAACCCCAATAGGGCCACGATAAGATAGTAGTAATAGTAGTCCTCCAATGATCTGCTCCAAGGCAGCGAAAAGGGCAGCAGCAGCTGGAACCAACAAACGTGGCTAAACGCCATGTACGGCACTATCCTGCTTTTAAAAAGATACTTCCACATGTCGTGTCATCATTTTTTCATCCTAAATCAAATACTGAATGACTCCACTTCCTGGAGTTAATCAGACGCGGTTGCGTATTGGCGAATCTATTACTGTCGTCTTTGCAACTCACACTGTCCGTCTTTCTTGTAAAATTAACCATTATTTTGCCATGCAGGAATCGAGCCATAGAACAATCAGAGGTCTTATGTATAATTATTTTCCATATTTTTACTTATATATATTGGCTCTGTCCTACCACAGTGTTGATTTTTGAAGAATCTTTCATGCGTTAAGAATTAATGTGTTAGGGTTACTAAGAC
>CANQGG010000078.1 GCA_947601655.1 uncultured Akkermansia sp.
TGTCCGAGGAGTCCTGTTGAGGATTTCCCTCTCAACTCTTCAGATTATACCACCTCCGATTAATAGTGTACCATGGAGCGTGGATGATGTACCATGTACCGATGTACGATGACTCACAGCCGCCTCACGGCTGTTCGCCCTGCGGGCAAAAGCTGTGCTTTTGTCCAAACTGCCTTACGGCCGTCGGCAGTTTTGTACCATGTATTGATTATGTGCGCGTTGCGCATGTTTTTCGGATAGGATGATGAACATTGCGGGGGTTTTTTGGGGAGTCCGCGTCATGAGGAGCGCTTGCTCATGGACGATGGACCATGTAGGATGTACCATGTACCGATGTACGATGACTCACAGCCGCCTCACGGCTGTTCGCCCTGCGGGCAAAAGCTGTGCTTTTGTCCAAACTGCCTTACGGCCGTCGGCAGTTTTGTACCATGTATTGATTATGTGCGCGTTGCGCATGTTTTTCGGATAGGATGATGAATGTATGCGGGGGTTTTTGGGGAGTCCGCGTCATGAGGAGCGCTTGCTCATGGACGATGGACTTTTTCATGTACCATGTACCGATGTACCGTGTACCATGTATCAAGTTTGCGCGCTGCCGCGCGAAGCGCAAGCAAGGCGAATTTCTGAATCAACGCGGTTTTTGCGGCAGGAAAGGCTTTGAGATGGACCGATGGACCTTTTCATGTACCATGTACCGATGTACCATGTACCATGTATTTGATAATGTGCGCGTTGCGCATGTTTTTTCGGATAGGATGATGAACATTGCGGGGGTTTTTTTGGGAGTCCGCGTCATGAGGAGCGCTTCGACACGTTCCTGCTCTTTCATAAGTGAAGTGTTTTTCTTATGAAATCTCTCCTTATTTGTCAGATTTCTTATGTTATTTGGGTAAATCTTATGAAATTTGGTTTAATTCTTATGAAAAATCTGTTTGATTTCACTTATTTCTTATATTTTCTCTTTACTTTTGATAAATGTCTTATATAATTATAATAAAACATAAGATTGACGCTATGATTGAAAATGAGCTTCGTGAATTAATCGAAAAAGTGCAGCGGCGGGGATGCGAAGGGCAGACTCTGGAAATCAAGTCCGCCCATAAAGGATGTCCCGAGAGGCTCTATGATACCATTTCTGCCTTTGCGAATCAGGATGAGGGCGGCGTTCTGCTCTTCGGACTCGATGAGAAAGCTCATTTTGCGAAGGTGGGTGTGTACGATGCTCAGGATTTGCAGAAGAAAGTAACTGAGTACGGGGAGCAGATGACGCCGGTGGTGCGCCCGGTTTTCACGGTGTATGACGAAGGGGGCAAGACTTTCGTTTCTGCCGAGATACCGCCTGTGGACGCTGCGGAGCGTCCGTGTTTTCATACTGCCGCCGGTCGCATCAGAGGGTCGTTTTCGCGCGTGGGGGAAGCGGACAAGCACATGACGGAGTATGAGGTGTACAGCTATGAGGCTTTTCGGCAGAAGGTTCGCGATGATCTTCGCCCTGCCGAGGGCGCTTCATTGGATGCGCTGGATCCAAACAAGCTTGATGAATACATGGCGCTCATGCGGACGGAAAGGCCTAATCTTGCGCGTATCCCCGAAGCGCAGCAGTATGAGCTCAACGGCATTGTGCGGGAGGGACGCGTCACCATGACTGCCATGCTGCTCTTCGGCCTGGTTCCGCAGGCGTTTTACCCCCGTCTCTGCATTTCCGCCACCTGCGTTCCCGGCACGGACAAAGGCGCGGCGGATGCCGCAGGGAACCGCTTCACCGACACCAAGCGTCTTGAGGGAACCCTCCCGGAGATGTTGGCAAAATCCCTGGACTTCGTGCGCCGCAATATGCGTACGGCTACAAAAATCAATCCTCGAACCGGCGAACGTATCGACAGGCCGCAGTACCCGATGGAGGCCGTGCGCGAAGCCGTCCTGAACGCTCTGGTCCACCGCGATTACAGTGTGCACACCGAGAATATGCCCATTCAGCTGGATATGTACGAGGATCGCCTGGAAATCGTGAATCCGGGCGGCTTATACGGGCGGCTCACGCTTGACCAGCTCGGCCACAGCCAGCCGGATACACGCAATCCTGTGTTGGTGACAGCTATGGAGACGCTTCGCCTCACGGAGAATCGCTACTCCGGCATCCCCACCATTCGACGCGCCATGGCGGAACAGCATCTGCCTGAACCCACTTTCCGCAATTCGGCAGGAGAGTTCAGAGTCATTCTCTCCAACGCTATGGCAACTGTGGTTCCTCCACTTTCTTCGGCAAAAAGGCAGCCCTCCGCCGCTGCCGATGCAAAAAACCTGGTCGATTTCTGCCGCGTTCCGCGCACGCGTGCCGAAATTCTGGCTTATCTGGGCATCTCCTCAGGCCAGTACGCTCTTCAGCGCTACCTTGAGCCGCTCGTTCGCTCCGGCGCCATCCGCATGACCCTTCCCGACAAACCCCGAAGCAAACACCAGCAATTCATCGCCGACGAGAGCCTGCGTGGGTGAGACAATCCACTTACGGTCAACATTATATTTGGAAATAATATAGACGGTAAATACATTGGGATGTACCATGGACCCTTTCATGTACCATGGACCATGTACCGTGGACCTTTTCATGTACCATGGACCATGTACCGTGTACCATGTATGAAGTTTGCGCGCTAGCGCGCGAAGCGCAAGCAAGGCGAATTTCTGAATCAACGCGGTTTTTGCGGCAGAAAAGGCTTTGAGATGGACCGATGGACCTTTTCATGTACCATGTACCGATGTACCGTGTACCATGTATCAAGTTTGCGCGCTAGCGCGCGAAGCTGCGAAGCTTTAGCTGAGGTGGAGGGTTCAACGTACGCGATCGTCGGTTAGAAAGGTTTGTGGATAAGCGGAGCCGTGGCCACCGCTCTGCTACATGGACCCTTTCATGTACCATGGACCATGTATTTGATAATGTGCGCGGTGCGCAGGTTTTTCGAATGATACTTCGTCGGAAAGGAGATACGACCCGTTGAGCTCAAGGATTTTTTACTTTCCTCCTGAATATGAAACAAGTAGACTAATTTATCCGTTGCGGTCAAGTTCTAATACGGGAAAAATCCAGGTGGAAATTTCGCCGGCGACGTCCGAGAAGAATTTTGACGGGAGTACAGGAGGAGGACACACATTGAACGTCAAAGCCTTGAGTTTTGCCACATAGCCTGCCCAGCGCTGCTGCATGACGGATGTATAAGATTCCTCACGAAGTATCAAACATGCCTGGAGAGGGGTGCCTCTGTGTTGAAAAGTGGCATGGATTGATTGTCGTAGGCACAGGAGATCAAACTTGTATGAGTTTGAAAGAAACCACAGATCATAAAAATCCTTCATTCTTGTGTTAAAGGTGGACAGATGAACGATGGATTCCAATTTTTCTGCAACGATTGCTTCTTTAGGATAGCAGAGGAGTCTGGCTCTCGGGCTGTCTTGCAGTAGCGGGGGATAATGAATGACATCGGCCGCAGGATAGATGATATCATTGAACCCAATATCCACGGAGAGAACGCATGGGGTTCCGCAAACGCGAGCCTGCACTTCAATGCTGACTCCTGTATACTTAGCTTCCCGCATGATTTCGGTGCATTTGATGGAGTCGGAAAATTGTATATCATCCGATGCACCGATTTTTGTGTGCAGAATGTTTCTGATGACAATCTGCATATCCTGCGGGGAATTGGAAACATGCCCCAGCAAATCTATATCCATGGTCGTCCTAGCAGGGTTAGCTCCCAGTCCCATCAGGAGCATTCCTCCCTTCAATATAAATTTTTCTGCGTAAACTGAACGCGACAACCTGTACAGAAACCTCTCCATGACGTAATGAGTCAGGAGTTGATTGTACGGCACTCTCCGCATGCGTGCCAGTGCATTAAGCCGTTGCTGCGTGTTCATACAAGGCAGTGGTAATGTAGGGTGTGATCAACTTTTCGACATGAAAAACGCGAGAAAAGTCGGCCAGGGTGGGAAGGTGCAACAGTCTCTTGCGCAGACTTATGGTCAGGGCTTCCAGGAAGATGTCAATCCCCAATTTATTGCGGTATCGGAAACAATCTACCAAGGTGCGCTCGGGAGAGGTGACGAGATAGCTGCCCCATTTTCCTTGCTTTTTGATGCACCCGATCTTCAGATAATCTGCCTTACAGCCCCATGTTTTAACGGAACTCACGAGAACCTTCGGCATATAGCTTCCCTTGGGGAGCGCTACAGACAAGTATGCCGGTATCTCCGTAGTCATGCCATGGTAGGACAAGGCTGAGATTAAGTTCATGACCGCCTGAGGTTGTCGTATGCTGATCATTTGCATGAGAGCTTCCTGCGTCAGCGCTACCTCTGCTGATATGAACAGCCCAGGAAGCACTCGCGTAAGTTTTCCTGTAGCTTCGCGATAGTAGTACGTTCCATGCGATACTTTGCTCCCCCTCCGTCGCTTTGCGCCTCTACGACAAATAATTTCCTGACTCATTTGAATGAATTATATACTTTTATAGATTAAAGTCAATAAATTATTCAAAAATTTTCTTGAGTCCTTATCATGATGAGCACTTGTTCATGGACCATGAAGGATGGACCGTGGATGATGTACCATGTACCGATGTACCGTGTACCATGTATCAAGTTTGCGCGCTAGCGCGCGAAGCTGCGAAGCTTTAGCTGAGGTGGAGGGTTCAACGTACGCGATCGTCGGTTAGAAAGGTTTGTGGATAAGCGGAGCCGGGGTCATCGCTCTGCTACATGGGTCCTTTCATGTACCATGTACCGATGTACCGTGTACCATGTATCAAGTTTGCGCGCTAGCGCGCGAAGCTGCGAAGCCTTAGCTGAGGTGGAGGATTCAACATACGCGATCGTCGGTTAGAAAGGTTTGTGGATAAGCGGAGCCGTGGTCACCGCTCTGCTACATGGACCCTTTCATGTACCATGGACCGATGTACCATGTATTTGATAATGTGCGCTTTGCGTAGGTTTTTGGAGGGATTGCGGAGGGGGTGGTGGAGGTGGGGGATGTCTGCGGCTATTGCAGCTCCACACCCACCAGGCAGAGATCATCATCCGTATCCTCAGCCCCGATGAAAGCGCGCATACCGGCAAGCGCGCATTCCAGCACGGCGCGCACGTTTGCGCATGGGGCTTCATTCAGGCAGGCCAGCACGCGTTCTGCACCGAACTCTTCGCCATCGGGACGCGATGCTTCGGTGAGGCCATCCGTATAAAGCATAATTTTCACCCCTTCATCGGGTCGCAACTCATAGTCGCGGTAGGTGGCGTTTTCCATGAGGCCGAGGGCGGGGGAACGCGGGAGAAGAGGGATAAAGGCTGCTCCATCCCGCGGCAGGACGATAGGAGCCGGATGGCCGGCGCCGGAAAGGGTCACGCGACGCTTTTCAAGGTCAATGTACAGAAAACAGGCTGTGGCAAACATGGTGATGCCGGCCTTGCTGAAGATGGCGCAGAGATGGCGATTCAAAGCGGAAAGCAGCAGCGACGGCGTATCGGCCAAATTTCCCACCTGCTCCATAAGTCCCCGCAGTACAGAAGCTATCAGAGCAGCCCGGACATCATGCCCCATCACATCGCACAGCAACATGCCCACACCGGCTTCACCAACGGGGAAGATATGGAAGCAATCCCCGGAGACGCCGACGCTCTGCCGGTAAATGTGATGAAAGACGGCGCGGCGCTCCACAGAACCATCGGCGCTGCGCCAAATGCGCGCGGGGATTTTTTCCGGCTGGAGGGCCTGCTGCACCTGTCGTGCAAGCGTCAGCTCCTTTTCGAGAGCGCGGTTGCGGCGGTCCAGGCTCTGCGCGAGCGCCTGGAAACGGTGCTGCGTCTCCACCATTTCCGTGACATCCGACGAGATGCCGACAATTCCTTTGATTTCGCCATTGGAGGCATACCAGGGGAACTTGGAGAGGCGACACCAGGAGAACTGACCATCCTTCCAGTGTTCACGGTGGACGCGGTTGGTAATGGGGACACCGGTGTTCATGATCTCCAATTCCTCGCGGCGCGCGATCTCCGTCGTTTCGTCCGAGAAGAAGTTTGTATCACGACAACCGATGAGATCGGAAGGCGTCGGCACTCCCATTTTGCGGGCGGTGGCGTCATTGGCCAACACAAAACGGGACTCACGATTTTTGAAATAGATATTGTCCGGGAGATAGTTGATGAGCGTGCGGAAAAGGTCACGATCCTCCATTGCGTGCAAATCGCCCATTTTGCGACGCGTGATGTCCACCCACACACCCACGAGGCGCGCGGGTTTTTTATCAGGACCGCACTGCAGCATGCCGTTCACACGCACCCACTTCCAGCCGCGGGTGCGTTGATTCAGCAGACGCACCTCCACGCGGAGTGGGGAAAATCCGGGATTGTTCATGTACTTCTGCACGGCATTGCGGAAATAGGGGCGATCCTCATCGTGAATAGTTGCCGCCGGTTCCGTAAAAATATTCAGTGCAATTTCACTGACCGGACATCCCATCATTTTCAGGCACTGCTCCGTGTAGTAGATTTTATCGTTGACGATATCCCAGCAGTACACTCCTTCTTCCGCCGCCTGCAACGCCGTGCGCACCATATCCCAGTCAAAAACGCCAGGAACCTTATGGCGCGGCTGCTCAGACTGATGCGCATCCTCACTCATTACCATCATTTTCGCACCTTATGCAAGATTTGCAAGCTGAAAATCAGGGCAAATGCATTTGCTCATGGAGCATGTAGGATGTACCATGGACCCTTTCATGTACCATGGACCATGTACCGATGTACCATGTAAGAAATTTGGCGAGCTTTGCTCGCGAAGTTGCGAAGCAGGAGCTAACCGAATTTCTGAATCAACGCGCTTTTTGTGTCATCCACTGTCGGCAAGGGCTAATCCACCTCTCAGAATGATGCGTGCGCGGCGTTGAATCAAATACAAAACGCCCGCAGGAAGTACTCCTACGGGCGACTCAAATCATAATTGACAGGGAAACCGATATTCACTTCCTCCCCGGGAAATAGGCATCATCGTTTAACGGCTGCCGGAGAGTTAGCAGAATCGTGTGAAGTAGCAGCGTTCTCGCGAATGGCCTTCAGGACTTTTTTAGTGGCTTCTCTAGTATCTACGGTTCCTTCTCGATAGGTCAGGACTTCCTCACCTGTTTTATTTTCGAAGATGGTGAGGGAAACGTGCTCACTGAGCTGACCAGGGATGATGCGGATGGGTTGGAAGCCCGAAGCCCCCCATGCAATCCAGCCGAAAACAGGGAAGAGGTAGAGGAGAGAAAGAGGTGTTAAAACTGAAGCATTATGACATTCTCCTTCCTCAATAACAGCCGTGTATTTTGAAGTGGCGTTGACGTGCCCTTTTTCTGATACATCAGCAGTTGCGCCCGATACGCGGATTCTCCAGCCTTCCACTCGGAGACCTTTCTTAAGTTCGTTAGCGGCGCATCCACCGTTGGCGGGGAACGCTATTGTCTTGTTGTTCAGGTCGAATTTTGCGTACACATCAGGCTGTACTTGAAGGCAAGAAGAGAGCAAAACGGAGAAAGCGAGAGAAAAGGCAGTGAGTTTCATGGTGCGAAGGAATAGTTAGGTAGAGAATAGTTATAGCTTGGGGCAAGTTTACGTATTTGCAATACGTATACGCGAGCGCTTTAGACGCTGATATTGAGCCAGTCCGGAAAAGCAAGCAAATTGATTTTTGAGATTAAAGGATCTGAAGCTCTTTACTAAATCATTGAAAAAGAAGGGTAAAAAATTCAAATAGATGCTTGACATACGTATTGCAAATACGTGTGCGGGGTGAGATATTCACTGCTGTACCGACAGAACCGCCCGCCGAGTTTCCCCGACGAGCGGTTCTGCATTTACCTGT
>CANQGG010000079.1 GCA_947601655.1 uncultured Akkermansia sp.
TTGCCTCTTCTTGCACCATCTGCCATTTATTTACAGTTCTATCAAAAATCACCACTGTTGTAGGACATAGCCTATATATTTTCTCCCCCTTTGCGGTGATAAAGAACATCGGGCTTGGAATATAATCCTTTGGAAGCGTGTGAACATGTTTGTTCGCGTTGTAAGGAAGAGCATGCGTTACTTTGCAAGTTTCTTCTACTGTACCATCCTCTTTACGGTACACAAGTCGTCTTTTCCCCTCATAATCATACAGATAATATCGTTTTCCCTTTTTGATCAACATCAGCCCATGTCGAAAACGCCTTCGTTTCATCTCTGACTCTGCATACCATGGCTGGAAACATAACTCGACTTCCTTACGTTCGATTCTAATCGCCGTCTTATTCCACACTTCGGAATCAACATAATATGATAATTCGGTCATACAACCCATGACATATTTATATTGATGAAAAAACACGTTGTACGCAGATACGCTGGTAATCGCCGCTAGCAAGGCTTTTGCCCTGTATTCAAAACGTCTCAACGCTTTCCGGTATCCTTTCTCTGTTACATTCCAACGCGGTTCCTCCTGGATCGGATTCAATCCCTGGTATAACCTTTCGAAATTCTCATGCGTTACAAATTTGATCCTGTCGCCGAGTGAAGCGCATGCACAAAATACGACGGATGGCACATGCCAGCTGGTATAGGGTAACTCTTCGAGCGGTATGCCGGGAAAGGGATGATCGGGATCCCATTTCGATATGTCCGACGGCACGACGCACACGAACCTCAGTACCGGAGGGAAAAAAGGCATGCACGGGTGCACTTTCGGCTTTATGTACGGATCGCAAATCGAATAGTAATAGAGGATCGTATTCACCGAGATAAGGCTCCGTCCTGCGTCCCACAGGAGAAGGAAATGTCGGCTGTGCTCCCTCGGAAAGTCAAACGAGTAGAACAAATCAGGATTCCGTAAGATATAATCCCCATCTCTCGTCGGCAACCAAAATATCTCGATTCCTATATAGACTTTTTGCTTATCACGCGCTTTCATCACTGTCTGGTTGGTTTACATAAAAAAGAACCCCTGCAGCAGCTCCGGATGTTGCCTCTGTAACCACTCCCCCACGCCGCATCTGCCACGGTGGCGAGATTGTTGTACGCGTCATAGGTCTCCACCGTCCCCTTGCCATCGGCGTAGGTCTTGCGAAGCTCCAATCCTGTAGCCAAATCATATTTCCACGTGGTCGTGTCGCCCTCCATTCCGCTTGGATCCGTGGAGATGACCTGCTCATCGTCGCGCCATGTGGTCAGGGCTTCTTGGTGTTTCAGTTGCATTTATCCCTGCAATTCGCAAATCCTCTCCGAAAAATGTCGTCGCGAGGTCATTTTTCATTAATTACCCCGGAAACCCTCCAGCTCTTTATCCCCACGAAGCTCGCGCATGTCGTATTTGAAACCTCTTTTTAGTTTGACTACCACAGATACGCTTGCATCAAGCATTAAATCGTCCGGCAAATCATACCCTTGTTCGTATGCCAAAAATCCGGGCATCATGCTGTCCCAACTTCTGCTACTATATTTTACAACTATGCCATCGAGTTTGCTAAAATCAGGAACTCTTCCTCCAGCCATGCTATATCCCGGCGTTGCATTCCACCCTCCTACCGGCAGGGATACTGAATACTCATGGTGAATATCTCCGGTTCTAAATTTTTTACTGACGCTCTCGTTGGGCTTTAATAGCACGATTCGCTCTGATAAAGGCTTCCCGAATCCTTTAACTTGTCCTATGCCATAGTCTACCCCTACAAAACTTATCATGAAATATAGCTCCATTTCCTTATCGACCGCTACAACTTTATCGGTCAAATTGGTCAGCGTTACTGTCATCTCCTGCCCCTCAACAACAACATCCAACTGTGCCCGGTTGGAATTGTCACTCCTAACGTGGTGGCACCCGAAAAAATCACTTGGTCCAATACATGAGGACATGGCAAGAAGCATCATAGACATGATGGAAACGTAGATTATTTTCATAATAGTTAATAGATTTAATTGTTGCGATAGTATACTTCTCTAGCCTTATTAAGGGCATCGTTCGATGGCGTATAGGGAGCGCATTTCCCTGTGTGATCTACACTCCATTGAACTGCTTCCAACGCTTCCATTTCATGGATATTCGGTTCCGCTGATGACACAGATATCAAAGCACTAACCCCAAGAGTTTGTATGTACAGTTTCATTTCCAAATAGTTTGCTTCGGTCTGTAATCAAGTGAGCATCTCTAACTTACTCCTTATGGCTCTCGCTATCTCGGAAGTATAAAAAACATAAAATAACCGATGATTTGATGTGCTAGACCCAAAAACGCCAGAAAGATACTAATGTAGTCTCTATTGATATACTTACCTCGATAATACTTAAATAACCAATATATAAACCAAATACAACCAACTGAATTAACAAAGCAGGAAATTCTAACAATGTCACGCACTAATTCAGGACGGTCAGGACGGTCAGGACAGAAATAGTGGACGAAGAGTACTACAAGAAATGCTACAAGCAATGAACCGCCCACTGAAAAGGAAGTTATCAAGCCTCCTACACAATAAATTGCTACAAGTCTTTTGGATGCACGGGAATCGGGCAATCCTAGCTCATCAATCTTGTTTCTATATATATAATTCCACATATACATGTCTGATTTATATTGTTTTAGCTGACTTCGTATGTGCAATCGCATTTCACGGGCGGTACATCATCATTTACAGCATTTATAATACGATCTATGAATTCATCACTTACGAGAGATTCCAGAAATTCGAGTATCTCTCCCAGAATAGATGAAGATGCAAGAGCCGCCCACCCTCCACTGAGAATTGCTGCCGCTGCCATTGTTAAGCCACTGATGGCATTTGATAAGGCGCTTCGGGCTAATTGTCTGCGTTTTTCCATCCAAATACCCAAGCTCCTTTCATCCTTAACGCACTCGGGCACATCCATCACCGCTTCAAGGCCTTGGTAAACAGCCTGCCCTATATTGAATACTGCTAGTATTCCGCCTGCCACCCTGCCTGATAATTTTTGTGTTTCTTTCTCTAATATCGCCAAGGCTTCTAAAACACCATCCGCACTAAGTCCCAAGATATCTTTCATTAAAATCGGATTATTAGACAAATAATTATATAGAGCAATTTGATTTATACTGAACAATATATCTCGATTTATCCACCTGCCATCAAGTGGATTATAGTAGCGGTAGTTGTAATACACGAGTCCCAGCTCAGCATCGTACACCTCGCTGCTCCATTGGAGAGGTTGGTAAGAGGTGTCCCCTTCAATGGAAACTAAGCCGAAGGGACTGTAGGTGTAGCGTTCGGAAAGGAATCCTTTATCACTCGTGTACGTCTCGCAGATGTTCTTCGTCAAGTCCCAGCCGTAGGTGAGGAAAGAACCGTCTTTGCGTATGGCCAGCGGGCGCGTGGCTATTTCCTGCGTCGGATCCCAGATAATCTGCCACAATGAGGGCAGTCCCTCTGCGAGCAGATCATAGGCCGCTACTTGCAGGTAACCCCGGTACACGTAGCGCACGTGGCTGATGGCGGCGCCTTCTTTCTCCTCCTTCTTCTCCACCCGGCGTCCCTGCGAGTCGTACACGCACGTGATGACGTGCGTGGAATCCGCCTCAGACTCGTATCGTATCGCGCGGTTCTGTGCGTTGTACTGCACCTTCCAGATGCCCGTGCTCGTCTGGATGCGCGTCTGGTTGCCGTCCTCATCGTACTCCGGAACGAACGCCGTGCCGTCCGTGTCAATCTGTGTGTACTGGTTCAGATTGTTCGTCGCGTAGGTGACGTGCTCAGCATCCTCCTGCGCCGTGATGCGGTTGCCGATGTTGTCGTAGGAGTACGCATAAGGAGCCTCCCCGAGCTTCGCGCCGGTGAGTTGATAAGAATGAATAATTCCCTTGTTACTTCTTTTCGTCATCTCTGTTCTGGCGCACCGCATCAATTTCGCATACTGTAATCTCACATGGACTGAAGGGAGGAAACAAGTAATTCATAACACTTGGGGTAGTACCGGGAAGCGTTCTCAATTCGCAAGTCAGGATCCCACTGTTATCCATTTTTAATGGATACATAGGTTTCCCGTCTGCCGACAATAAATCTTTAGGAAGGAACGACAAATCATGAGGCTTGCCATGGCGGCAACAGTTTTCGTATGCTTGCTCAGCCCTAACATAGATTTTATAATTATCTGTTCTCTCGACTGAAAGAGCATCGTGTTGGTATAGTAACACAAAGGCTACCATAAAGGCAAAAATAACTGAAGGAGCGTGGGATTTTATAATTTTTTTCATAGAATGACTACTTTAAGGCTTAGAAGCATATGTAATTCTTACACTCTCGCAACAGGAATCGCATTTCGCAGCATTACAGTCATGGCCCTTTTCTACCCATTCTGCAAATTCCCATGTGTTCCGAAGTAGTCCGGCGCGGCAGACCATGCTTCCTTTCCTCTTCCCTTTTCCTTTCGTGTCCTTACAAGTTTTTCCTTCCTTTTTCGATTTGCATTTTCTAGTACACTCTACTTCAAATGTATCAGGTTTGCTGAATGTATTAGGTTTAACACATTCATCACCAAGCATTTTTGCAGTAACCCCTCCTACAATCCCGCTGCCTGCCATTTCTGCGATTTTCAGTGCAACTCGTATTCCATCAGGTGTTTGTAGAGAAGATTGCGGTACTAAACCCAAATAGTCGGATGTTTGGGTTAATTTATTTTCTACAACATTATATGGGTTCACACATGACTGTATTCCCAGAGGATCCCTCCTCATCCACCTGCCATCGGTGGGGTTATAGTAGCGGTAGTTGTAGTAAACGAGTCCCAGCTCGGCATCGTACACCTCACTGCTCCATTGGAGGGGTTGGTAAGAGGTGTCACCCTCAATGGAAACTAAGCCGAAGGGACTGTAGGTGTAGCGTTCGGAAAGGAATCCTTTATCACTCGTGTACGTCTCGCAGATGTTCTTCGTCAAGTCCCAGCCGTAGGTGAGGAAAGAACCGTCTTTGCGTATGGCCAGCGGGCGCGTGGCTATTTCCTGCGTCGGATCCCAGATAATCTGCCACAATGAGGGCAGTCCCTCTGCGAGCAAATCATAGGCCGCTACTTGCAGGTAACCCCGGTACACGTAGCGCACGTGGCTGATGGAGGCGCCTTCTTTCTCCTCCTTCTTCTCCACCCGGCGTCCCTGCGTATCGTACACGCACGTGATGATGTGCGTGGAATCCGCCTCAGACTCGTAGCGTGTCGCGCGGTTCTGCGCGTTGTACTGCACCTTCCAGATGCCCGTGACCGTCCGCACGCGCGTCTGGTTGCCGTCCTCATCGTACTCCGGAACAAACGCCGTGCCGTCCGTATCAATCTGCGTGTACTGGTTCAGATTGTTCGCCGCGTAGGTGACGTGCTCAGCATCCTCCTGCGCCGTGATACGGTTGCCGATGTTGTCGTAGGCGTAGGCATAAGGAGCCTCCCCGAGCTTCGCGCCGGTGAGTTCCGAGCGTCTGTTATAGTCGAAGGAATCATCTCTGCTGACGCTCTGCTGCGGGTACGCCTGTGTGCGTGAAGTCGGGCGCCCCAGCGCATCGTACGCATACCCGCGGCGCGTCACCTCCACCTTCTTCCCCGCACCATTGACCGCGTGTAGAGCATCTCCCGCCTTGGCCTCGCTGCTTTCAATGGATGTCACCATATTTCCATTTGTCGCTTTTGGTCTCGCTATTTACATTTGTTACTGAAAGCACAGGTTCAATAGGCATTAGTCATTTTTCGGGAGACCGCTGTTCGTCCGGCGTTGCTTCGCTTCTTCAAGTAAAGCGTTGAATAAAGACGTATTCTTACTTATCATATAATTTTCATAGGGCAGAAACTTTTCCAAAATCCCAAACGAATCAAATGCTTGACTACTTGGGATTTCATTTCCCGCAAGCTTATACTCCTCCCATTCCCACGGGCACATTACATAGTCAGGCAGGTCATCTTCCAGTAATTTTAACTCCTCACGCCAGTACGCTACCCAGCGCGTCGTCACTTCCTTTTGTCGCGGTGTGAACGAACTGTATTTTTCCCCATAGTAATCATAATCCTTCTTATTCTCATAAGCATCATCGTGAGAAAGGCTGATAACAAATGGTCTCAATATGTTTTCAAGCATCACACCTTCATGGATGATCCTTTCCAGAGAGCATAGCATGAAGGCCGGAGCAATAAAACGAAAGGCATCGCCAAACAACGTGTACAAAGCATCATCTCCTGCCATCAAAACATAAGGATCAAAGCTGTGCCAATTATCCCGTTCCTCATTGGCAGATAGGTAATCATAAAATTCATCGGAATACATAATCCCTCCCCATTCTCTTGCAAATGTTACATTGAAAACCGTGTATTCCGTATGACACGTCACCCCGGCGAATGCCTCCACAATCTCCATTTTGAGCTCTTTGAGGATCTCATCCGTACTCTCCCGCGCGCGAAGAGGCCAGTCCCTCTTTTCCCACTGGGTGCGATCCTGCAGAGTTCGATTGAACATCTTCAGTTCCTTTCTCAAATGCCTGGGTATTTTCTGTTTCATTTCTTCGCTCTAGCCATGCATCGTTTATATAGTTTCATACAATTCTCTTCTGCTCTCCCTTTATTCTCTCTCTGAGCGATGTGTCCTCCGTCTCCCCCTTCAAAACATTCACGGTCATACGTTTCACGAGCAATCCTCTCTGCCTGAAACAAAGAAGCCCTAAACCGATATGTTTCACACATACTCACTGTCGGACATTTTGGCACAGTCCCTTTGCATGCCATTCTATTTGCTGCTGCTATGGCTGCTTGTTTTGCGGCCCACAATTCCTGACACCTTTTGCTCATTTTTTTAGGCTTGCCTCGTTTCCCTTTCATTTTCTTCGATATTTTCCCTGCCCTGGCGATTTTAGAAGCACCTGCCAAAACTCCGGGGATTAATGCAGCGGCCATATCCAGGGCAAGATCAGTTGCCCCCTCATCTTTCATGTCCTCATCTCCCGTCACAAAGCCTGTTGCGATTACTCCAATGTCCCACAACACATTGCCAACATCCCAGATTGTATCTATGATCAATCCTAGGTAATCCGTATCTTCAATTATGTCGTTATCAATGTAACAATACAGATTCCCCATTTCTTCTCCCATCGGATCCCTCCTCGTCCACCTGCCATCAAGTGGATTATAGTAGCGGTAGTTGTAATACACGAGCCCCAGCTCTTCATCATACACCTCGCTGCTCCATTGGAGGGGTTGGTAAGGGGTGTCACCTTCAATGGAAACTAAGCCGAAGGGACTGTAGGTGTAGCGTTCGGAAAGGAATCCTTTATCACTCGTGTACGTCTCGCAGATGTTTTTCGTCAAGTCCCAACCGTAGGTGAGGAAAGAACCGTCCTTGCGTATGGCCAGCGGCCGCGTGGCTATTTCCTGCGTCGGATCCCAGATAATCTGCCACAATGAGGGCAGTCCCTCCGCGAGCAAATCGTAGGCCGCTACTTGCAGATAGCCCCGATACACATAGCGCACGTGACTGATGACGGCGCCTTCTTTCTCCTCCTTCTTCTCCACCCGGCGTCCCTGCGAGTCATACACGCACGTGATGATGTGCGTGGAATCCGCCTCAGACTCGTAACGAATGGCGCGGTTCTGTCCATTGTACTGCACCTTCCAGATGCCCGTGCTCGTCCGCACGCGCGTCTGGTTGCCATCCGCATCGTACTCCGGAACGAACGCCGTGCCGTCCGTATCAATCTGCGTGTACTGGTTCA
>CANQGG010000080.1 GCA_947601655.1 uncultured Akkermansia sp.
TGCGACTCGCTATCTCCTCCATTCGCTTCCATCTCCAGCAGGTGCGTATCCCTCTCAAGCCGCATTCCTTGATATTCACTGAGCCATTCATCAGGACTCATGCAAGCCCCCAGCGCCAGACTTACGCCCGTACTCGCAGCTATCAGACGCATAAGCAGCGTCCTTCTCTCATGTTTATTCTTGTTATTCATGGTATTAGTTGTTGTTATCAGAATCGTCGTCATGATACACCGCTACTGGTCTTAGCGAATCCGCCCGGCGGCGCCCATAGAGTCCAACCAGTCTTCCCACGAATCAGCCTTATCCTCAATGCTCTGAGCCTCGGACGCCATCGATCGGGCATCCCGCATACGTGTCGAGGGACTCGCTACCAAGGCTCTCTCCACCGGGCTCATCAAGGCATAATTGCTGTTTTGTGCCCTGCTGTAGAGTCGGTTTGCATCATCCATCTTCGATTGCGCTTCGGAGTGCATCTGCCTTATGCAGCGCCGGGCAAGGCTCGACTCATCTACCGTTATATATCCACGCTGATCTGCGCGCGCCTTAATCTCTGCCAAGTAAGCGGCGGGAGGGGGTGTCGAATCAGACGAAGAGGAGGAAGACGAGGAAGAGCTTGATGACCCTGAAAGCAAACCTATACCGACAACGCCCACTGTCATCAGAGAATTCTCCACGCAAGTGATGGGAAGATCCACGCAAAGCCAATCAAAGATGCCGGCTGTGTACCACCATGCTGCTGCCCCGGAGCTGTACTTGTAGTCCACAGATGAAGCACCCCCCGGGAATACAATCGGGAGTTTGGTGGTGGCAGTCGTGGTAATGACGCTCTCGTCCACCTTTGTCATCGAGGAGGGGGTGGAGGGAGACTTCTTCTGACCGGTGAGATACATGGCAAAATCCGACGGTATCTCAAACACATCTTTGCCACCCGTCGCGCGCACCTCCACCGTCCGTTTATCCTTTTCGCCGGCAGTGTATTGAGTCTTGATCGGCTTGCCCACGCGGTAACGCGGCAGCTCCACATAGTACTTGCTGCCATCGGTGTAAACGTATTGCCCCGGCTTAGCATCCTCCGACTTTGCCTGTGCTTTGTACCCCGCCTTGCCAAATAAATGCCCGGCAGAATTGAAGTAGCAGCTGCTTAAGCCCAATGATGCGACAACTGCCAGTGGTATGATGTATTTGTTCATGATGGTTTATTTAAAGTTACAAATCATGCAGGAAAGGTCACGCTTTATTCATTGCCCCACATGAGACGCAGTTATAGTCTTGGTTTCCTTATACCCTTTGTTTCCACAAGCATGCGCCGTTTCACCTCCAAGCGACCGATAACGGTTCCCTTTCCTCTCTTCCAAAGTGCAACCTTATTGCCGGCATTGATCGGGGTTTTGCCTCTTATCGGCTTTTTATCCAAAAGAACCACAAAGTCGGTGCCTCCTTCCGGGATAATGTACCACATCTCGCCTGCACCATGTGCAGGACTTGTGATTTCAAAGGGCACAGTATCCACCGCGCTCACATCCGAGCAAATCCTTTTATATCGCTCAGGACTCATTCTCCACGGCGTATTGGTATGGGAGGGTACGATCTCCACTTTGCCGACGTCACCCCACAAGCTCAATGCCCACACATTGCGACGCTGTATTTTTTCCCTTTGTTCAGGAGCTGATTTAATAAAGATACGAATGACAAGGTGGAGTATTCTGGCGAAGAAATTAAAGACAGAGGTAATAATGTTAAAGATAGGAGCAATAATAAATATGTCTTTACCCTGATTACTGCCTTTCTTTTGGTAATTGAGGCGGTAAAACGCGTACAACCAAATGAAGAATCCGACGCAAACGAGAAACGTCCTAGCAATATAAGCACCCAACAAACCTATAGCCGCTAGCAGAAGCGGGGCAAATATAATCAACAGAATCAGAATAAGAAGCATTAAAGCAAGATTACGTGCCACTACAGAAGCAACCCATAAACGCAATCGTGGCAACATAGCTATAGCCGCAACGGAGCATACCGGACTCAGCGGTCCAAAACAAACAAAACTCAGAAACCCAAAGAGCCATCCCTCTGGCTTTTCTGCTCCTCCCTGCGCATGAACCTCCATCCCCATACATGCAATCAACGCCGCAGCTGCAACATCCATAACCATTCCCACGCCACCCAACACCATCGCATATTTCAATGCCCGATCTTTCTCGCCCCGCGCAAGTGAGAGAGTATACCAAGTCAGTGCCATCACGGTTCCACACCATGCAAATCCAACCCCAACGTATGTCCACAACACGACCCACTCGAAAGCAAAGGTGAGCAACACCGCCAAGAGTGCGATGCAGATAGCTATTAGTTTCTTTTTATCCATATTTTTGTGAGTTTTATGTTAAGTTGAATTGTATTGTATGCCTTAAACCGGCTCTATTTCTCACCTAATCTCCACAGTCCTTATTTGTCTGTGATCTTATGATTCCGACGAGAATTTTCACGGCTGTCGGGTCACCTTTTTGCGCAGCATCTCGAATAAGCTTCCGCCCCAACTCCTCATCCTTCTCCACACCATATCCCGTATAATAGGCGCTCCCGAGGACAGTCTGTGCGCTCAGGTATCCCTTCTGAGATGCACTTTGTATAAGTTTGATAGCTTCCTGGATATCCTGCTCCACCCCTTTCCCGGCGAAGTAGCATAATGCCAGCCTGTATTCACCGAACATGTTTCCCCTCTCTGCTGAATTCCGGTACCACTTTACCGCCTCCGTCATATCTTTCTCCGTGCCCACCCCTTGCTCATAGCACTCACCAAGAAAGCACATGCAATCCGCGTCATTTTTCTCCGCTCCCTTTCGGTAGTATTCAACGGCCTTGACCTTATCCTCCTCCACTCCCAAACCACGAAGACACATCCTTCCCAAGTAGCCATAGACCTCCTCATTCCCGCTCTCCTCGGCCTTGCGGCACCACTTGTATGCCTCCTTGAAATCCCTCTCTACACCAACTCCCTCGAAATAGCACTTACCCATCAGCGCTTGAGCCGCACCATCTCCTTGCTCGGCTGACAAACGATACAATCTAACCGCCTCAACACAGTCTTGCGGCACCCCCTGACCAAGCTCATAGCACTGCCCCAAGCGAATCTGCGCCGTTGTATTTCCCTGCTCAGCCGACAAACGGTACAGCCTCACAGCCTCCGCATAATCCTGCGGCACGCCTTTGCCAAGCTCGTAGCACAATCCTAAACGAAGCTGGGCCGTTGTTTCCCCCTGATCAGCCGCTGCGCGATACCACTTGATGGCTTCATCAATATTCTTCTTCCATCCATATATTCCCTCTTCATACAATCCTCCGATGGCTGTCTGTGCACCGGGATTCCCTCTCTCTGCATCCATTCGCCATTTCTCGATATTTTCCTGTATTTTTTGTGCCTCCTGCTCAGAGAGAGAGAAAGCGATCGGGCTCATCACTGCGAATCCCAATGCCACACAGAGCAGTCCAAACAACAAAGGCATACCCATACCCCGACATACCCGGGGCACTCTGATCCCTGCAAGATTTACCTTCTCCACCTTATCTTGTCGATTTTGTTCGTCTTCTTTTTTCATTGGTGTGTTAGATTGTTTTGTTGATTGAGAATTTATTGGATTGCCTGTTCTGAAGAATCCGATTTCGATGTTTTTCCCTTAATCAACGTTGTAATCGCTTACTCTCCCGAATCATCTCGACGGATGATCTCCTCACTCTCAACCTCCTCGAGGAGGGCCTTCGCGTCCTCATCCCCCTGCTCCGCTGCCGCGCGAAACCATTTCCCCGCCTCCGTCATATCCTTGCTCACTCCTTCGCCGTTGTAATAGCACAAGCCAAGGTTACACTGCGCCGGCGCATACCCCTGTTCCGCCGCCAAACGGTACCACCTCACCGCCTCCGTCATATCCTTGCTCACTCCTTCGCCGTTCTCATAGCACACGCCAAGGTTACACTGCGCCGCCGCAAGCCCCTGCTCAGCAGCCTTGCGAAACCACTTCACCGCCTCCGTCATGTCCTTGCTTACTCCTTTGCCGGTGTAATAGCACCTACCAAGGTTACACTGCGCCCTCGCATCCCCCTGCTCCGCCGACAAGCGATACCACCTCACCGCCTCCCCCATGTCCTCGCTCACTCCCTCACCGTTCGCATAGCATCTGCCAAGGTTATACTGCGCCGCCGCAAGCCCCTGCTCCGCCGCCAGGCGGTACCACTTCACCGCCTCTGTCATGTCCTCGTTCACTCCTTCGCCGTTCTCATAGCACACGCCAAGGTCATTCTGCGCCTGCGCATGCCCCTGCTCCGCCGACAAGCGATACCACCTCACCGCCTCCTCCATGTCCTCGCTCACTCCCCAGCCATTGTCATAGCACAAACCAAGGACATACTGCACGGCCTCATCTCCCTGTTCTGCCAACACGCGCAACTTCTCCACCGCCTTACTGAACCATTTCCTTGCCTCTATCTCATCCTTATCCACGCCTAAGCCTTCCTCGTAGCCCAAACCGAGAAGGAACTGTGCCTCCACATCCCCCTGTTCTGCCAACACGCGCCGCTTCTCCACCGCCTTACTGAACCACTCCTCCGCCTCGGCCAGGTCTCTGATCACCCCTTCGCCATCGTGATAGCACACGCCAAGGTCAAACTGCGCATAGGCATTCCCCTGCCCTGCTGCCAAACGGAACCACTTCACTGCCTCCGCCACGTCCTTGCTCACTCCCTCACCGTTCGCATAGCACTCTCCAAGGATACACTGCGCCAACGCATACCCCTGATCCGCTGCCTTGCAGTACCACTTCACCGCCTCTGCCGGATCCCCATCCACACCCCAGCCTTTTTCATAACATATTCCAAGATAAAACTGCGCTCTCGCATCCCCCTGCTCCGCCGCCATACGGTACCACCTCACCGCCGCTGTCAGGTCCTCGTTCACGCCCCAGCCTTTTTCATGGCACACTCCAAAATTGCACTGCGCATCCACATCCCCCTGTTTCGATTCCTCGCACAATAATTTCACAGCCTTACTGAACCATTTTCTCGCCTCCTCCGTATCCATGCTCACGCCCGTGCCCTCATAATAACACTTACCAAGTGCAAACTGCGCATTCGCATCCCCTTGCTCTGCAGCCATACGATACCACTTTACTGCTTCTACCCAGTCCATGTCCACGCCCAACCCCTCGGCATAACATCTACCGAGTTTGTATTGAGCCTTCGCATCCCCTTGCTCTGCCGCTTCCCGATACGATTCCGCCTGTTCACGCAAACCCGTTTCTTTTTCATCCTTTTCATCGTTGTTCACTCCATGGCTGTCCTGAGCCGCCTGCGTTCCCGGATCAATCTGCGAATTAGCCGTTTCCGACTGCGACTCATTTTTTGAAGCCTCCTGTTTCACGATATGCCCGGCAATCCCAACTCCAGCAGCTGCACCGGACGCATTCCCTAAATCACCCAACTTGCCCGCTTTTCCAATTCCTCCAACGGTTTTAGCCGTTTGTGCAGCCCCTTCCAGCGCTTTCGCTTTCCTGGCTGCATTTGCTGCCCGTCCCGCTATCTTTGCAGCTCTAGCGAGTCCTCCTAGTTCTCCCAGGAAAGCTTCGCTGAATGATGAACAGACCAAGCCCACACATAATACCAGTGCCAGGCAACGTCCAACAACCTTATAAATATACTTTTGCGTTTTCATTTGTCTTAATAAATATTGAAATTGGGAATTATGATAATTATTTTTTCAGTAAGCTATTTAAATTCATCAGATTTCAGGAGTTTAGGTGCGTTTCTTTTTCATCTTTTCATGTGTATGTTTTCGAATGCTCGAAGAATTTTGTTCGTCTTCTTTTTTCATTGGTGTGTTAGATTGTTTTGTTGGTTGAGAATTTATTGGATTGCCTGTTCTGAAGAATCCGATTTCGATGCTTTTCCCTTAATCAACGTTGTAATCGCTTACTCTCCCGAATCATCTTGACGGATGATCTCCTCACTCTCAACCTCCTCGAGGATGACCTTCGCGTCCTCATCCCCCTGTTCTGCTGCCAAGCGCAACCACTTCACTGCCTCCGCCATGTCCTTGCTCACTCCCTCACCGTTCGCATAGCACATACCGAGAAGCCTCTGCGCCTGAGCAAGCCCCTGGTCCGCCGCTTTGCGAAACCACTTCACTGCCTCCGCCATGTCCTTGCTCATCCCTTCGCCGTTCTTATAGCACGCACCAAGAAGGCACTGAGCCCTCGCATCCCCCTGCTCCACCGCCTTGAGCCACCATTTCACCGCTTCCTCCATGTCTTTACTCGCTCCCTCACCGTTCGCATAGCATACACCGAGAAGCCACTGCGCACCCGCATTCCCCTGCTCCGCTGCCTTGCGATACCACTTCACTGCCTCCGTCATGTCCTCGTTCACTCCCCAGCCGTTCGCACAGCACTCTCCAAGGTTACACTGCGCCTGCGTATCCCCCTGATCCGCCGCCTTGCGATACCACTTCACCGCCTCCGTCATGTCCTCGTTCACTCCCCAGCCGTTCCCATAACATACCCCAAGATTAAACTGCGCCGGCGCATACCCCTGCTCCGCTGACATGCGATACCACTTCACCGCCTCGACCATGTCCCTGCTCACCCCCTCGCCGTTCGCATAGCTCACGCCAAGATTATACTGCGCCCGCACATGCCCCTGCTCCGCCGCCGCACGCAACCACTTCACCGCCTCGACTATGTCCCTGCTCACCCCCTTGCCTTGCACATAGCACCTGCCAAGATTGTACTGCGCCAGCACATTTCCCTGTTCCGCTGCCGCACGGTACCACTTCACTGCCTCCGCCAAGTCTTTATTCACCCCCGCGCCATGCTCGTAGCACAAGCCTAGATTAAACTGCCCATCCGCATGCCCCTGCTCCGCTGCCAAACGATACCACTTCACCGCCTCCGTTATATTCTTGCTCACTCCCGACCCATTCTCATAGCACAAGCCAAGGAGACACTGTGCTATCGCATATCCCTGCTCCGCTGCCTTTTGCCACCATTTCACCGCCTCCGCTATATCCTTGCTCACTCCATTGCCGTTGTAATAGCTCGCTCCAAGGTTACACTGAGCCTCCGCATCCCCCTGCTCCGCTGCCAAACGGTACCACTTTACCGCCTCCGCCATATCCCTGCTCACCCCTTCACCGTTCTCATAGCACATACCGAGAAGAAGCTGCGCCCTCGCATTCCCTTGCTCAGCAGCCATACGATACCAATCGAACGCCTCTACCTTGTTACCGGTATCCGGTTCAGCCATCGCTATACTACCTCCTGCCACGCCAAAAAA
>CANQGG010000081.1 GCA_947601655.1 uncultured Akkermansia sp.
ATGGACGACCCTGCCGATGTGGCAGCCGCCACCGCCTTGCTGGATGCCGACGCGGATACAACGCTCCTGAATAAGCGAGGCGACAGCGCCTTAAAAATCGCCCTCAAGAATCCGAAGCATCGCCACCTGATCATTGAGCTCTTCAAGCAGCGCCATGTCACCGATATCGTTCTTGACCCGCACATCCGTGATGCTCAGGGACGCACCGCGCTCATGCTCTCGGTCATGGAAAAACAACCCCATATCCCTACCATTCAAAAGCTCCTGGCCAGGGGCGCCGATGTCAACGCGCTGGATCGTCGCGGCTACTCTGCCCTTATGCACCTGCTCGTCACCAGCGATGACCCGGAACTCCTTTCTCTGCTCCTGGATGCCGGCGCAAAAATTGACCTCTGGGGGCGTGACAGAAAATCACCACTCCTTCTCGCCCGGGAGTTCCACCGCGATGCCTCCGTCAAACTCCTCACCGAATACAACGCCACCAGGTTTGACCACATCGTCTCTTCCGTCCTGTCCAATGTCCAATTCCCGGAAGACTATCTCTCTTTCCGCAGTCGCAATGACTACCCTCTCACCTACGACACGTGGCGCGACCCCGTTGCCCTGAGTTCCCCGGGCAAGTTTCTCGTCGTCATCGATCTTTCCTCCCAGCGGGGGCTCTTCATTGTAGCTGACCGCCCGGCTATGGACTTCCCGGTCTGCACCGGCAGAGGCCCCAAACACGCCACTCCCACCGGTCTCTTCCGCATCACTGAAAAAGACCGCCACCACCGCTCCAACCTCTACCGCTCCTCCATGCCCTTCTTCATGCGCCTCACCAACGACGGCGTCGGTCTCCACGTCGGCGATGTCCTGCGCACGCCGGACTCCCATGGCTGCGTCCGTATGCAGCACGATGCCTGTCAAACGCTCTTCAACCTCCTTCCCCTCGGCTCCGAAGTCGTCATCCGGGAATAATCAGGCCTCTCCCCCTGCCCCGCCTCAGAGCTACACTACGCCCAAACGCCACCTGTATCCTTCAAGCACGATTTTGTGTTATTTTTCCCCGATTTTTACTTGCGGGGTCTAAGAGAGCATGATAGATTGATGCCGCGTCCTGAACAAAACGTCACAATGAAATCCGCTGCTACCCCCTCGTTTTTGTTATTAGATTATTGTAAGTGCTTTACAGTATTCCTGCTCACCTGTATGCTGATGTTCGCAGGGGCGACGGGGGCGAAGGAAGAGTCGATAAAACAGGACACGCCGCAGCAAGGGGTAGAACTGCTCTTCCCGGCAGGCACGGGGAAGCGCACGAAGGGCGCCAAACTCAGCAAGGAACAAAAGGAGGCCGCTTCTCTGTTCAAAAAACTCAAGGTCATCGAAAAAGGAGGTAAGGTCGATGCCACAGACAAGAGCGGACAAACTGCCCTCATGCATGCGGCTGCGCAGGGCAACATGGCCGCGGTGTGCTGGCTTGTAGCAAAGGGCGCGGATGTTACGATAAAGAACAAATCGGGCATGACGGCTGACGATGTGCTGCTAAAATTCCTGAAAGAACAGGGAGAGAAGCAAGGAAGCGACTACAAAAGGTTAGCAAGAGAGTTAGAAAATTCTTCGTTCTCGCTCAGTGAACTATCTCGCATGTTTAAGGAAAAGGGTGGTCATTCCTTTTTCCCCAGTCGGTCTCAAGTCGTCATCACCAGGGAAGGAGATTCGGATTCGGTACGCGTGGAACGCAGAGAGAACTTTGAGCTACGGAGGCGGCAGGAAGCGGAAGAATGGCTGAAGCGGCAGGAAGTGGAAGGAGATTAGGTACGCGTGGAACACGTTGAAAACCTTCGCTCCACGCCCCCTCCATTTCCGGTCACCTTTTCCTTCCCCGCCGCGTCTACCCTGCACGAATTCCTCGCGGCATCCGTCCCCCCCCCCTCCTGCTTTCCGAATTTGCTAATCTACCCCGCAAAGCCTCCATTTCTCTCACATACTACAAAAAGCGACTTTACTTCTTCTTATTTATTCTTATTGAGTGATATGTGATTGATCTTCCCCTTTCCTTTTTTGAGACATTGCGATTTTATTTTTTTGCGCGCTCTGCCAATGGATTGTGATTGACAGAGCGAATAAATTAGGCTAGAGTGTGCCGGTCATGAAGAAGCGGCTGCGCAAAAAGCGCCATGTTGGAGAGTTCCGAGAATACGCGTTTCGCTTAGACATTAAGCTAAGCGTGGGGTATCCGTCTCCCGAATTCGAGAAATTCGTCGATGACTTTATCCTCGATTGCATTGAGGGACAAGGGATGTCATGCAGCGGGAGCCTCGGGAAAAATTGTGTACAAATTATTGAAGCACAGGATGCCCGAGCAACAAATCAGAAGCATATTGACGCCGTGAAGACATGGATGGAGAAATGCCCTGCGGTTGAATCCTTCACCCTCGGAGAACTGAAAGACGCATGGTACGACGACTTCGGATTCTAACCGTCTGAATCATTCGCCCCCTTCATCAACTATGGAACAGACCCCCTCTCCCCTCCCCATTCTCAGCAAAGGACTCAAAGGTATCGTTGCTAACGAAACACGCCTTAGCGACGTGCGAGGCGAAGAAGGACGCCTGCTTTACTGCGGCTACGATATTGAGGATCTCGTAGAATTATGCGAATACGCAGAAATTATTTACCTGCTCCTCAATAAACGCCTGCCAAACCGCGCCGAATTACAAGCTCTGCGCCAGCGCCTGCAGCAGGATCGAGAGCTTCCTCAGCCCATTCTTGATTTTTTCAAGACAGCCACTAAAACCGCGCGTCCGATGAGCGCGTTGCGCACAGCCGTATCCATGCTCGGCATGTACGATGACCGTACGAAGGACCCCTCTCAGATGAAAGAGATCGGGCTTTCTCTCATTGCGAAATTACCGGTAATGGCCGCCTACTACTACCGCACCTGCCAGGGATTGGATCTGCCGCCTATCCGCACGGATCTCGATGAAGCAGCGCACTTCCTGTGGCTGCTCAAGGGCAAGGAGCCGGATCCCAACGAGGCTCATATTCTGGATGTAGCCTATATCCTGCATGCCGACCACGGCATGAATGCCTCCACATTTTCCTCCCGCGTGACTGCCTCCACTCTCTCGGATATGTATTCCTGCATCACGGCGGCTATCGGCACGTTGAAAGGTCCGCTGCACGGCGGCGCCAACGAGGCAGTCATCGAAATGCTCAAGGAAATCGGCGAGGAAAAAAACGTGGAGTCCTACATCAACGCCAAGCTCGAACGCCATGAAAAAATCTTCGGCATCGGTCACCGCGTTTACAAGACGCTGGATCCTCGCGCTCCCCAGCTGCGCCGCATCGCCATCCGTCTCACACAGACAATCGGCGAGCCGAAGTGGATCCGCATGAGCGACATGATCGCTAAAATCCTGCGCGATCGAAAAAACCTCAATGCCAACGTAGATTTCTACTCCGCCACCGTCTATTACAGCCTCGGCATCCCCACGCGCATGTTCACCACTGTGTTTGCGATTGCACGCTGCGCCGGATGGGTGGCTCAGATTCTTGAACAACTGGAGGACAACACTCTCTTCCGTCCTCTTTCCCGTTACGTAGGTCCGGATGAGCCATTACTCGTCCCTATGCTTGATATGCGCTGAGAGAAAACCCTTTTCACCCTGGCGTATCTGCACTGCTCAGACCAGTTTGAGCAGCGTTTCGCGTAAGATTTCTACTTGACAAGCCAGTAGGGTGGTGGTAACCTGCGCGCGTTATGGCAAAAGTACCCGTGATTCAGCTCCGCAAAGGGCATGCAGTAAACTACAATGGCGATATCTGCATCGTGCGCGAAAGTCTGCTCAAGACTCCGCCGCGGATGGCCTCTTACGTGCAAATGACAATCCGCAGCATTGCATCTAAGAAGGACTATAACCTGCGCCTCACCTCCAACGATTTCCTGGAAGGGGTTATGCTGACACGTCAGGAAATGGAATTCTCGTATGTGGACGGGATGGGCTACCACTTCCTCAACACGGAGACGTACGAAGACGTCTGTGTGAGCGAGGACATTGTAGAGCCGGTGAAAGACTACCTTATCGAGGGGAACAACTACGTGCTGCTCTTCACGGATGAAACTGCCTGCTCCATTGAACTGCCGGCGGCTATCACCATGGAAGTGGCTGAAGCTCCGGAGGGTGTGAAAGGCAACTCAGCCAATAACGTCTACAAGAGCGCGACCATGACAACAGGACTTGTGGTGCAGGTTCCTCTCTTCATTAGCGCCGGGCAAAAGATATCCGTGAAGACGGAGGATGGCACTTACCTTGGGCGTGTCAACAACTGACAGTTGGCACACTACCGTGCATCCGCGACCCAGCTGCGAAAGTTGAGTCGAGCGCGCGTCCGCGTGAACCCGAATCACTTATGCGTCTCTCGGTACTGGCCAGCAGCAGTAGCGGCAATGCCTCCGTTGTTTCTTCTGGCGATACGCACGTGCTGGTAGACGCCGGCATCAGTACGCGCCGCATCTGCTCCTGTCTTGAGCAATGCGGACTCTCGCTGAATGATATCAGCGGTGTGCTTATTACCCATGAACATGTGGATCATGTTTGCGGTCTGGGTACAATGGCAAAAAAACTCGGAGGGAAACTAAGGCTTTATTGTTCTCGTTACTTAAGAGAGGATCTGTGTGCGCGAGCGCCGGCAGCTTCCCTTTCCTACATCGAACCGGGCAGCACATTCAGCATCGGCGAGTTGAATATTACTCCATTTTCAATCAACCACGATGCCTGTGACCCGATGGGATTCGTCATTGAGGGTGGCAACGTGCGGTTAGGCTACGTTACCGACACCGGCTCAACAACGGATAAAATGCTCTTCGCGTTACGCGGACTGCATGCCTTATTGGTGGAATCAAACTACGACGAAACCATGCTGGAAGAGTCCGGCAGACCACCTCACCTGATTGAACGCATCAGCGGATCGTTCGGACACCTTTCCAACGTACAGGCGGGAGAATTGGTGCAAGCCGTGGCGCAGGAAAATCTGCGTCACATTTTCCTGGCTCACATGAGCTCCGAATGCAACACTCCAGATAAGGCAACCGCATCCATGCGGGGCTTTATTGACCGCCTGCCCGGAAATTGCCGTCCACGGCTGCACCTCACACACCGCGACTCAATGCTCCCATGGATTGAGTTGTGATGGATGATATGGCAGCGCCCTATCATCACACCTCGTCTCCATCAGCGCTGTTTTTTGCGCGGTGATTTTTTCGACGTCGTTTTCCCTTTCGGCGCGAGAGAACGCACGGCGCGCTTCCACGACCAATCCCATCGGCGCAGGTTGCTGCAGCAAGCCGCCAGCAAATCCACACATGCCTGAATATCTTTTTTACTCGCCATCTCGATGCTTTGGTGAACATTGCGCACCGGAATGGAAATGGCTCCGGTCACTGATCCTCCTGCGGTAAATTTCTGCAATGCTCCCGCATCTGTGCCGCCTGCTGCGAGAAGCTCAGCTTGCCATGGTATCTTTTTCTCCTCAGCCAGGGCTCGCATGTACTGCACCATCCGGGTATCGGTGATCAGGGTACCATCGTAGACTTTCAGTCCCGCACCTGCTCCCAGTACCGTACAACGTTCGTGCGGCGCAGATCCCGGCGTATCGAATGCAATCGTCGTGTCCAGAGCAAACGCGAAATCCGGTTGCAGGCGAATCGTGGCGGCCTGAGCCCCGCGCAAACCAACCTCCTCCTGCACGGAGAACACAGCATAGAGATCAAAATCCGGCTTCACCTTTGCAGAGCGCAATGCCCGCACTGCTTCGATCAACACGTAACAGCCGCCTCGGTTATCAATACTCTTCACGTTCAGACAATCTCCCATCTCCACCATATCTCCGATACGCGTGATGGCGTCCCCCACGGAGACATACTTTTCCACTTCGTTTTTACTCATGCCGACATCCACTACGTAATCCGTCAGGGCCGGCATTTTTGTGCGTTCCTCCGGCGTCATTACATGAATCGGTTTCACGCCCATGCAACCCGGGAGATCCTTGCGACCATGCACGATCACTCGTTGCGCCGTGAGTGTTTTCGGATCGAATCCCCCCAAGGGAAGAATACGTATGAAACCCTGATCGTCGATGTGCCGCACAATGAATCCGATCTCATCCATATGCGCCGCGCACATGATCTTTTTGTCCGAACTTTCTCCGCGTACAAGACACGTCACGTTCCCGATATTATCAACAGTAACGTCGTCTGCCAGTGGCATCATTTCTTTGACGATAAGCTCGCGGATCGCGTATTCAAATCCCGAGGCGCCTGAGGCCTCACACAATTTTTTGAAGAGTGAAGTATTCATCACGCCATGAGCATACGCCCACACTCTCCACACGTCAAGTCACGACCCGCATAATTTCCGAGGCAAAAAAATGCAATTTCTTCCTTAAAAATGCAATTTTTTCTTGAAGAAGCACATTCTTTGTGGTACTAGCTTGTGGAACTGGATGCAGTGTCCGCATATGCATCGGCTTGCGGTACGTAAGCGGAAGATTGCGTTCGGCGTTGCTTTCATTGCAATCAAAACTCAACCAAACCATAATCGCCATGGCGACAAAGAAGTCAACGACACCTGCGAAGAAGGCTGCTCCTGCGAAGAAGGCTGCTCCTGCGAAGAAGGCTGCTCCTGCGAAGAAGGCTGCTCCTGCGAAGAAGGCTGCTCC
>CANQGG010000082.1 GCA_947601655.1 uncultured Akkermansia sp.
GACACCAATTCGACCGTTACCCTCGACAATACAAACGCTTGTGAAACCATCGTCAGTGCACAAGCCAATCGCACAAGTGGCGCGAATACAAACAACTCCGGCTTGCATACACAAAATTAAACAACCGAAAACAACGATGTCCTGGGACGGAAAACAATTTGGACGACCGCTTGTCATGCTTCTGCGGGATGACATGGAGGGGCTGTGCAAAGAGCGCGGCTACAAGATGGGGGCAGAGCTGGATGAGCTGCTGCCGAAGGAGCGACGGGTAAGCGCCTCACTGGCGTTGGCCTTACTGATGCACAACGGGAAATCGGAGGCGGCGGCCAACCTGCTGAGCTATGCCATTGTGCCGAGGGTGGGGGTGTGGTGGTGCTACTTATGCTACCGGCTGGTGGCAGAGGACATTGAGAAGGATAAGGCGAAGGATGGATTGACCCCCAAAGAAAGATTCAAGAAAGAACAGGAGGAATTGGTAAAAAAACTCACGGACACATCGGACGTAGATGCCATGGTGGAGGCACGGAAAAAGGAATTGAAGGCACAAGTGAAGGAGCTGGAGGCAGCTGCGCGTGAGCAAAAATACCTCAACCCGGTGGAACGCATCAAGCTCAAGCTGGCGGTTTTGCAGCGGGAGTACGCGGAGTTCGAGCAGTCGCTGCCGCCCGGAAGCATGGGAAACCCCAACGGTCCCATGGCCATGGAATCGACCATCAACAGTATTTTGGAGCAGGCGAAAGGCAGCATGAATGTGTATCTTGACACGCTGCAACACGACCGACAGATGGTGGCAAATGCAGTCAAGGACGACGATCCCATCTTTCAGGCCATTCGGCAGAAGGTCGGTGCGGTGAAACCGAAGATCGACCAGTTCATGAGCAAGTACTTCCCGCTCAAAATACCCGGATTGCCGACGAGACCGACGGCCGCGGAAAAGGGAAAAGCGGTGGAAGCCGCGCTGCGCTGGGTACTCGTTCCGAGCGATGACAACGGGAAACTGGCGTGTGAGGCGGCCATAGCGGCGCAGGATGGTCCCGAAGCCATGCTTGCCTACTCCGCCTTCTGGAGCTCCACCAATCTCAAAACGGAAACCGGCATTGCCCCGACAAACATAGGGCTTCCTCCTCTGGGTATCAGCAAAACGCTCATGCAGCTCGCCTTGATGGAAGGGGGAACCATGGACTACGACAAACGTTACGAGGAGTTCTTGCGCTTGGGCATTGAGTGCGCGGACGGCACTTGCACGTGGGATGAATACGGCAACCCGGTGCGTGCTGCCGAAAAGGAAAAAAAGAGAGGCGCACCCGACGACAGCGTTTTTAAGTCGCGTTTTGGGTTCGGCAGGGAAGAACATTCGCAACCATGAAGACAATCGTACACAGACTGAGCCTGCTTGCCCCGGCAGTTTTCCTGCTGGCGGGGTGCTCGTGGTTTGTCAGCAAGCCGCTGCCGATCTGTGTAACCGATGAGCGCAGCAAACCCGTGCGCGGTGATGTGGTCGATGTGTTCGCCGTGCGCGGTGAAAATGAACTGCTCCGCCAAACGGTCACTCCGGTGGATGAATACTTCAGCACATTGGGACGCGCTTCGCGTCCGTCCGTGATATGGCGCTGCTACATGGATGATGGCTTCCGACAAATTCTGTGGGATGATTCGTGGGAAATGCGTACGTGGAGGCGCTCCGGAGCTGACAGAGCCATCGCTGTGACTAAGCGTCCGCCACGCACCACGACCGATAGCGCAGATTCTCGTCGCACCACTTTCTCTCTGGCTAAAAAGGATTACCCGCGTGGCACGCAGAGCCTCATCTTGCACGTGACAGATGTCGGCCCGGTGGTTGAAGCCTCACGCACGAAACTCATCAAACCGAAGAAAAAATAAAACCATGCCGACCCCCATCATGATCACCACCGGAGTTTCTGCCACGGGAGACGTCGTGACAGGTACAGCCGTCAACTTTTTGGTGCACGGGCTCCCGATTGCAACCCTGACCTCTCCCGTTGCCGGACCCATGTGCGCGGGTGTCCTCTCGGTCTCGACAGCTGTCAACAAACTGGTGCATGGACTTCCCATGGCCAATATCACCTCGGTAGCGACGGGGGCGAACCCCATCACGGGGGTGCCGGTAACAACAGCGGCTGTTGTCACAACAGGAATCAACTATATCTGCTAATCATGAAAAAAGCTACTCAAAAAGTAGGAGTTATCATGGGAGTACTGCTCGCGTTAACCGGGTGCAACTCAACTGCGCCGAAGAAGTTGGGAATCAACATAGCGTATGATCCGGTGACCATTGAGAGACTGCGAGTGTTTCCTACAGTGGAAGTGGATATCGTGGAGGCAAATGAAACGATGCTCAAGCAATTGGAGGCCACATCGATTGATGATTACTTCGATCCCGACAACATGCTGCGCGATTCCTTGCGACGTAAAACTTTTTATTTCGGCGAGGAGGATAATGAGGCGAAAAAACTCGAGAAAAACGACAAAATTTGGGACATATGGATTAACAAACACGGAGCAAGCCACGTGGTGCTGTTTGCCAATTTGGCTCGCGATGGAGCCAAGGGACCGGATATGCGCCGGCTTACTCTCCCCCTGGCTAAGAATCGTTGGAATTCCGGCGAAATTAACGTGAGCATCATACCGGCCGGTTTGATGTTGCAAACCCCTATGAATCCTGAGGATTAATCGTATCACAATAATATACAAGCGACTATGTACCAAAATTTGCCGAGTCTGAGTTGGACGGAAGGATTGTTTCTGCGCCCGCACCATTTCCAGCAAGCGCAACTCCAACATGCTGTAGCCCGGCAGAGCGATCGTACTCTTGCTCTGCCGTACACCTACGGACTGATCAGCCTGGAGTTGGACAGGACCGCGCTGGAGAACGGATGCTTCCGCCTCCAGAAACTCCAGGCCATTTTGCCGGGAGGCGTGGAGGTGGATATGCCGGGGAACAGCCGGGCTGATGACTTGGACCTGACCACGGAAATAAGTCAGAGTTCTCACATCACGATCTACGCCGCGCTTCCCCCATTGCGCGAAGGCGAGAGGAATGAGGATGAAAACGAGACTGAAGGAGTGCGTCGTTTTGAGCCCTGTCCCCGGGAATGCTATGATGAAAATGCCGGCGGCAATGAACAGACTGTTATGTTCCGGCGTATGCGGGTACTGCTTTCCAGCAAGAGCGAGGAACTTCCCGGCTACGAAAAAATGCCCATACTCCGTTTGGAGTGCCGTCGAACCAGGGACGGTAAACCGGTTTTGACGCCGGATGCTCAGTACGCCCCGCCGGCGCTTTGTCTGTCGGCCGCGCCCATGCTGCACAACCGGCTGGAGGCCTTATGCACTCATCTTGACCAGGTGGCTCAGAGCATCGTGACGGCTCTGCGGCAGCGAGAACTGCAGGAGCAGCCCGCCCTTCGCCTTGAGAAGATGACCAAATGCGCGTTCGTGCGGGCAGCTGTTGCAGGACTGCGCGGGATGATGGCATGCGCGCATGTGACACCCGTAGCGCTTTACGTTGAGCTGGGGCGTTTGCTGATGCAGTTGTCCGCTTTTTCTCCGCAGGAGGATTGCACGACACCTCCGCCGTACCATCACGATGATTGTTTGCCTCAATTTGAGGCGGTGATAGATGGTATTTACCGCTTGACGAGGACGGAAGCGACGGAGTGGTGTGTGCGTGTGGAACTCTCCTATCAGGAAACCGATGCAGCGTGGCACGGCAGCATGCAGCCGGAGTGGCTCAACAGCGTCCGAGCAGCGTATGTGGGTGTGCGTAGCGAAGAGTCCCCCCGGCATGTTGCCGATTTGGTGGAGGCCGGCGATGTGTTTAAGCTCACGGCCGGCTCGCAAGCTACCAAGCGCGTGCGAGGAGTCCACTTGATGGAGGAACGTCTTCCGTCCCCGCTTCTCCCACCCGGCGGGGATCGCCTGTGGTTCCGCACGGATAAATTGGGGAGTGACGCCACGTGGCAGGATATCTGTGAGGAGAAGCAGTGCGCCCTTACCTGGAGCGAAAAAGCGTTGCCCCATACGCAAGCTGAACTTTATCTCATCCTTTCCAAGCCTCAATAACGACAGATGACGCTCTACGAACTCTTTCACCCCCTGATCACGTACATGGTGGCGAGCCGTTACGAGGCAGCCTCCGGTAAAGGTCCTGAAATGGATGTGCTGCTCGGGCACATCATGCGCGAGCTCTCGGCGATTCGTAAGACGGGTGCAGCCTCGGCTGATTTGGCGGGAGGAATGGAGGACGCGTGCCGGTACACGGCGTTCTACATCGACTACATGGTGCACGAGGGGAATTTCCCGTACGCGCGGGAGTGGCAGGACCTCGGACGCAGCCTCTACAATGAACTGGCCGGGGATGAAAAGTTCTTTGATTACATGAGGCAGTGGTTGGCAGAGGATACGTCCCTTGCGCGAGATCACTTGCGGTTGATGCACGCGATGATCGCCAGCGGCTTTTCCGGAGCTCTGGAGCGGCGCAGCGTGCAACTCGAGGAACTCTTACGGAGTGCGGCTGAGAAAATCAACTTGCCCGGTGAAGAACAGGCCAAGCATTCCTTGCTGGACTCTCAGGGGGAACAGTCGGTGGTGGAGATGAAGCCTCGCAGCCCCGTCCTGGCAGCGGGTTTGGTAACCTGCGCCTGTGCGGTGGTGCTCGTTGCGTCGATTTTCTATTACATCCATACGTACAGGGGGGCGACCATGGCGCTTTGGCAGGTGCTCGACAAAACGGGGGAATACATAAAAATGGAGGCTGTTCTTCATGCCCAGAACTCTGACAGCATGGTCGCGAGGGGGGTGAATCTGGACAGGAAGCATGCAGAGCCTGCCGATGCTGTACAGGAAAAGGAGGCAGAGTCTTCTCCTCCACCTGTGGAGCATACGAATCCTGCCGATGCCCCCAGAGAGGGAACGTCTATCGCTCCCGGATCGGGCGATGCATCGGAACATACGTCGTGCGCGCCTGAGGAAGAACCACGCCCGCTTCCTGAGTTGCCGCAAGAAGACACGGAACAGTCTGGAGAGGAGGGAAAAGAGTGATGAATATGCCGTTTGAACCATATTGTGCCGTAGCCAACGTCGTCCCGCCGACCCTGAATGATGCATCAGCTGTGTCCGGCTCGCAATTGAGCGAGGCGAAGGATTCCATGATGCCGGGATGGCTGAGTGAGATGACGGTGGTGGATTGGGTGGTCGTGGCATTGGTGGCGCTTGCCGCGCTCATCTTGATATACGTGCTGGTCCGTGTGCTGCGCAGGAGGGCTCAATTGCGCAGCATGGTGAACACCATGCGCGAGGATCTGCTGCTGCGCCGGGAACTGGCAGCTATGGCGGCCGGCAAGGATCTGAAGGCACAACAGCGCGAGCAGTACCTGCGCACGGAAAATATCCGCATGGATTTGGCCTCCGCCAAACATACGATGGAAGAGCGGGGCTTATCCCCAAGCAACACGGGGTCATGGTTCTTACTCGGTGAACCGGGCTCCGGCAAGAGCCGTCTCATGGAGTACGGCGGTATTCGCTATCCGGCCGGCATCAATGATTTCTCCCTCGCGAGTGAACCTACGTCCACGTTTAACATGTGGCTGGCTGATAAAGGGATGGTTTGGGATATCGGCGGACGCCTTTTCCTGAGCCGCTGGGGAGGGCGACAGGATCACGAATGGCAGACTTTCCTCGATGGGTACAAGAAAATCTTTAAAAACAACTTGGTCAGAGGAGTGATCCTGACGATCCCGGCGGATGCACTTCTGCTTGACTCCGCAGAATTACGAGATCGCAAAGTATCGCTCATCGCCGAGGAGATGCGAGCTTTCAATCGCACGTGCGGGGTGTATTGTCCGGTATGGGTTGTGATTACGAAGTGCGACCAGTTGGATGGTTTTTCGGAGTTCTTTTCCCTTCTCCGCGAGAAGGATTGTGAAAAGCCCCTCGGTTGGCAAAATCCGGAACCGGATCAACCTTTTGACCCTGCCATTGCCGACAGAGGGGTTGACGAGTTGATGGAACATCTCAAGACGCTTCGCGCATCATTGGCGCTCAATGAGAGCGTGTGGGAAAAATGCGCCGCATCCGGCGGTCGACGTGATGATACGGCCATCCCCGTGTACATGCTGCCGGAGGCTTTTGCGCGAATGAAGGAAAACCTGAAGCGGTATTTGGCAGGCATTTTCACTCACGTGGAGAACAGGAGGAACGCTCGAGGGCTCTTTCAGTTCATGGGTGTCTGGTTTACGGCAGCCTTGGATAAGCCGGTGACGACCATGGAGCGGGTGATGTTCCACAAGGATGGCGATCGTCTCAGTCCCGTCGTCCTCCCGAACAGCGCCGCAGAGACTCCGGTCGCACCCGCTGAGCAACCCGGGGGTGATGCTGTTGCGGATCTTGTTTCCGTACGCGAGAAGATACTTTCCCTTGCTTCCCCGCGTCATTATTTTACAGCGCACCTTTTGCAGCACCTTGTGTTGGGAGTCGGCAATCGGAGCGATTACACGTATGCTGCGGCGCGCAGGATGCGTCGTCCGTACTGGATCGGCGCCGCTTCCTTGCTCGCCCTGGCCCTGCCGCTGGCAATATGGGCGGCGGTCCATCGCGAAGAACTCAA
>CANQGG010000083.1 GCA_947601655.1 uncultured Akkermansia sp.
AAAGGTTAGGAAACCGCCGTATGCCATAAAAGGCACGTACGGTGGTGTGAGAGGGGGCGAAAGCCCCCTACTCGATTATTCTAAAGGTTCATCTTCAGGCAGGGGAACGAGTTCTACCTGAGTGCCGGGGAAATCAAGTTCGGTGAGGGTCAGAACACGGTCTGCCCGGCATGTAATGCTGTGAGACGCTTGCATCGCCTGAGGAATGGTGGGGAAAACAATGAGCGTGTGTTGGGCCATCTTTGCCGCCGCTGCCGCCCATTGGGCCTGCAATTCAGTCTTGTAGGCAATCTGTCCGGCAGCTTTGCCCCTGGCATTCGGGCAGAGCAGGGCGACGTTCAGCTTGTACTCAGAGAACAGCTTCTCTGCTCCATCGGTACCAGGATCAATAATCCCTTCGCATTTTTGCAGTTTTCCTCCTGGCAGCACGACATCCCCTTTCATTGCTGGCGCGGCAAGAGCGGCCACCATGTCGAGGGAAGGAGTTAGTACGCAGCATTCTCGTTGTTGCAGATGCTCCACTAGCGCAAGGAACAGTGGACACGCGTCGGCATAGACGGTTTCTCGTTCCTTTATCCAGGGTAGAATGCGTGAGAGAAGTCGAGCATCTGCCCGCCAATGATCACAGAATCCACCCTGTGGCGGTTGGTAAATCGCTCCGCCGTGTATGCGTTTTAGTAATCTCTCCTTCTGCAGTAGAATGAGATCTGTACGTACAGTCTCATCAGTCACCCCCAATTCTTCGGCGAGATCAGCGGTGCGCAGGACACCTCGCTCCGACAAAAGACGAAGTATTCTGGCTCGTCGCTCGTGAGGGACGTACATGGATCACTGATGGAAGTTCGCTTCTTATTCTTTGTGAGATGCAATGAAGTTTTGCAATTCATCTTGCAGGAGACACAAGGTATTCGAGTACGCTCCCTGGACGTCCCCAGACAAGTATGAGGCGAAGCGGTGCAACTTCTTACAAAACTTGAGGAGTTCATGGAGCCTCTTTTGCACCACATCCAGTTCTTTTTCATCGTCAACCAGGAGCATGAGAGTTGCAAGCAAGTGTCCGGAGAACGATGAAACGTCGGCATAGATGCTCTCTGATTTCGCGTTGCTTTGATTGGTGCGAGGCAGTTTGACGAGCTCTCTCTGCACGAGCACAGTGAAGGAGAATGCTGCCCTGCAAAGCGGCATTTTCACGGCTTCCATAAAAATTTCATTTTCCTGAGGCAGAAGGAAATCGGCGAGGCTGCAACGTCCTTTCCCTGGCATCTGGACGGATTTTTCTCCGGAGTGGTTTTTTTTCTTCTTTCCCTTCGAAGGCTGCCGATTATTGGATCTGATCAGACCAAGGACGTATGCTAACCTTAGCCGTCCGTGCGGTGTGTCGGGATATCTGTGCCACAGAGTTTGGGTTATCGTGTTGTAACCTTCAGCTCGGTTAAGAATGTAGTCCCACTTGCAGAAAGGAAAATTGGCGCTGACAGGCTGCATAGTTGGACCATTGAAGTAGTTGGCGTTGTATGATACATGGTTGCGTAGCGCCAGTAAATTGAGCATCTTTTGCTTTTCCTCTTCCTCCTCCTTGGTGTTCCATACGGGCGTGGATAATTCACAGGAGTATTTTGCCCCCTCTATGAGGAATCTCATTTCTCTGCAGTGAAAAAATTCAATGACCAACTCATCCCGATCTGCTGCTGTCTTTCCAGTCAGCACAGCAATATCTCCCATGATGAGTTGTTCGCGAGATTTTTCAAGAAGGTTTACAACGTGCCGGTATGCCCTGATTCGTGCTGGTTCCGGGGCTGTTTCCTTCCAGTCGTCCGCCCTGAAGCTTGTGCGTCGACCGGAGGCTTCTCCCAAACAATCTCCTGCCAGGTGCACTTGTACGGGATATTTCCCAATCTTCGTGCACAACGTGAGTTTCGTGACGCCGCGCTGCGTATTGTCAATGATACCGCTGTGGACAATACTTGTGAGATTAAAGAGCATAGTTGTGAATTAGCGCATAGTACGAGGGCAGGGAAGGGAAGCCGCTTTTTTCTGCACTGCTTCCCGAGCTTCCAGCAGTTCGGTTACGCTGTCCCACCGTCCCCGCAGAAAGGCATTGCGCGGTCCTTCAGGCATGTGTACAGGATAGTCCTTTTCTCCATTGCTCAGCTGCATAGATTCAAGGTTTAACGTCCATTCCGCCTCCGGATGTTTTGCAAGATTCTCGTTGATGCTTTCCAGGTCTGCAGCACTGGCACACACGCAGGGCAGACCGATGCCAGAGGAATTGCCAAAGAAGATTTCCGCGAAGCTTTCTGCCACGACAGCACGGATGCCAGATCGTTTAATTGCTTGCGGAGCATGCTCGCGCGAGGAGCCGTAGCCAAAGTTTTCTCCACCGATGATGATAACGGCTCCGGCATGCTGTAAGGCATCTATGGGGTGGTTCTTGCTTGTACCGTCCGCATTGAATCGCTCGTCGTAGAACATCTTCCCATCCAGCTCGTCAAAAGTGACGCACTTCAGGAAGCGCGCGGGGATGATGCGATCGGTGTCCATGTTGGCGCCTGGCACCGGAACTGCTTTGCCGGTGATGATGGTGATGGGATGAAGTGTTACAGGCATAGTGGTGTTTACAGTTGAGTATTAATGAATACCTCTCTCGGGTCACTGACGCATCCGGTGATAGCCGTCGCCGCCGCCATCAGCGGACTCATAAGCAACGTGCGTCCGGTGGGGCTTCCCTGGCGCCCTTTGAAGTTGCGATTACTTGTGGAGGCGCATAATTCGTCGCCCGTGAGCTTGTCCGGGTTCATGGCAAGGCACATGGAGCAGCCAGGCAAGCGCCATTCAAAGCCAGCTGTGCGGAAAATATCGGCAATACCCTCCTTTTCGCACATTTTTGCGGTCATCTGGGAGCCTGGCACTGCCAGCGCTCGCACACCGGCGGCCACGTGGCGTCCTCTCAGTAGCGCTGCTACGGCGCGGAAGTCCTGCATTCGCCCATTTGTGCAGGAGCCAATGAAAACAACGTCAACTTTTTTCCCTTTCATTTTCTCACCCGGAGCAAACTTCATGTATTCGTACGCTGCTTGCCAGGCACGTTTCTGCTCGTCGTTTTCAGCATGGCTCAACTCGGGCAGGGTGGCAGAAATGCCCACACTCATGTCCGGAGAAGTCCCCCATGTGATGGTTGGTTCGATGTCCGTTGCATCAATGCGTACGATATCGTCGTATACGGCGTCAGCGTCGCTGGCAAAGCTTTTCCAGCGCTTCACTGCGGCATCCCAGTCAGCGCCTTGTGGAGCATAAGGGCGGCCCCTCAGGTAAGCAAAAGTTGTTTCATCCGGATTCACATAACCGCAGCGCGCTGCACCCTCAATAGCGAGGTTGCAGAGAGTAAGTCGACCGTCCATGTCCATTTGTTGCACGACAGATCCTGCGAACTCATATGCGTAGCCCAGACCACCTTGCGCACCGAGCTTGCCGATGATGTGCAGCGCCACGTCTTTGGCCGTTACGCCTGGGCGTAGCTGGCCTTCCACGCGTACTTGACGTACCTTGAGCGGAGAGAGAGAAAGAGACTGTGTAGCAAGTACATCTCGCACTTGTGTGGAGCCGATGCCCATAGCAATAGCGCCCATGGCGCCGTGCGTGGCAGTGTGGGAGTCGCCGCAGGCAATAGTCATGCCGGGCTGCGAGATGCCCAACTCCGGGCCGATCATGTGCACAATGCCCTGCTGTCCGCTGGGTAGGTCGAAAAAGCGAATACCTGTTTCGCGGCAGTTGGTGCGTAGTGCGGAGATCATCTTTTGCGCGCGTCTATCTGCAAAGGGTTCGTGTTGATCGTCCGTAGGGATGATATGATCCACCGTGGCAAAAGTGCGTTCCGGGTGCAGCACCGGCAGCCCGCTTTCCCGTAACATGGCAAAAGCTTGAGGGCTGGTTACTTCGTGCACATAATGTGTGGCGATAAACAACTGCGTGCGTCCGTCCGGCAGTTTTCCTACCGTGTGCGCTTCCCATACTTTTTGATAAAGAGTTTTCCCCATATCAGTCCTTTGTTTCACCAATCTACCATGCCTCCCCCTCTTCGTCAAGCGGCGCGTGCTATGGGAATAAGGATTATAAAGTCGTGACAAGAAAGCACGTGACGCAGGAAGGTCAGAGGGATGGAATTTACAGGCAGGAGTTGTTGGAAAAGACTAGAAAAACCCGCCGGGGCTGGGGAGCCGGGGCGGGTTTGAAGTCGTTTGGTGGGGAATGGGCTCTCTTATTTGAGGAGCATCTTGAAGTCCACGACGACGGCGCGGTCGGCAGTGACGAGCACCGGGTTGCCGTCGATGGCGGTGATTTCCGGCACTTCAAGCACGAGCTGCTGAACCTTCTTGAGAGTGTCAGCAAGGGGACCGACTGCCTTCGGAGCCTTGTCGCGGTGATCGTCGCTTGCACAGGCGCCGCCTCACTCACGTGCTTCAGTTCCTCTCCATGGTTCGCTAACTGCTCTTTACCTGGATATTTCTGAGTCTGTAGCGAAGAATTCCCTGCTGCGGAGCAGCACAGTTTTTGACCCACTCCGTGATCCTTGCGCATATTTTCATCATACCATTATTCCTTAACCTTTCAATGTGAATCACATTCAGTTCTTCTCTTCCGTTATTTTTTTTGCAAGATATTGGATTACAACTTCCAACATAACAAAGCACCTGTATATCTCTTTTCAAATGCGATAGTCAATTAAAAAATTAATACATTCTTATTTTTCAAACAGTAGGGACGTTTTCAAGGAAAAAATTGAGAGATGTATCACAGATCGAATTGATAGAGGAGCTTTGCTCCTGTCATTTCATTATCAGTACATGGCAAATTGTATCAAGCTCATCGCATTTGAAAAGAGATATACTGCGGCTCGTGCGTGACACACACTAACAACTATGAAAAGCGACTTAAAAAACACGACGCGAAAGGTAGCAGTGCTACTGCTTGGTGCAGGCGTATCCCTGAGCTCTCTCAACTCATGCTCTAATCTGTCGGATTCCGCCCTTACCATGCTTCAGGGAACCGGCATTGGTGCAGTAGGCGGCGCAGCAGCCGGAACAGGCATTGGCGCGGCAGCAGCATCCCTTTCCGGGGGAGATAGCAAGGACGTAAAGAAGGCTATGGTTATCGGCGCAGTCGCCGGTGCTGTGGTTGGCGGGGTAATCGGTAATCGCTGGGGAGCCTCCGTGGTGAAGAAGAAGGAGAAGTACACAAGTACAGAGAAGTGGATTCAGGACAATATCAAACAGATGGACACTCGTATAGGACAAGCGAACCAACTGAATGAGTCTTTGAAAAAGCAGATTGCTTCGCTAAAGAAGAACAACCAAAAACTGGACTCTTCTTCGTTGGCCAAGCTGCAAAATGATGTCAACAAGAAAATTAGTCTCCTGGACACGGACATTAGCAACGCAACACAGGCGAAACAGGATGCCAAGGGTGCAGAGGCTACGCGCCTGCGTCAACAGTTAAGTGATCTCCGTAGCATCAAAGGGAGCATCACAAGTCGCATGAGTGAACTTGCTCGCTCATATCGTCGTGTCTAACCGGAGGATGGAATGGCTATGAAAAGAGAAGTGAGTTGCAACCTTGTGCTTTCGGGGCTGCTTTTGCTGGCAGGCATGTTGTTTGCCACGGGATGCACAGGGGATCCGACACGTGGCGGTATTTTTTGGTCGGAAAGCAAGGCAAAGGAGAGGCAAGCGCAAATGATGCAAACCTTGGAGAGCCGTGAGCGGGAAGTGCAGTCTATCGAAGGAAAGACTGCTGCCCTGAGGTCTCGACTGAGTGCTGCTCAAGCACAGCTTCGCCGAGTGCAGCAGGCGCCGGGGAACGGTCCTGAGCAGGACGAAGAGTGTGCGCGCTTGAGAAAGGAAATCAGTGAGCTGCAAAAGCAGATTCAACAATCCAATTCATAATTTCGTTAAACGATCACTAACATTCATAAAACGAATCTCACTTTCTAACCAATTAAAAATATGGATAATATCAGATCAAGAGAATCCTCAGACGGGGATACGGTCGTGCTGAGAAACAGCGATGACGATGCTTATTCCTCTCAAAGCAAATGGGATCCCATTGTGCTCGATGGAGGTAAAACACCTGTTCCGAATGACGGACCGACGGTTACGTATAATGAGGGTACAAGCGGAGATAAGAAGACGACCACCTCAGAAACTGTCATCTGGGGAGGAGATGTGAGCACCAAGGAAAAGCAGCGCTGCGTGGGCTGGCTTCTCGCCATTTCCGGACCGAATATAGGAGATTCTTA
>CANQGG010000084.1 GCA_947601655.1 uncultured Akkermansia sp.
GGGTAAAACATGCGTGGTGATTAGTTAGAAAGGTTTACGGATAAGCAGAGCCGTGGCCACCGCTCTGCTACATGGTACATGGTCCATCGGTACATGGTACATCCAAAATGGTCCATGGTACATGAAAGGGGCCATGGTACATGAGCAAATGCGTTTGCCCTGATTGACAAGGAAAGGGGGTGATGGTATGATGCAAGGCATGAGCGCAAAGATCACTGAGGAGCAGTTGGAATACGTGCGCAACTGGGCTGCGCAGGGAGTGGATTTGAACGGCATTCAGAAGAAACTGAGAGAGGAATGCGGCATGCATCTCACTTACATGGAGGTTCGCTTCCTTCTGCTCGACCACGGCATTGAAATCGCCACGGAACCGGCGACTGAGGCAGCGGCGGCGCAACCGGACGCGGCGCCGGACACACCGGATGAAGAGGAGGACGGCGCAAACAATGGCAAGGTGCGTGTCACCCTCGATGACTTGCAGCTGCCGGGGACGCTGATTTCCGGTAAGGCTGAATTCCCGGGCGGAGCAAGCGGGACCTGGAAAATTGACCAGCTTGGACGCTTTGGCTGGAGCCAGCTGACGGGGCGTCCCTCCCCGCAGGAAATGCAGGATTTTCAGCAGGAACTCACCGCCCTTCTCAGCAGAGGGTAAGGAAATTACCCGCGTTTACCCGACTCTGTCTTCAGCGGCGCGAAGAGGAAAGACGCCCTGCCGCCAGACGACGCGGGGCCGCTGCGCGGGAGCGAGGTAAACCTCCACGATATCGAAGCGAACGGGGACGCTGCGCCCGAGTAGGCGCAGCCAGTTGTACGCGCCGAGGCGCAGGCGGCGGCGTTTGGAGTGGTTGATCGCGCGGGAGGGCTCGCCCGATTCCGGGGAAATGGTGCTCTTGACCTCGCAGACGACGAGAAAGTCCCCATCCCGGGCGACGATATCCAGCTCTCCGGAGCGTCCCCAGCAAAAATTGCGGCGCAGAATGCGCAGACTGTGCGCGCGCAGGTACGACGCTGCCACGAGCTCTGCATACGCCCCGCGGTAGCCGGTGGGCGGAGTCGCCTCCTCAGATGCCCAGGGGCAGCGTAGCCTGTGCAACAGGTGCAAACGAGCGGCGATGATGTGGCGTAATTCCATGCGTCCGAATAGCGTGAAGATGCTGAGCCGTACCGTAGCCGGCGTTTTTGTCCCAGCCGTAAGCGGGGTATTGACCGTGCAGGTCGGTCATGAGGCGATCTCGGGTGACCTTGGCGAGAACGCTGGCGGCGGCGATGCTCAGGCAGCAGGCGTCCCCTCCCACGATAGCCCGCTGCGGCAGGGGAAAATCCCGCACGGGCAATCCGTCGATGAGGCAGAAATCCGTCCCCGGCGCCGGAAGTCCCTCCGCCGCCCGCCGCATGGCAAGATGCGTGGCGCGCAGGATGTTCAGCCGGTCGATCTCCTCCACACTCGCCGAGGCGATGCTCTTGCGCACCCGGGAATCCTGCATGAGCTCGTCAAATAGTTTTTCGCGCCGCCGCTTCGTGAGCTGCTTGGAATCCGTCAATCCCTCCAGCCGGTAATCTGCCGGCAGAATCACGGCCGCCGCCACCACGGGCCCCGCCAGAGGGCCGCGCCCGGCCTCATCGATGCCGCACACGGCACGACGCCCCGCGGCATACGCGGCGGACTCGGCTTCCATGGTGGGGATGGAGTGCATAGCAGGGCTTTCCGGCGATCAGCGTCGGCGCATATACGCCACGATACCTTCACCGATGGCGCGGGCGAAGCGGCGTGCATCGGCGGGACGATTGAGGAAGCGGGCATGCTCGGGGTTGGAGACAAAGGCGACCTCGGTGATGACGGCGGGAACGTAAGATTCGTTGCAGGTGTTGAGCCAATCGCCCCCGCCGCGTCGGCCATCCGTACGAACCACCACGCCGCAGGGCACGCCGTGATTCGGCATGCCGTGATCGAAGATGCGGCGGCTCATCACCTGCGCCATGGCGGTGGCGAGTTTCACGCCGCACTTATTGCAATAGAAAGCCCCTTTGTTGGAGACGCGCCAGGTGTCTGAATCGCTGTTGAGATGCAGAAAAACGACGGCGCCCGGTCTGCGATCCAGCGCGTAGTCCGCGCTCAAAATCCCCACGGCCATGCGCTGCGGGTGATGCCGGGAGCGATAGACCGCCGTCGGGATGGGAGTTTTCACATGCACCACGCCGATCTCACGCGCTGCTTTCGCCAATTTGGGGTCCGTCGGCATCTCCCCGCGGTTGCACACGACGCACCGGTATCCGGCGGCCTCCACCACCTTTTTCACCTCCCCGGCGTAGCGATACCAGAATTCGCACTCCTCGAGCATGCCTCCCTGCGTTGCATCCGGCGTGCGCGCCCCCTGCCCGCCGCGTTCGGGGGCGTAGTAGTGCCCGATGTCGAGTACTACGGTCTGCGATTCCAACGCCTGCCGCTGCATGCGCTGCTGGGCGCACTGCGTGAGAAGCGGCAGCATCGTCGCCACCGCAAAAATACCTGTCAGGAGAAAACGCTTCATATTTCTCGCGCGGCAAAAACTCAGATCATGAGGCGCCCCTGCTCCCCCGCTGCCGGGACGGCCCCGAGCTTGGCATAGGCGGCGGGTAATGCCTCGCGCCCGCGCTGCGTGCGCCGGATATAGCCCTGCATGATGAGGAAAGGCTCGTACACCTCCTCCAGTGTTGAGGTATCTTCCCCCAGAGCCACAGAGAGCGAGGAGAGACCCACGGGACCGCCGTTGAATTTGTAGATGAGCGTTTCGAGGATGCGCTTATCCATCTCATCCAGACCGTCGGCATCGATATCCAGCATGGCCAGCGCAGCCTCCGCTACCGCCGCCGTGATGCAACCATCCGCCTTCACCTGCGCGTAATCCCGCACCCACCGCAGCAGAGCATTCGCCACGCGCGGCGTGCCGCGGCTCCGGCGTGCAATCGCCCCGGCGCCATCCGGCTGCATCTCCACCCCCAGCAGAGCGGCAGACCGCTGCAGGATGCGGCAGAGCTCCTCTGCAGAGTAGTAATCCAGCCTGTTCGTGATGCCGAAGCGGGAGCGCAGCGGACCGGTGAGCATGCCGCTGCGCGTCGTAGCGCCGATGAGGGTGAAGGGCTTGAGCCGCAGGTTCACGGATCTCGCCGCCGGCCCCTGGTCGATCATGATATCCAGACGGAAATCCTCCATCGCCGGGTAAAGGTATTCCTCCACCGCAGGGTTCAGGCGGTGAATTTCATCGATGAAAAGAACATCCCCTTCCTCCAGTCGCGTGAGCAATCCTGCGAGATCACGCGCCTTCTCAATCTGCGGTCCGGAGGCGATGGAGAGATTGTGCCCCACGGCGCGCGCGATGATGTACGCAAGCGTCGTCTTGCCAAGCCCGGGCGGCCCGCTCAGCAGCACGTGATCCAGCACATCCCCGCGTTTTTTCGCTGCCGCGACCATGAGCATGAGGCGTTCCTTCACTTTCTCCTGCCCGCAAAACTCGGAAAAATCCGGCGGACGCAGGGTGGCTTCCTGCTCGCCGGCGGGCGTTTCATTGAGTTTGCTGTACAGGGAACCCGTTTTTTCCGGGAGATCGTTGCTCATGAAGAAAAGTCTGCGACGTGGTGGATCAAACGTAGAGGATGTAGTCTTCTTTGCGAGGGGCGGCGTGCCCTTCCCCACCGGGGGCCGCATGACCCAGTATGCAGATGCCGAGTCCTTCGTAGCGTTTCGCATCGATTCCCCACTCCGCCAGCACCGCTTTCCCCTCCTCCATCTCAAACATTTCTTTTGCCCTGTTGATCCAGCAGGACCCAAGCCCCTCCGCATGCGCCGCCAGCATCAGATTGCCCATCACAAGGCACGCATCCTGCAACCCCGTGGGCGCCTGCTTGTCCGCCATCACAAATACCGCCACCGGCGCGCCGTAAAACGGATCCACCGGCTTTCCCCACACCTGGGCATTCAGATCTGCCAGATGACTCAGCTGCCGCGCATCCGTCACCACCACCATGCGCGGACTCTGCGTACCGTGTCCCGTGGCTGCGTACGTTCCTGCTTCCAACACGCGCCCGAGCTGCTCCTTCTCCACAGCTTCCTCCGTGTACTTGCGGCAGCTGCGGCGCGTCCTGATATCCTGCAAGGTTTCTTTCATACGCTGCACATTCTACTCCCCTCAGCCGGTGATTGTCAATTTTTGCCTTATTCCGAAAACCGATTTTTTCCCGAAACAAAAATGACCATGTGAGATGTACCATGTACCGATGGACGATGACTCACAGCCGCCTCACGGCTGTTCGCCCTGCGGGCAAAAGCTGCGCTTTTGTCCAAACTGCCTCACGGCCGTCGGCAGTTTTGTACCATGTAGCAGAGCGGTGGCCACGGCTCTGCAAGTCCACAAACCTTTCTAACTAATCACCACGCATGTTGGACCCACCACCTCAGCTAAAGCTTCGCAGCTTCGCGCGCAAGCGCGCTAACTTCATACATGGTCCATGGTACATCGGTACATGGTACATGAAAGGGTCCATGGTACATTGCACGATTTTTCTTTGTTACTTCGCTCCTCTCAAATGCGTTTTCCCTGGTTGTTATAGCGTTATGCGCGGCAATCCCCCCATGTGTCCGGTCAAATAGCTCCGTCTGATGTCTTTATCCTTGCGAATCTCTACAAAATCCTCGAAAGATATCAAACGGCTGGACTTATGCCGATCCCGTTCAACGGCCCACATTTCATCCCTGCGGAGCAGAGTTTGATCCATGAGCATCATGTCGTGCGTAGTGAAAATGAGCTGCTGACGATGCTCTGTTCCGGTTCTGGCAATTTTCAGCTGCTGTTCAACAAGATAGCGCGACAAGTTGGTATGCAGGCTGCGGTCGAGTTCGTCCACAACGTAAACTCGCGGCTTCACTTCATAATCTATTAACGTAGGCAGCAAGTGCAACAAGCGACGTGTTCCGTCAGATTCATCGGTGAACAGAAACGGCACCTCTTTGCCATTCCCATCACGGTGTATCGACAGGCAGCGATAGGCATGGATTCCATCATCCGCTTTGAGGAGCACTAACGTGGAATCGTCAGTATTGAAGATGACGCTGGCCTCACTTTGTTTGAATTTTTCGAGCACATCCTGACTGATGTCCAACTGCTCTATGTTGACCTCGGTCAGTTTTAATTCATCAACTCCGGTATCGGCATTGCTCAATGCACCGCTGTACAACTCCAGTCTTCTTATCAAGTCTACCCCCAACGCCACGCGTCTGCTATTTGCTGAAACAATGCACAGGGAGTTTTGGAACCAATCATAGATGGGAGACAGGACTGATTCGATACCCTCTATGCGGTACATTTGCACGGAATGCAGGAAGATGGAGTCCGGGGCAAGCGACTCCCCAATGAGTTCCAACTTTTTTCTGTTATCCCTGGGAATGCCGATCGTCTTACCAAATGAGAACGAGTCACGAGTACGGTGAAAGACCCGGATTTCCCTTTTGTCCTTCACACAAATCAGAGACTCCTCTTCTATTTCTTTGTTATGGACGGACAGTGAATATTCCCACACACGTTCATCCGCCAACGCGCAAACCACGAACACAGAAGGAGTGTTGGCCGATTCCGGATCCAGTTTGAAGACATCGGTTTCAATTTTTCCACTCAGCACCATCTGCTGGAAGTGATAAAGCGCTTTCACAAAATTGCTTTTCCCGGATGCGTTTCCCCCAAAAATGGCGCTGACCGGAAGCAAATGCATGCTGCGAAACCCGGGCGCCTTCTGCAACGTCGCGCGGTCGAACATTCCCTTGCCAGCGATCATTGAGAACTCAGCTTTGTCTCGAAAGGATCTGTAATTGGAGAATGTAAAATTAATGAGCATAATTTACCCCGTCTTTCGTAGACAAGCATACCATGGTATTCGCTTTTGTCAATGCATAAAATGAGATTTTATCGCATATAATGTTCAATATGAGTGATAATTTCCATTTTTCCCAACATAACTCACGAGTAAAGTGCAAGATTTACGCTTTTCCATTTACCACTTTCTTCGAAATCCGTGCGCGAATCTGCCGCCATGAAATTATTGTTTGCAACTCAGCCGCCGACAGCAAACGTATTTGCCCCCAGAGGGGAGTTTCAGGGCAAACACATTGAGAATGCGTTTGCTCATGTACAATGGACCATGTAAGTCAACTATAATTATGAGGCGGGAAGGAATTAATATTTTGGGGTGGGGAAAGAGGACAAAGCAAAGCTTGTGGGG
>CANQGG010000085.1 GCA_947601655.1 uncultured Akkermansia sp.
TTTTGAGATGGACCCTTTCATGTACCATGTACCGATGTACCGTGTACCATGTAGGAAATTTGGCGAGCTCTGCTCGCGGAGTTGCGAAGCAGGAACAAGGCGAATTTCTGAAGTAACGCGGTTTTGTGTCAGGAAAGGTTTATATTTTGAAAAACTGCGCAATGCGCACATTATCAATACATGGTACATGAGCAAACGCATTTCCAATGCGTTTGCCCTGAAATGAACGTGGCAGATCTTGACACGATCGAAGGGAATGTGGTAGGGTGTAAGAGTGACTATGGATGATGGAACGCGAGCGACAAAACACGGAAAACGCTGGGTGACATCGGCGTTGGTGGTGATGTTGCTGGCGGCGCTGGGCTGGGGAGGGGTGTGGCTGTATGATGCGATGCATCCGCTGGAGGTGGCCAAACGCTTGCTACGGGCGGACGAGGGAGCAAAGGCGATTCCGTACCTTGAGCGAGCGATCGAACGCGACGACAGCGCGGATGCGATGCGGCGCCTGGGAAATTGCTACTGGGAAGGATGTGGCGTGGAGAGGAACGATGAGAAGGCAGTGCAGCTATGGAGAAAGGCGGCGGAAAGAGGAGATGCGGAATCAATCAACTGGCTGGGGCAGGCGCACCAGAAGGGACGAGGGGCGGAACCGGACGCAGACAAGGCCCTGGCGTACTACCGTGAGGCGGCGGAGAAGGGATCTCTCTGGGCGATGAATAACATAGGCGTGTGCTACGAGAGAGGCATCGGAGTGGCGCCGGACATGAAAGAAGCGCTTCAGTGGTACAGCCGGGCGGCGAAGGCAGGGCTTCCCGCCGCCATGCACAGCCTCGCTTTCTGCTACCAGGAGGGGAGGGGCGTGCAAGAGGATAAGAAAAAGGCTTTTGAATTGTTCAAGGAGTCTATGTCAACGGGGGATGCTGATGGAATGGGGTATGTGGGAAATTGCTATGTGTTCGGCACAGGGGTAGAGGAGGATGAAGGGATCGGGGTGGCGTACTACCGTGAGGCGGCGGCAAAGGGCAGCGCGTATGCGATGTTCCGTTTGGGATGGGCGTACCGTTGCGGTCTGGGGGTGGAGCAGGATATGCAGGAGGCGGTTCTATGGTATCGAAAAGCGCTGGCTGCAGGCAGCGTCCAGGCGGCCATGGTCCTGGCGAGCATGTATGCGAATGGAGATGGTGTGGAGAAGAATGAGCAGGAGGTGACGAAGCTGTACGAGATGGCGGCGAGTCAGGGATTCCCCTCTGCTCAGTACAATATGGCTTTACGGTGTCGGTATGGTCGCGGCGGTGTGGAAAAAAGTGATGAGAAGGCGGTAGAATGGTACAGAAAAGCGATCGCAGGAGGTCATGCAAAGTCTGAATATAGTCTGGGTTTGTTGTACGAACGAGGCGAACTTGGTTTGAAGAAGAATGCCGGGAAGGCATTCCACTTTGTGAAAAAAGCCGCGGAAAAGGATTATCTGCGAGCGATCAATGCTCTTGGAAACTATTACAGCAAAGGATTCGGCGTGAAGAAAAATGATGAGCTGGCGAATAAATACCTGCGCAAAGCATGCATTCGCGGTTTTGCCTCGGCGCAGATGTACTACGGGAAGCGCCGTCTCTTCGGGATGGGGGCGCGGAAGGACACGCGAGCCGGCATACAGTGGTTGTACGCCGCGGCGCAGCAGAATAACGATGAGGCCCTTTACACGCTCGGAATATGCTATAAAAACGGCACCGGTGTCACGCGCGACATGGTTCAGGCTCTCGTCTGGATTACCAAGGCTGCGGAGCGGGGCCATCCTCGCGCGCAATGCGTCATGGGGGAGCTTCTGCTCGAGGGCAAGGAAGTGGAGCGTAATGAAAAGGCTGCGGTAAGCATGCTCACTAAATCCGCCAAGCAGGGATACATGGTTGCGCAGTACAAACTTGGCATCTGCTACAGGGACGGCCGGGGAGTCGCAAAAGATGAGCGGGCGGCTCTCAAATGGTTCACACGCGCTGCGTCCCAGGGATTCGGAGTGGCGAAGCATGCAAGGGATACCATCCTGAAAAGGCAAAAGCGAACCGATGATGGAAACGAATGACCAGAAGCGCAACGTTCGTCGCTGGACGCAGACAGCATTGGCTGCGGTATTGCTTGCGGCGCTGATTATGGGAGCGGCGTTGTTTCGCGACTCACTGACCCCGGCGGCGATTGGACAGCGTTTGCTTGGTGCGGGGAGAGAGAAGAGTGCGCTGCCGCACCTGCTGCGCGCGGCGGAGGACAACGATGCTGATGCGATGTATGTGCTTGGGCTGTTGTACAAGGGGAACGAAGAGGGAGGAGAGGAAAATGAGGAGGGAATCGAGGACCCGGCGGAGGCGGTGAAGTGGTTTTCCAGGAGTGCAGAGCTGGGAGATGAATATGCGATGGTGGAGCTTGGCGAGGCTTACCGGGACGGCTATGGCGTGGAAAGAGACCCTGACCGCGCGCTTGAACTTTTCCGCGCGGCGGCGGCAAAGGACGTGGAGCGCGCGTTTTACGACATAGGATTATGCTACGAGCAGGGCATCGGCGCGGCAGCGGATGCGACGGAGGCGGTGAAGTGGTTCCGCCGGGCTGCTCAATGCGGAGAGGAGGACGCCCAAAAGAGCCTCGGGGATGCCTACAGGGACGGCAGGGGAGTGGAGCAGAATGATGCCGAGGCGTTCAAATGGTACAGACGAGCTGCGGAGCAAGAAAACAGCGATGCTGTCGTCTGTGTGGGTCTTTGCTACGAGATGGGGCGCGGTGTGACTGCCAACATGAAAAGAGCGGCGGAAGAATACCGCACGGCAGCGGATCTTGGAAATACGAAAGGCATGTTGCGGCTTGCGTTGGCGTACAGGGATGGACGCGGAGTGGGACAGGATGTCCCAGAGGCGGTGAAGTGGTTCCGCAAGGCGGCAGATCGGGGCGATGGGGAAGCCATGGTGGCTCTCTCAGAGCTCTATTCTGCCGGCGAATGGATTGAACGAAACGATAAAGAAGCAGTTCGACTGCTCACACAGGCTGCGGAGCAGGGTGTGCCGGCTGCTCAGTTCGCTCTCGCCCTGCGCTATGAGAAGGGGAATGGCGTGCCGCAGAGCAATGCAGATGCCTTGCGCCTCTACCGAAGCGCGGCTGCGATGAATTTTGTACCCGCTGTTCACAATCTCGCTCTCGCATACAAAACCGGGCAATATGGGCTGAAGCCGGATGCGGAGGAGGCGTTTCGCCTGTTCTCCCGAGGCGCAGCGATCGGTTATGCACAAGATATCTACGAGGTGGCGGAGTGCTACCGCACCGGGGAGGGGACGGAGAAGAATCAGCAGTTGGCGAATCGGTTCCTGCTTGCTGCGGCGCAGCTCGGGCATGCGGGCGCGCAATTCAGCTATGGCATGAACTGCCTGAAGGGTATCGGGATGACCAGGAACCCTGAAGAGTGCGTGAAGTGGCTCTGTGCCGCCGCTGATCTCAACTATACCCCCGCTTTTTTCTATATCGGGGTCTGCTACGATGCCGGTCTGGGCGTGAGCCGCGATACGATCCAGGCCGCCATCTGGATTGCCCGCGCTGCCTCCCGCGGGTATCTTCCGGCGCTCACAGCGATGGGGCTGCATTACCTGGGCGGACTGGGGGTGGATAAAGATGAGCAGCAGGCGGTGCGGTTTTTCCGACTCGCCGCCGACATGGGGGATGCCGCCGCCATGCTCAATCTTGGTCTCTGTTTTGCCCGGGGCAAAGGCGTCGAGAAAAATGAACAGGAGGCCGTCCGCTGGCTTTCCGCCGCTGCTCAAGCCGGCAACGAGGAAGCTGCCAGAATCCTTCGCTCCTTCCGCAATTCTCCGCCGCTTCCTTGACTGCGGCAAATTGGCGCATGTGAGACAAAATGCCGCTGGTTGGTATGCGGCAAAATGTCGCATTCGCTTTTACTTTGTTTTGCTTATTATTGATAATCAGCGCAATATGGATATGGAAAACTTGGCATGGGATTTGCAAAGAAGAGAGGTGAGAAAAGTCCCCTCGGCAAGGGGGGAGGAAAACGTCAAACCATAACAAAATATGAGCAAGATACTTGGAATCGACTTAGGCACGACGAACTCCTGCATGGCTGTGATGGAAGGCGGGCAGGCGACCGTGCTGGAAAACAGCGAAGGAGCCCGTACGACTCCTTCCATCGTGGCGTTCACCAAGACAGGCGAGCGTATTGTGGGGCAGGCGGCGAAGCGCCAGGCGGTGACCAACCCGCGCAACACGATTTTTTCGGCGAAGCGTCTCATCGGACGCAAGTATGCCGAGCTGACTGAAGAAGACAAGAAAGTGCCCTACACCATCGTGGAAGCTCCGAATGGGGATGCGCACATTCAGGTGGAGGTGAACGGCGAGACAAAGGTGTTTTCTCCGCAGGAGATCAGCGCTATGGTGCTCGGGAAGCTGAAGGCTGACGCTGAGGCAAGACTGGGCGAGAGCATCCACGAGGCGGTGATTACCGTGCCGGCTTACTTCAACGATGCTCAGAGAAACGCCACGAAGGCCGCAGGCGAGATCGCGGGACTGAAAGTGCGCCGTATCATCAATGAACCCACGGCAGCTGCACTTGCCTACGGGCTGGATAAGAAGAGCGACGAGGAGAAGATCGCCGTATACGACCTGGGCGGTGGTACGTTTGATATCTCTGTGTTGGAGATCGGCGACGGTCTTTTCGAAGTGAAAGCCAGTGACGGCGACACGCACCTGGGAGGCGACGACTGGGACAACGCCATCATCAACTGGATTTTGGCGGAATTCAAGGCAAAGGAAGGGATGGACATCTCCAGGCAGACGGATGCCCTGCAGCGCATCAAGGAAGAGGCGGAGAAAGCGAAGATCGCCCTGAGTTCCACGCAGAGTTATGACATTTCCCTGCCTTTCATCACCATGGATGCCACCGGACCGAAGCACATCCAGATGACCCTCACCCGCAGCAAGCTTGAGCAGCTCACAGAGAACCTGCTGGAGCGCACAGCCAACCCGGTGCGCAACTGCATGAGCGCCGCCGGACTGAGCGCCAGCGAGATCGACGAGCTCGTGCTGGTGGGTGGTATGACCCGTATGCCGGCCGTGCAGGAGATGGCTAAACGGCTTGCCGGGAAGGAACCTCACAAGGGAGTGAATCCCGATGAGGTGGTGGCAGTGGGGGCGGCGATTCAGGGCGGCGTACTTACGGGAGACGTGAATGATGTGCTGCTGCTGGATGTGACGCCATTGACGCTCTCTATCGAGACCATGGGAGGCATCGCCACGCCGATGATTGACCGCAACACGACTATACCCGCCCGCAAGAGCCAGGTGTTCTCTACGGCGGCGGATAATCAGCCGGCAGTGGATATCCGCATTTGCCAGGGCGAGCGTAAGATGTTCAATGACAATAAGCTTCTCGGCAACTTCAAACTGGATGGGATTCAGCCTGCTCCGCGCGGCGTACCGCAGATTGAAGTGACCTTCGACATCGATGCCAATGGTATCCTCAAAGTCACGGCGAAGGATAAGAACACCGGCAAGGAGCAGAATATCTCCATTCAGGGTTCCTCCGGTCTTTCCAAGGAAGAGATTGAACGCGCGAAGAAGGATGCTGAAGCTCATGCCGAGGAAGACCGCAAGCGCGCCGAGGATATCGAGGCGCTGAACAAAGCCGATTCCCTCGCCCACAACGTGGAACGTCAGATCAGCGAGTTGGGCGACAAAGCGCCGGAGCAGCTGAAGACGCCCATCACCGAGAAAGTGAACGCTCTGAAAGCTGCAGTGGAGGCGAAGGACGTGGAAAAGGCTCGTAGTCTGACTTCAGAACTGGAGAAGATGCTCGGCGATTTGGCTCAAGCGGCGCAGGTCGCCGGTACGGCGCCGGGGACAGGTTCCGAATCCGCAACCGAAGCGGAAGGCGACGGACCCCGCAAGGCGAAGGGCAAAGTCGTGGACGCCGAAGTAGTCGACGATGACAAGTAAATTGAACCCTTAATCTCTTCCGGGGGCCGGGAACGGGATTCCGGTCTCCCGGAGGAAAAATCTCACATTAAACCCAACAAACATACAAACTATGGACATCAAACCATTAGGACAACGCGTACTCGTCAAACGAGTAGAAGCAGAAGAGAAGACAGCCGGCGGCCTCTTCCTGCCGGATACCGCTAAGGAGAAGCC
>CANQGG010000086.1 GCA_947601655.1 uncultured Akkermansia sp.
CCACTTCACTGCCTCCGTCATATCCTTGCTCACCCCATTGCCTTTGTAATAGCACCCGCCAAGGTTATACTGCGCCTTCGCAAGACCCTGCTCCGCTGCTTTGCGCCACCACTTCACTGCCTCCGTCATATCCTTGCTCACTCCAGTGCCATCTCGATAGCAGCAACCGAGGTTATGCTGCGCCACCGCATCCCCCTGTTCCGCTGCCAAGCGATACCATCTCACTGCCTCTGTCGTATCCTTGCTCACTCCCTCGCCGTTCTCATAGCACCAGCCAAGGTTACACTGTGCGTACATGTTTCCCTGCTCCTCAGCCTTGCGCCACCACTTCACCGCCTCCGCCATATCCTTGCTCACTCCATTGCCGGTCGCATAGCTCCAGCCAAGGTAAAACTGCGCATCCGCATCCCCCTGATCCGCTGCCTTGCGAAACCACTTCACTGCCTCCGTCATGTCCTTGCTCACTCCAGTGCCATCTCGATAGCAGCAACCGAGGTTATGCTGCGCCACCGCATACCCCTGTTCCGCTGCCAAGCGATACCATCTCACTGCCTCTGTCGTATCCTTGCTCACTCCCTCGCCGTGCTCATAGCACCAGCCAAGGTTACACTGTGCGTACATGTTTCCTTGCTCCTCAGCCTTGCGCCACCACTTCACCGCCTCCGCCATATCCTTGCTCACTCCATTGCCGGTCGCATAGCTCCAGCCAAGGTAAAACTGCGCCTTCACATTCCCCTGATCCGCTGCCTTGCGAAACCACTTCACCGCCTCCGCCATGTCCTTGCTCACTCCCTCGCCGTTATAATAGCACACGCCAAGGTTACACTGCGCCTTCACATTCCCCTGATCCGCCGCCAAGTGGTACAGCCTCACCGCCTCCGTCATGTCCTTGCTCACTCCCTCGCCGTTATAATAGCACACGCCAAGGCTATTCTGCGCCTGCGCATTCCCCTGCTCCGCGGCTTTGCGGTACCACTTCACGGCCTCAGCCATGTTCTTGCTTACCCCTCTGCCATTCCGATAGCACTCACCAACTTCGTACTGCGCCTCAGCGTTGCCGTCTTCCGCTGCTTCACGCAGGCGCTCCATCGCCTCTCTTTCCTTCCCTTCTTTGGTCAACCTCTGATACGCAACGTACGGATCCTCCCGCAGCATGTAATACGACCCTACACCGCCGCCGATCAATACCACCACCCCGGCCGCCGCGGTCACCCATAGCTTGCGTCGCCCGCCCTTCTTCGTTGGCGTGGCCTGCGGTGCCACTGCCGGGGCCTGTGTCGGACTCTGAGTCGTCGCCGCCGGAGTCGGGGCAGGATCAGAAGCCGCCGCTGGTGTTGCATCCGTGGCTGCCGAGCCCTTGCTCTTCAGCTCCGCTGCCTTACGGAACCACGCCAAGGCTTCTTCCTCATTCTTTTCCACGCCCTCGCCCTTCATGTAGAGTTCTCCGAGTGTCATGGCAGCTTCCGCGTCCCCGCGTCCCGCCGCTTCGCGTACCCAATGGATCATATCGTTCTCGTTCATTTTTTTTAGAATGTTATCGTTCGTATTTTCAGAAACGCAGCTTCTGAAGAGCTTTCTTTGCATCCGCATCCCCCTGCTCCGCTGCCGCACGGTACCACTTCACTGCCTCCGCCATATCCTTGCTCACCCCATTGCCTTTGTAATAGCACCCGCCAAGGTTAAACTGCGCATCTGCATACCCCTGCTCCGCCGCCAAGCGGTACCATCTCACTGCCTCTGTCGTATCCTTGTTCACTCCATTGCCGTCTTCATAGCACACGCCAAGGTTAAACTGCGCACGCGCATACCCCTGCTCCGCTGCCTTGCGAAACCACCTCACTGCCTCCGTCATGTCCTTGCTCACTCCTGAGCCGTTCACATGACACAAGCCAAGGTTAAACTGCGCATTTGCATTTCCCTGCTCCGCTGCCTCGCGATACCACTTCACTGCCTCCGTCATGTCCTTGCTCACTCCCTCGCCATTCGCATAGCAACTGCCAAGATTAAACTGCGCCCCCGCATACCCCTGCTCCGCCGCCAAGCGGTACCACTTCACCGCTGCCGTCATGTCCTTGCTCACCCCATTGCCGTTCTCATAGCAAAAGCCAAGGAAACACTGCGCCCGCGCATACCCCTGCTCCGCTGCTGCACGGTACCACTTCACCGCCTCTGCGTAGTCCTGGCCCACTCCCTCGCCGTTGTAATAGCTATTGCCAAGGTTAAACTGCGCCTTCGCATTCTCCTGTTCCGCTGCCTTGCGCCACCACCTCACTGCCTCCGCCATGTCCTTGCTCACTCCTGAGCCGGTCATATAACACACGCCAAGGTTGCACTGTGCCTCCGCATCCCCCTGCTCCGCTGCCTTGCGAAACCACTTCACTGCCTCCATCATGTCCTTGCTCACTCCATTGCCTTTATAATAGCACACGCCAAGGAAACACTGCGCCCACGCATGCCCCTGATCCGCTGCCTTGCGAAACCACTTCACAGCTTCCGTCATATCCTTGCTCACTCCATTGCCGTAATGATAGCACACGCCAAGGAAACACTGCGCATCCGCATCCCCCTGATCCGCTGCCTTGCGAAACCACTTCACCGCCTCCGCCATGTCCTTGCTCACTCCTGAGCCTATGTAATAGAGCACGCCAAGGCTAATCTGCGCCTCCGCAAGCCCCTGCTCTGCTGCCGCTCGGTACCACTTCACCGCCTCTGCGTAATCCTTGCTCACTCCCTCGCCGTTGTAATAGCTCTTGCCAAGGTTATACTGCGCCTTCGCATTCTCCTGTTCCGCTGCTTTCCGCCACCACTTCACCGCCTCTGGCATATCCTTGCTTACTCCTGAGCCGGTCATATAGCACACGCCAAGGTTAAACTGCGCCCGCGCATACCCCTGCTCCGCTGCCTTGCGATACCACTTCACCGCCTCTGGCATATCCTTGCTCACCCCATTGCCGTCTTCATAGCACACGCCAAGGCTGCACTGCGCCCGCGCATACCCCTGCTCCGCCGCCAAACGATATAACCTCACCGCCTCCGCCATGTCCCTGCTCACTCCCCAGCCGTTCTTATAACACAAGCCAAGATTATACTGCGCTGCCGCAAGCTCCTGCTCCGCTGCTGCACGGTACCACTTCACCGCCTCTGCGTAGTCCTGGCCCACTCCCTCGCCGTTGTAATAGCTATTGCCAAGGTTAAACTGCGCCTTCGCATTCTCCTGTTCCGCTGCCTTGCGCCACCACCTCACTGCCTCCGCCATGTCCTTGCTCACTCCTGAGCCGGTCATATAACACAAGCCAAGGTTGCACTGTGCCTCCGCATCCCCCTGCTCCGCTGCTGCACGGTACCACTTCACTGCCTCCGTCATATCCTTGCTCACCCCATTGCCATTGTAACAGCTATTGCCAAGGTTAAACTGCGCCGCCACAAGCCCCTGCTCCGCTGCTGCACGGTACCACTTCACTGCCTCCGTCATGTCCTTGCTCACTCCATTGCCGTACTCATAGCTCCAGCCAAGGTTACACTGTGCCCTCGCATACCCCTGCTCCGCTGCTGCACGGTACCACTTCACCGCCTCCGTCATATCCTTGCTCACTCCCCTGCCGTTCGCATAGCACAAGCCAAGGTTACACTGCGCCTCCGTATGCCCCTGCTCCGCTGCTGCACGGTACCACTTCACCGCTTCCTTCTCGTCCTTGCTCACTCCCTCGCCTTTTTCATAGCACAGACCGAGTTTACCCTGTGCCTCAGCGTTGCCGCCCTCCGCTGCCTCACGTAGGCGTTCCATCGCCTCTCTTTCCTTCCCTTCCTTGGTCAACCGCTGATACGCAACGTACGGATCCTCCCGAAGCGCATAGTACGCCCCCGCTCCGCCGCCGATCAACATCACCAACCCGGCAGCCACTGTCACCCACAACTTGTGTCGTCCTCCCTTCTTCGTCGGCGGCGCCACTGCCGGAGCCGGTGCCACCGGCGCCGGTGTCGGACTTTGAGCCGGCTCCGCCGTGCTCGGAGACGGATCAGAAGCCAGCTCGGGTGTTGCAAGCGTGGCTGCCGAGCCCCTGCTTTTCATCTCCGCTGCCTTACGGAACCACGCCAGAGCATCCTCCTCGTTTTTTTCCACGCCCTCGCCCTTCATGTAGCATTCCGCAAGTTTCATGGCAGCTTCCGCATCCCCGCGTTCCGCTGCTTTTTTGACCCACAGGATCAGTTTACTTGTACTCATTTTTGATATAAACTTGTTCAAGTTTGTTATGCAGGAATATATGAGTCCGGCGTTTGCTCCCCGCCTTGGTGAACCCAACGCTCCCCGCGTGTCTGCGAGGAGCGCTGCTCACAGGCTCTTTTGCTCAGGGTACCGTAGAAGTCACAGGGGATATGTGTGCTATTAACGAATCCTTCCGGAAGAGCTCATCGCGTTAAACCAAGCCGTCCAGGCGTCAGTAGCATCCCGTACTTCTTGAGCGTGGCGGGCCTGTGCTCTGGCATTATTTCTCACAGAATGACGAATCAAATACTGTCCGGTGTTGTAATTGGACAGGCCTGCGTACGTATCTGCATTTTCATAAGTCTGGTTCGCTTTTGCCAACTCATTCTCCGCAGCTTGTTCCAAATCCTTGATGCAGCGCGCGGCGTATTGAGCCTCCTCCACCGTCATATACCCACGTTGATTGGCAGTCGACCTAACGGACTCAAGATTTGCTTGAAGCTGGTCCGGATCAGTCGAAATGGTAGGAGAGGAAGACTCGGTTGACCCCATCTCCAGATACGCCATACAGAGTATGCCTACCGTGGCCAGCGAGTTTTCCACGCAGGTAATGGGAAGATCCACGCAAAGCCAATCAAAGATACCGGCTGTGTACCACCAGGCTGCCGCCCCGGAACTGTACTTGTAGTCCACGGATGAAGCACCACCCGGGAATACAATCGGGAGTTTGGTAGTGGCGGTCGTGGTAATGATGTCCTTCCCCACCTTCGTCATTGATGAAGGTGTAGAGGGGGACTTCCTCTGACCCGTGAGATACATGGCGAAGTCAGCCGGGATTTCAAAGACATCCGTGCCTCCGGTAGCGCGGATTTCCTCCGTGCGCTTATCTTTCTCCCCTACTGAGTACTGAGTCTTAATTGGCTTACCCACGCGGTAACGCGGCAGTTCCACGTAGTACTTGCTGCCATCGGTGTAGACGAACTGTCCCGGTTTGGCATCCTCCGACTTGGCCTTAGCACTGTACCCCGCCTTGTCAAACAAATGTCCCGCCGAATTGAAATAGCAACTGCTCAGGCCCAGGGATGCGACAACTGCCAGTGGTATGATGCATTTATTCATGGTTGATTGTATTATTATTGGGTTAAAAATCAGGAGGTTAAGATTAGTCTGCATGGTGTAAGCGTATCCTTCTCGGAGATTTGATGCTACTGTCTAACGAATGGGCGTAGTATATCTCCTTCCAAATGCGATGAGCTTGATACAATTTTCAATATGATGATAATAAAATGATAAGAGCAAAATCTTCTATCAATTCAATCTGTGACACATTTCTCAAATTTTCCCTTGAAAACGTTCTTACCGCTTGAAAAATAGGAATTAGTTAGTTTTTTAGTTGACTATCGCATTTGGAAAGAGATGAGCAGATGTCAGTCTTCTATTTCTATTAAGAAGAAATGAATTATGAGCTCAAAACCCACATAGAATCATTTTTCCTTGGTGCTGCAATCTGTCTGCTGTGTTCATTCCGGTCTCAAAATAACCACGGTCATGTGCACTGAGGGTTGCCACAGTTCCCTCACGACCATAGCCTCCCCCGCACAGAGAGGGGAAGCGAAAACGAGACCAGGGAGACAAACGCAGTGCGCCGGGCGTGGGATAGGCCCCCCTGCCCGGCGCACAAATGCTCATTCTGTGATGCGATCTATCAGAACATGACACTGGCTCCTGCGCCAACACTCCATGTGTTGGAACCCGAGCGCAGATCTGCCTCTCC
>CANQGG010000087.1 GCA_947601655.1 uncultured Akkermansia sp.
CCGCAGCCGGTGCAGGCGGAAGTGGCCTGCGGGACAAGTCTCATGCTGAAATCCTTTTTGTAGGGACGATTCCCCGGCAGGGTCAGTCTCTGAAAAGGAACATCCCTTTGAAGGAATTTCGCAATATCATTGCCGATTTCCCGCAGTTGCTGCACATCCTCCTCATCGGGGCGCCCCTTGGCATATTGGTGTACGATAGAATGTTCAGCCACCGCCGCAACCCCTGCCACCACACGGAACCCGACGGCTTGAGCAATATCTTGCAGCTCGACGAGACAATCCTCATAATCCCTGTTCCCATACACGCTTACCACTACGGCTCGAGCCCCGTTCCCCCTCACCTGCGCCAGTCTCTGTGCAGCCAGGCGAGGAATACGTCCGCCGTACGATGGAGCAGCAATCACCGCCACTTCATCCGGAGCCACCTCTTCCCGGGAAAAATCAAGCTTCGCATCGGTCAAATCAATCTGTCTATCGAACTCCCCAATTTGCGCACTCAGCAGATTTGCCACAGAGTTTGTCCCGCCGGTGGGACTGAAAACTACCCTCACCACTCTTTCTATCATCCTACGCATAAGTTCCTGCCGCGCGGGCTTGTTGAATGACCTCTGCCTTATTCTTGATATCCCCCATCTGCCAGGCGCCGATACCGTAGATAGGCTCTGCAATCACTGGCTCCTCCATACACTCCATAAAGCCCATGAAATCCCCGACAGCGTGCTGCATGTTCTCTTTCTCATCCTCGGCAGCGGAAATGATGAGCTGCCACTTCTTACCGGCGAAACCTTCATACGGATAGAGTGGCAACGTGCGGTCGATAAAGTTTTTCAGTCGCCCACATAATGTGTAAAAATACACCGGACTCGCCAGAACCACAACGTCCGCTTCCCTGAGTTTGGGCAGCAATGCTGCCATGTCGTCCTGCTGCGCACATCTCCCTGTCCTCTCGCACACATAGCACCCCAGACACGGCTCGATACGCAACTGCGCCAGACGCACCTTTTCCACCTCGTGCCCTGCCCCTCTCGCTCCCTCTGCATACGCATCACACAAGGTATCCGAATTCCCGCCTTTCCGCGCACTGGATGATATGATGAGAACTTTCTTTTTCATGGTAACAGTTAAATCCCCCTGTCCATTATGAATGCTTTTCCCGGCAAAAAGCAAGCCGGAAATACTCAGATTTTGGTAATTCTACGGCAAACCGGCTTCAACAAAAAGACACTAATGAGATTTTGCGATTATTTATGTGCATAATAATCCGCCCCATGCTTCTGCATATCCCCTGAATATTTTTTGAAACTTGACGAGTGGTGACAACGCACTCGCTGTCATTTGATACCCGCCCGAATAAGCATGGCCTTTGTATCAGGATCCCGTCCCATGAAATCATGGAAAAGCTTGGCGGGCGGCTCACTGTTACCGCGGGAAAGGATGCAGCGGCGGAAATCTCGTCCGGTTACCGGATTGAAGATTCCCTCGTTGAGGAACCGGGAGAAAGCGTCCGCCTCCAGCATCTCAGCCCATTTGTAGGAGTAATATCCTGCTTCGTAGCCTCCGTCAAAAATGTGCGTGAAAGCGCGCAGCATGCTATTGCCTTCCCTGGCGAGCGGCACACGGTAGGTAGAGAGAATTTCGCGGTCAATCTCCTCAATATCGCGACCGGCATACCGCGCAGTATGTTGGTGCAACTCAAGATCAAGCTTGCCGAAGGAAAGCTGACGCATAAACGCCGTCGCGCTGCCGAAATTGCGAGCCTCCAACATCTTCTTTTTCATCTCTGGCGGAAGAGGAGAACCCGTTTCATAATGTTGTGTGATGCGATCCAACGCCTCGCTCTGCCAGGTCCAGTTCTCATTGATCTGGCTTGGCAACTCCACGAAATCCCACACCACATTGCAGCCGGCGAGAGAAGATATCTCAACATCACTGAGGGCCTGATGCAGCAAATGTCCAAACTCGTGAAAAATTGTCACTACTTCTTCATGACTGAGCAACGCGGGCTTATCCCCCACAGGACGACTCAAATTACCGCACATCAGCGCGATATGCGGCCGCCTTGGGTTGCCTTCCTTGGGCGGGCAGCCGCAGATAAGGCAGTCCATCCATGCTCCGCCGCGTTTGCTCTCCCGTGGGTACCAATCCGCGTAGAAAGAAGCCAGATGCTCCCCACTCTTCTCATCGTGAATCTCGAAGAAAAGCACTTCCGAATGCCACACTTCCACAGAGTTCGCCACCGCTTTTTGGGGATTGCCCGGCGCGCGAAAATGTGTGGGCCGTTCGGTGATGCGGATGCCGTAGAGTTCCTCATAGATGGAGAACATTCCACGAAGCACCCTCTGCATGGGAAAATATGGACGTAACTGCTCGGTGTCAAAGTCGTATTTCTCGCGGCGCAGCTGCTCGGTACGGTAGGCGACATCCCACGGCAGCATGCGGTCGATCGTCTTGGCGGCAGCCTTTTCTGCGTAAACGCGTACAGCCTCTTGCTCCTCCATGTACGCAGATTGAACCTCATCATGCAGCTGATTGATGAAATCCAGCGCACGCTTGCCGCTTCCCGCCATGCGCCGCGAAGTCACATAGTCTGCATAGCTGCCAAAACCTAGCAGATGCGCCTTCTCCGCCCTTAATTCCAGCATTTCGCGAATCAGATCCTGTGTGTCGTACTTCCCCGCTCCGCGCGTCTGCAAGCCTTCCCATACCTTGCGACGTAGCGCCTCGCTGTTGGCATAAGCCAGAACCGGACGGGCGGAGGTGAATTGTAAAGTAAAGCGCCATGCGGGTTCTTGCTCACTGCCGTATCCCTTCGCCAGAGCATCTTGACGGGCAGCCTCGCGTGCAGATTCCGGCAATCCGCTCAGCTCCTCTTCGTTTCGTACAATGTATTCCCACGCGTTTGTAGAGTCCAGTACCCGCTCTCCGAAGATTCGGGAAAGTTCCGCAAGTCGTGTTGTGATTTCCCCTATGCGTTTCTTCTGCTCGGCGCCCAACTCTGCCCCGTTTTCTTTGAAAGATGCCAGCGTCTCGTCCACATAACGCTTCTGCACTGCGGAAAGCTCATGCACCCACTCCTGCTCCGACGCGCGCTTAAGCACAGCATAGAGCCGTTCATTGAGCAGTGTTTCCACAGAATACGACACCACCTTCGGCATCAGCTCTGCCAGTGCCTCCCGCAGCTCCGGCGTATCGCATACGCTGCGCAGGTGGCTCAGTCTCTGCCATCCCATATTCAGAGCCTCGTCGCTCTTTTCGAATGTGCCAAAGCTGTTCTCATAGACAGGCTCTTTTACCTGGCAAATTTCCTCAATCGCTGCCCTCGCCATCTCCAGCGCCCTGGGGATCTCCTTGCGCGCCCGCCCCGGGGTAAGCTTCGACCATCGTATCTCCGTTGTCATCTCTAAATAAGCCTGCACCATGCAGTCAGTCTACCATGCTTGTCAAGTTCCACAAATCATCATGTGAAACACGAGCCCCACGCTCTGGGAACAAGCCCCCCAATTTCCTTCTATCCCCCTCCGCGACCGCCGAATCAATCCATCACACCCCGAATAAACGTCAGTCGAACTTGCATGCGCGACGCAGATTTCCCTCCACGTAGAAAGTAACTCAAGCGCATTCTGCATATCATATTCGCCAATGGTGCAATATTTGCTTGTACGCCGAGGTAAAAATTGGTAGAGTGTCCGCTGCCTTATAACGGTTTATTATGTCAAATACTGTCGCTACCCCCCCCCGATTTGTTATTAGCTTATCTTAAGCGTTTTATAACATATTTGATCGTCAGCGTGCTGATTTGCTTAAGCGCAGCGAACGGTCAGGAGAAGGAAGCGGCAACGCCCGCGCCGCAGCAGGGAGTGGAGCTGCTCTTTCCAATCGGCACAGGGAAGCAGGAGAAAGGGGTAAAACTCAGCAAGGAACAGAAGAAGGCGGCGTCCCTGCTCGAAAAGCTCAAAGCGATCGAAAAGGGCGGGGACGTGAATGCCGTGGACAAGCTCGGTCAAACCGCCCTCATGCACGCCGCCGCGCAGAACAACAAACTCGCCGTCTCCTGGCTCGTAGCGAAGGGTGCCGATGCCACCATTAAGAGCAAGAAGGGAAAGACGGCGGGCAGCGTGGCTCACGGAGACATGGCCGATTTTCTGACGGCGCTCGAGAAAGAAAAACAGCCGCTGAGCCGCCAGGAAGCACGTGACATGCTCACGTATCAAGGCAGAGAAATGGGAGAGGTTGGGGTGATCAACCAGTTGTTGAAAGAAAAAGAGGAAGAGGGACGGAAGATGGAGTATTTTCATGGAGATCCGATGGAACTTGCCCTGCTTTATCGCCTTGGTGCGAGGAAGTTCTCTTTCCCGGAGGATCTCTCCAGCGTGGAAGCGGAACCGCTGCAACTCCTCCGCGCACTCGGGGTGAAGACGGATATTGTCGATCCCTTGCTTCAAATAAAAATCGCGCTTCGACTGAAGCAAAAAGAAACTGTGCTTGCGCTCCTGAAACAAGATCCGTCTCTGCTCCAAAATCCGGATATATTCTCCTCCATCTCCGATGAGAAAACACTGCAAGCTCTCCTGGACGCCGGTCTGGACGCCAAGAACGGAAAGCTCATGGAGGCGGTCATCAACAAGGGCGACGGGGCCATGCTGCGAACACTCCTCAAGGCGGGCGCAACGCTTCAGGATCCGGACAAAATTTTGAAGAAGTTCTACTACAAAGGCGCAAGCTTTATCCTCGCTCTCATTGACGCCGGAGCAAATGCCGATGCTCTGAACACATTGTCCGTGGTAATGAGGCCCATCGGTTATGGGTTTCTGCCGTACTACAACTCTGCAACGCTTCTTCACCAAGCGGCGGACGAGGCTAACCTCGCGGATGTACAGCTCCTCCTTGCCCACGGAGCGAACCCCAACACACCGGGCAAAAAGGCAAAGGATGATCAAGATGCGCCCTACGGCATGACCCCACTAATGGCAGCCGCCAATTCTGCAACGGAAGAGGCGGAAAATGCTGTGAACCGCACCGAGATTGTGAAACGGCTGCTGGAGGCCGGGGCAAATGTGCACGCCAAAGATTCTGAGGGGAATGGCGTCATCTATTATGCCGTTTGCGGCGGGAGAGGAGAATCTTATGCAGAACTCCCCTGCCGTGTGAGCAAGAAAGCCGAAGCGGACATCCTGAGCATGGTGGAGCAGTTGATCAAAGCAGGGGCGGACGTACCCAGGGACATCCTCACTCACAAACTGAGGTCGGAAATATCCTCTGCCGGACGGGAGAAGCTGGCTCTCATGCTGCTCGACGCCGGAGCCGACCCGCTAGCAAAAAGAGGGAAGACCACCCTCATGGTCAACGGCATTTGGGGCGGCAAGATTGCCAAGCGACTGCTGGATGCCGGAGTGGACCCAACCGTGAAATGCGGAGAAACCTCCGCGATGACTCTCGCTATGAAGGAAGGTGCGGTGGAGGTCGTCAAACTGCTCAAGGAAAAAGGAATCGACCCCGGAGAACTCCAGGTCGTGGAACCGGAGAAACTGGAACCCCTGCTCAAGCTCGGCGCGCGCATTCCCAAGGACATGACCAACCTCCTCCTCGGTAATATGACAGGCGGTCACGTGTCAAGACCCCTTCTCCCCTATGAGGACTACGTTGACATCATCCAAATCCTCAAGCGCCACGGTTACACCCCCAATCTCATTGCCTGGACGCAGGAGAAAAGAAACCTCGGCACGGACGATTTTAACCAATACGTCCTCCGAGCATTTTTCAAAACGGGCGAAAACCCGAATGAAGTTGATGAAAACGGTGACTCCCTCCTTTTCCACTTCTTATCCACAAAAAAATTCGGCATGCCCACCCGGGAAATGGCCCGCGCGCTCCCTATTTTCCGTGAAGCCGGGGCAGACTTTAACCACAAAAACAAGGCTGGTAACTCCCTCCTC
>CANQGG010000088.1 GCA_947601655.1 uncultured Akkermansia sp.
TATCTCTTTCAAAAAGAGATAATCTTACCCGAGCGAATGGAACTTTTGTTGGTAAGTTACTTTGGATTCTTTGATGAGAGCCATAAAAAATCAAGAATATAAGACCCTAAAGACAAAAAAGAAAAGACTTCTTTTTTGCATGCCCCAAATTATCATGGGAGGTGTTGAAAAGGTGTTGTTGATATACATGGAGCAGTTGCAGGCTTTGGGCGAGTACGATTGTGGGGTAGTATGTCTTACTCCCGTAACGGATTCTTTCTTTTTAAACTTTTTCGAGAAACACCACTTCCCGCTACATATCATCGGAGTGACCATTCCATCCAAGACGGGAAAGGGCTTTTGGGCGCGGCGAGTACGGGAATATCATAAATTCTGTATATGGCGTACTGTGAAACGTACATTGCCCGTCTTTGTGGCGCAATACGATGTCATTATTGATTTTCATAATTTTTCTTTTGCCCCTTATTTGTACAGTTTTTCACAGCAAAAGATAGGTTTTTGTCACGGTAGCAAACGTTATTTGTATGAAAAGAAGCACTTTCAATTGTACAACTCTATCGTATGCTTGAGTCAAGCTTTTGAGTATGGTTTCAAACGTTTGTACCCCACTCTCTCCTCCAAAATTCATTGCATCTATAATCCATGTAGTATTGATAAAATTCGTTCGCTCAGTCTGAAGGAGGAATGGGCTTTTCCTCATCCCTACTTTGTGGCGGTGCAGCGTTTGGACGCGGACAAGGATGTCCTAACTATTATTCGTGCTTTCCAGATTTTTCACAAAAAACACCAGGAATACTACCTCATTATCGTAGGGGAAGGACCTCTTCGACGAGAGTTTGAGGAGATTTCTGCTCGGGATGCCATGGAAGAGAGTATCATTTTTACTGGTCAGCTCGATAACCCATATCCTGTTATTCGGCAAGCAGAGGCGCTTATCTTGTCCTCGACAAAAATTACAGGGGAGGGCTTTGGACAGGTTCTTGTAGAGGCTCAAGCTCTCGGCGTTCCCGCAGTGAGTTCGGATGTTCCTTCCGGTCCGGCAGAGGTGCTTATGGAGGGACAAGCTGGTTACTTGTTTGAACCGGAAAATCCAGGGGCGCTGGCTCAGGTGCTGGAGCAACTTGTGAAGTTTTCCGATGAGCGTGCGGAGAGGATGGCAAAAGCTACGGAGGGACTTAGTCGGTTTGAACCAAAGGAATGTATAAGTCATTTCGTGGATCTCATAAATTGACTACAAATAAGGGATTTGTACGATAGAAGCAGTTCCTATTGTGGAAACTGTGGCTGGACTCAAAGCTGAATCAGAGGTGTAAAGCTGTAGTTTGGTATATCAGCCGGATTAAGCCTGTCCGTCGTGACCTCTTCAGATTGGGAGAATGCTCATTCACCCAGACCGTCCAGGAAGAGAGGTAAAGATGTTGAGACTAAAGCAAACTTCTGCTTTCTCTATCGGCTGCTTGATGCACATTTGAACTGATATCGACGGATCCGCCGTTGCTTAACACAAACGGACTTGCAAAAAAGGAAGGCAGTGCGCCCCACATTGTATATCTCTTTTTGAAAGAGATATACAAGACAAAAATCGTAATTAGTTCAAAAAGAGGTTACAAAAGAGAGAGAAGAGAATATTCATATCCCTATGCTCCCCTAGATTTGAGGACGTGAGATTTTTGGAATCATCTTATCGCAAACTTATTGCAAAGCGTTATCCTGCAAATCTCTTTCAAAAAGAGATAATCAGTGCATTGAAATTGCCTTCTCCGTACGTGCACGGTAATGGATTACGCGTTTTCAACCATGTCAGCAAGATGCCTGAGATTTCAATTATTGTTCCGGTCTACAATGTAGAAGCCTATCTGCGTCAATGTATGGATAGTCTTGTGCATCAAACGCTTCAGGATGTGGAAATCATTTGTGTGAACGATGGAAGTACAGACGGCTGTGCGGAGATCCTGTCGGGGTATGCTGCAAGAGATAGGCGGATTCGAGTGATTACGCAAGCGAATGGAGGGCTAAGTGCGGCTAGGAATACGGGAGTAGGCGAGGCAACGGCGCCGCTCGTCATGTTTTGTGATAGCGATGATTGGTATGCTCCTACCATGTGTGAGGAGATGTTCGAGGCTATGCAGGGCGGAGCAGATATGGCAGTATGCGAAATAAAAGAGGCGTTTGAGGGGGATTGGAAGGATACACCAGCAAATTTCCGTTTACCCGGGCATGGGGAAGTTCAAGTGAGTGATGAGCTATTGCTTCGTTGCGCTCCGAGCGCATGCAATAAAATTTTCCGACGAGAAATCATTGAGGGCAAAGGATTGCGTTTTCCAAAAGGATTGAAGTTTGAGGATAGCTACTTCTACTCGTGCTATACGGCGCATATAACCCGCATATGTTTCGTGCCAAAGGAGCTCTACATATACCGTCGGCATATGAAGGGTATCATAGGGACTTCTCGCAGAAGCGTGGACTGCGCGTTGGATCTTGTACAGATTGCTAATTTAATATGGCGGTACCATGTGGAGCACGACTTGGTGAAGGTTCGTATCAAGTTTCTTACACATTTTTGGCTGGGACTGTGTAAGAGTGCATACGGACTTATAGCCGGTGACAATGCAGCCTTTGCTTGTGTGGAGAGGGCAGCAATTCGTTTTGTTCAGCAGGAGATTCTCTCTCGATCGGATGTTCCGTCTGCAGAGCGCGAGAGGTTTCGGCTTCTTATCGCGCGCAATTGGGTGCGTACCTCGCGGAAATGGGGTGGCTTGTTTCGCGTTTGTCGTAAGGATCAATCCACGCTCAATTTTTGCAGGATGAAAAACCGGTATTATCTGTTTGGAATCGCATGCTGGAAGTGGTCTCATACGTACAAGGCATCGTCCTCGTCCCTGGGCATGAGGTGAAAATAGGTAAGGGAACCGTGCGGAGTGGCTTGTTCGCTCCACGTTTTTTCCCTTAACATATCCGAGAGAAGCAATGATTCCTTTCGCGGATGAGAGAGGACGTTTCTCGCGTAGTTTACAGTCCATCAACCTATCCGATAGAGGTTTCCACTTCATGGATATTCTACTGAAAAAACGCCCGCGCGGGAACAAACTCGCGCGGGCGGTACTTGGAAAAGAGGAACAGGTGCAGGACTCTGCTGTCAACGTGGAGCCACCAGGCTGTGACCGGTCATTTCCTTCGGCTGAGGAATACCCAGGAGCGATAGCAGCGTGGGGGAGATGTCCGCCAGGCGTCCGTCGCTCACTTTGACGGCATCCTGATCCGGTCCGCAGTAGATGAGGTCCACGAGGTTGGTGGTATGAGCGGTGTTAGGGGTGCCGTCGGGGTTGATCATGTTTTCGCAGTTGCCGTGGTCAGCGCAGATGAGGCAACAGCCGCCCAGCTCGCGGATGCGGGTTACGCACTTCTCCAACGCGGCATCCACAGCCTCGCAAGCGGCGATGCCGGCGTTCAGGAAACCGGTGTGCCCCACCATATCCGGGTTGGCGAAGTTCATGATTGCCACGTCAAACTTATCGATAGCGCTCACAAATTTCTCCGCCACTTCCGCCACGCTCATTTCGGGCTTCTCATCGTAGGTTGCCACTTCGCGCGGGGAGGGCACCAGGATGCGATCCTCGCCCTCAAACTGCGTCTCTACGCCACCGTTGAAGAAAAAGGTGACGTGGGCGTATTTCTCGGTTTCGGCAATGCGCAGCTGGCGCAGACCGGCGCGAGAGATGACCTCGCCGAAAATGTTGTCGAGTTTCTCCTGCTCGAAGACGATGGGCGATGGGTAGCATGCCTCGTACTCCGACATGGTGATGTAGTGTACCTTCGGCTGCACCTCGCGCTCAAAGCCGTCAAAATCTTCATACAAGAAAGCGCGGGACAGCTCGCGGGCTCGATCCGCACGGAAGTTGGTGAAGAAGACCACATCGCCGTCGTGGATGCGCGGTTCATTCCCTTCGCAGAAGATAGCCGGCTTGAGGAACTCATCCGTCGTGCCCCCTTCGTAGCATTTGCGCGCGTAATCTGCCGGGGAGTCGGTGCACTGCTCACCGCGTCCCAGCACAATGGCGTCCCAGCCGATTTTCACGCGATCCCAACGTTTGTCGCGATCCATGGCGTAGAAACGTCCGATGACCGTGGCGACGCGGGCGCCGTGAGGTTCCGTGGCTTTCTGTAGCTGCTCGAGGAATGCAGCGCCGCTCTTGGGGTCGGTATCACGCCCATCAGTAATAGCATGGATCATGATATCCTTCACGCCCATCTGCGCAGCAATTTTGACGATGCCAATGGTGTGATCGATGTGGGAGTGAACCCCGCCGTCAGAGAGGAGTCCCAGTAGGTGCAGGCGACTATTCTTCGCTTTTGCAAAGGCTTCTTTGATGACCGGGTTATCCGCCAGCGAACCATCAGCAATGGCGTTGGAGATGCGGCAGAGATCTTGGAACACCACCCGCCCGGCGCCTAGGTTCAAATGACCCACCTCTGAGTTGCCCATCTGCCCATCCGGCAGGCCGACATCCTGTCCACTGGCTCCCAGCAGTGCGTGTGGGCAGGTTGCAAGCAAGTGATCAGTGAAGGGGGTGCGTGCCAGGACAGTGGCATCGCCGGTTTTCTGAGCGGCTTCCGGGCCCTTTGGGTTGCGTCCCCAGCCGTCGCGGATGATGAGAACTACGGGTTTATTTGCCATGCGCCCACTTTACCACTCTCCCACGCTGATGTGAAGCCAAAAGAGGGAGCTTTCTCTGTTCCTAATTGTTATGCAACAGGTGGAAGAAGCCGGACGTCTCATTGCTGTCATGAGGAAGATTTATGCATGCATCATATTGATTATGATAACATTGTGTAGTTTTGCGCAAGCGCAGATTGCCCTGCAGTATGTCGAGACGCTTTTTGGGTATCTGCCATATCTGTTGGAGGAGCATGAGCTGAGCGCGAGTCTTAAGGAAGGCATGAGTGACCCGCGCGAGCAGCAGGCCACGCGGTACCCCGGTGTACCAACGCATGAAACGCTACTGCGGCGTATCGAGGTATATTTGGACGGCAGCGGGAAGGAAAACAGCTGCCGTGGCTGGCGTTTCTTTCCGGCGAGGCCGCAGCGGTTTATGCCGTACCTGGACAGCCTTTTTGTGCCGGGCAACACCTGCATTGAACCCTGCGAAGTAGTGAGGGAGGATGGAATTTCCACTGCGGCGCAAGGTCTCAAGACCAGACTTTCCCGCTACGGTTTGCAGTACGCGGCTACCCTCTCCATGAATTACGCGGGGCTGCCGCAGAACATGGTGAACGGGCGGCGCGATTTTCTCTCTACCAACAACGTGGTGAATGCCACCTGGTTTCTCGCGAAAGATTGCGACAACAGCCAGGGTTTCTTTCTTTCCGTGGAGCTGGATTGGGGGCAGGGTGTCGGCTACAGCGAGCGCAGCAGGAGTGTCCAGGATTCCATCGGTTCACTGAGCAATCCCCAGGGTAGCGCTCGTGGCGGCCATGGCCTCTTTATCCCGAACCTCGCTCTGGGGTACAGCTGCTTCAATGGCAAGTGGGTCGGCATGATCGGCACCATCGATACCACGGATTTTCTGGATCAGAACGGTTATTCAGAAAGCTGGAGCGGCAATCTTACCAATAGGGCATTCAATTTTAACCCCTGTTTACCGCTGGAGTGGGCCAACTGGGGTTACATGACCGCCTGGCAGCCCACAAAAAATTTCTACACTATGTACGCTACGACCGGTTGCAATGGGCAGATCAACCACAA
>CANQGG010000089.1 GCA_947601655.1 uncultured Akkermansia sp.
GCTTCCAATTCCGGATCAGTCTGATCTTTTTTGTAGGCCTCGAGGCGTTCGTTGATGGGCATGCTTTTGCGATCCTCAGGCGTGCCTGAGTCGAACCGCAGCGCAACGCGGTTGAACAAGGAGCGATAATCCTTGACGTGGCGCTTGTGAAGAGTAGCGAGATCAATCTTGCGAGCGGCGGCAAGCGTACGGGCGTTGCGTTTGTCCGGCGTTTCGCCTTTCCAGCCCGACTTGGGATCCATTTTGTAATCTGTTGCGAGGGAGATGAGCACGGTGAACTTTGTCGCGTCTCGCACTTTGAGATAGGGCGCTTTTGTGCCGTCATACACAGGATGTTGTCCACTTCCTTTCCCTTCATAAGTGACTTCGAATTTCGCACACGGACCACTTATGGAACAGGTTCCATCTTCAGTCAGCACGAGGATTCGACCCTCAAACTTTTCACCATTCGCCAATGTGCCGGACATGATGAATTCATTCGTCCCCACCTTGGCATATTTCACCGTGTGGAAGGGGAGCAGGGCGATGTCTGCATTGAGTTTTCCCGGTTGATCAACTTTGGCGCTGTACACGATAACATCATCCGGTTTACTGGTGAATGACATGCGCTCGTGTTTGATAAGCTCATCGCCGCGCTTTTCCGTGTAAGAGACACGCGCTGTAGCGTCCTTCAGATCAAGGCTACGCTCAAAATCGCTGATTTCTCCCGGAGTGTCGTAGCGTACAAAAAGCTGGGCGAAAGGTTGGTAGCTGCCGAATTCTTCCTGATTTGACAAGGGACCATAGGCGTACCCCGAGCCGTTGTTTCCGGTGTTTGGTCCGCCCGTCCAAAGGCTCACCTCATTCAGCACAAGGCAGTCTAGGGGCTGACCATCGTAGAGAGTGGCGCCAATGCGACCATTGCCGATGGCCAGGGTGCGACTTTCCCATGTTCCATAATTGGCGGTGTTACTTTTGCTACGGCCTGCATCGTCCTTATTCCACGGCAGGTTGGGGGCATCCACAGGTCCAGGTTCGCGATACCAGAGGGTGAGGTCGCGGTCTTGTCCCTCAGCTGCGACCGGAGCAGGAAGCATCCAAGCCAGCAAGGGAAAAAGGAGGGAGGTTATCAGGAGGCGGGTTGTATTCATGTGATGGAGGATTTATCAATTTTTCAGCAAACTGCGAGCGTGTGCTTCGGCAGCGGAGCCGCTGCTGCCGAGCATTCGAACAAGTTCTGCGATGCGTGTTTTCTCACGGAGTTCAACGAGCCGCGATACGCTGCGTCCCTGCTCGATTTCTTTCGAGATAAGATAGTGATGCGCAGCAAGAGCGGCCACCTGTGGGAAATGGGTGATGGCGATAACCTGGCGGTCGCGTCCGAGCTCCTGCATTTTTTCTCCCACAGCGCGGGCGATTTCGCCGCCTACATTGGCATCGATTTCATCGAAAATGAGCAGGGGAGTGTCGTCCTGCTTCGCCAGTGCGCTCTTGAGCGCAAGCATCACGCGAGCCAGCTCGCCGCCGGAAGCGATTTGACGCAGCGGTTTCAGCGGTTCACCGGGATTGGGACCGAAGAGGAACTCGACATTTTCTGCTCCGTGGAGTCCGGGTTCCGCCGATGGTTCAAGTTCCACGCGGAAGAGAGCCTGCCGAAAGCCGAGATGCTCTGCGTGTGTGAGGAATGTTTTCTCCAGCTTTGTTATGGCCTTGCGACGTTTGGCGCTCAGCTTGTTCGCCGCGGTAGCAAGTTCTCCTTTTCGTGCTTTTACGTTCTGCTCGAGCTCTGCGAGTCGTTCATCGCGGCGTTCCATTCCATCCAGCTTTTCACGACAGGTTTGCAGATGCGCCATGATGCTCTCGTAGTCTGAGCCGTACTTGCGACGCAGGGTGTCCAGCTGGGTGATGCGCTCCTCCAGCTTCGCGAGTTGCTCGGGATCACTTTCAAGGGAATCCAGGTAATCCTGTGCAGAAGCTGTCACTTCGTCCAGATTTGCCACGGCTTCTTCCAGTGGTTGAAGCCACTTCGCGCAGGAATCATCCATTCGTTCCAGTTCTCGCGCCTGCCGCACTGCTCGCCGCAGGATATCCAGCGCCGAGCCGTCGCCGCCATCCAGCAGAGCGGGCAGGGGGGCTGCCGTGTCGCGCAGGCGACCGGCATTTCTTGCACGCTGCCAACGTTCCTCCAGGGTTTGAACCTCTTCCGCCGTGAATTCGGCGGTCTCGATTTCGGCAATCTGGTGGCGCAGAAAGTCGAGTTCGCGCTCGTTGGCAGCTTCGCTCTGGGCAAGTTCTCTGTACTCCTTCGCCGCTTGCTGCCAGGCGCGGTAGGCTTGCGTGTACGAGCTTACTTCTCCGGATGCCTCTGCAAATGCGTCCAGCAGCGCGAGCTGCCTCTCGCGGTTCGTAAGACCCCGGGCGGAGTCCGGATGATGCATGTCCACGAGGCCGCTGCTGATCCGGCGCAGGAGGGAGAGGGTGACGGGCGAGTTATTGATGAATTGGCGATTGCCGGTAGGAGTGATGATGCGGCGGATGATCAGTTCTCCCTGTTCGCAGGGCGGCGCGCCGGCTTCCTCAAGCTGCGCGTTGATGTCCTCCGGGCACGGTAGTTGGAAGAGAGCTTCCAGCGTACATTGCGTTTCTCCGCTTCGGATGCAAGCCTTATCCGCCCGGTCTCCAAGGACCAGTGAGATGCCGCCTATGATGACCGACTTGCCCGCGCCTGTTTCGCCGGTGATGCTCAGAAATCCCGCACCCGGCTCCCATACCAGCTCATCGACAAGGGCTAGGTTGCGTATCTTGAGCAGCGCGAGCATAATTTGCTTTCCGTTCGACCTCCATTATGCCATAATGCCGCCGGAAAGCAATCCTCAATGTTAGCGTATGAAGGTTCTTTTTCTCGGCAGCGGCACGTCCACGGGAGTTCCCGTGATCGGCTGCCGTTGCGAGGTCTGTACCTCCACTGATCCTCGCAACAAGCGTCTGCGCTCATCGGTGCTTGTTGCAACGCATTCTACGAGGTTGCTTGTGGATTCCGGACCCGACCTGCGGGCTCAGGCTCTGCGTTTTGGCTTCACCGCCATTGATGCCGTGATTTACACGCATGAGCACCTCGACCACGTGGCAGGGTTCGACGATTTGCGCGCCTTCTGCTGGGAGCGGGATGAGCTGCTGCCGCTCTACGCCGGGGAGAGGTGCCTCGCTCGCTTGCGGGAGATGTATCCCTGGGCTCTTGCGGAGAAGCAGACGTACCGGGGCTATGTGCGTGCCCGGTGCTTCTGTCATGGCGGTGCAGCCTTCCGCGTGGGCGACATCGAGGTGCAGCCTGTGCGCGTTATTCACGCTGCTGTGGAGACTTATGGCTACGTCTTCCGGAGTGCTGACGGCGCTTCGTTTGGCTATGTTCCGGATATCAAGGAGCTGCCGCCGGAATCTGCCCCGATGCTGCGAGGGCTGGATGCTCTGGCGATGGATGGTCTCTGCTTCCCGCCGCACCGTACGCACTTGTGTGTGGATGAGACAGTGGCGCTCATGCGTGAGCTCAAACCCGGGCGCGGCTACATCACTCACTCCGGTCACCGCCTGGAATACAGCGCGCTGGCCGCCTATCTTCCGGACTTCATTTCTCCGGCTTACGACGGACTCGAACTCTGCCTCTGATCATCAATGCTGCGCAGTATTTTGGCAGGTATCCCGCCTACGATGGCACGCGCCGGGACATCCCTGGTCACTACTGCGCCGGCAGCGATGACGGCATGGTCTCCAATGGTGACCCCGGCCAGGACTGTCGCGCGGGCTCCCAGCCATACCCCGCGACCTATGCGGATGGGGGCGTGGGAAAGATTTTGCCGACGCTCGGGGGCAAGGTGGTGATTGAGTGTGGCGAGGATAACGCTGTGGCCGATCAGGCAGCCGTCTCCGATGTAGATGCCGCCCTGATCCTGAAACTGGCAGCAGGAGTTGATGAATACGCGCTTCCCGATGTGAATGTTGCGACCGAAGTCGGTGTAGAAGGGAGGGAAGAGGGTGAAGGTGTCATCCGGTTCCTGCTCCGTAAGTTGCGCAAAGAGTTTCTGGACCTCCTGCGGCGTGTGGTAGGCGTTGTTCAGTTCGCACAAGATGCGCCGTGCGGCGTCACTCTGCGCTCGCATGAAGGAAATCATCTCTTCTCCTTCCAGCGGTTCTCCCGCTGCTATCTTCCGGCGAAATATCTCAAGCGTCATCATAGACTTTCTCAGGGGGGGGCGGCTCAACTCCCGCGCTTATATCACGAGTCGCGTTTTGTTGTCAATCCGTTTCAAGACGCTGTCTTGAGTTGTTTGGTACGGGGTAGGGGTGTGTCATGCTTCTTCGTTTCTCATCTCTCCTCGTTTGACTGATTGAGGTGGTTCTGTGGAGTGCATCCTAACGAGGGTATGAGCGACAATTCAGGAGAGGAAAAATCCGGTGTATTGAACTGAGGGAAAATTGGTTGACACGGAAGAGGGCGGGCTGTATTCTTTTCTGTGACAAATTGTGACAGATTATGGCAAAAGAAGGAGATTTAACTGAGAGACAGCGGGAGTTTGCACGGCTGATTGTGTCGGGAGAACGACAGGCTGTAGCCTATCGCAAGGCTTTTGATTGCAATGGGAAGAGTGAGGCTGCGGTAAGGTCCGATGCGAGTCGACTTGCGAGAAATGCTAACATTATCAAGTTGATCGCAGAATTGCGGAGTCAGGCAGACTCCGCAGCAGTGATGACATGGGAGCGAAGGATGGAGTTATTGAGCAAGCAAGCGGAAGCAGAGGCGCAGAAAGGCAACTGGAGCGGACTCATCAGGATTGTTGATATGCTCAATAAGATGGATGGAACCTACGAGACAAAGAAGAGGGAGGCGGAGCTGGAGAAAGCAGCGAAGGAGGAGGAGAGGAAGAAGGCAGCAGAGGAAGAAGAGAGGAAGAAAGCAGCAGAACAAAATCCGAAACATATATCGATAGCGAAGATACTCGATGAACTACAGGAGCGAGGCTGTAGACCTAAGGTGCATCCATAATTACCCTCGGGAATGACCATGAACGACGGGGATGGTGGGAGTGCAGGGACGGAATATGGATGAATTTTTGTTTAATTTTTTGATAATCTATTTATGTAAAAAGAGTTAATACTGATTAACGCAGCAGAGAACGATATTTTGGAAGAAGTCTTGCATTATTTATGACTTCTCGTACATCGGCACGGATTCGAGGTATTCTTTCACTTCCGGGGCTGCTATTTTTTCCCTTCCCTCTTCATCCGCATCTTGTTTTCCTGAGAAAAGTTTTTATACACATTCGCGCGAATACTTAGTTATATCACAGTACTGTGGGAGTATTGCTTCTCTGTGAGTTCTTTTTAAGCTTATTGGGGTATCTTTAGCTCACTGAATTAATGAAGTATTGCGACTCTCCTCCATCCGCTGCCAGGAGGAATTTGTCATCTCCTTTGGGATACTCGCTGCGGAACTGGCGATACAGCTCTTGGGCGAG
>CANQGG010000090.1 GCA_947601655.1 uncultured Akkermansia sp.
CGCGTTCATCATACGTCCACTCACGGCGGGCATAGCCATTCTTATGCAAGCACGGGGTCTTGCCATCCACCCCATAGTAGCTCTCCGAAGTCGTATTCCCGCGCTCATCGTACGTCCACTCAACTCGGGCATAGCCATTCTTATGCAAGCACGGCTTCCCATCAACTCCATAAAAACTCACCCGCACGACATTCCCTCCCTCCCACGTTAACTCACGGTATGCGTATCCATTCGCTACACACGTCCTCCGTTTCCCTTCCTCATCCGAAAAAAACTCTTCCCTCACTACCTCTCCATCTGCATTATACGTGTATACTCTCTTCATTACCCCTTTCTTATCGGGCATTGCCTTCCCCTTCTCGTCAATATACGTCACGGAAAGCACACGTCCATCCGCACCTCGTTCATAACGACGTCCCCACACACCCTCTGTGTTTCGCACGGGGGATTTGTACACATTCCGGAACGTCTCCTCAATCACAGCTCCTCGCGCATCTCTCTTCACTTCATAGCGTTCCACGTTCCTGTTCACCTGACGGGCAGCATTTCCAAAGGAATCATCCATACCGAGAGAAAAAGAGGCTCCGCCGACGATTCCTGCTTTCTCCCCTCTCCCTTTGTCTCCTTCTTCTGGCTTTGAGAACACAATAGCAGACGGGTACACCGTACGTGTCTGCACGACCTTCCCATGCAAGTCCTCATAAATCTGCTTCTCAATGTGTCCTTTCTCTCCATATGCCAGCTTAACGGCTGCCGGTCTCTCCTCACGCCCGGGGAGTTCACTACTGACACGCGGGTAACCTGCCGAGTTGAGTGACTCCACACTCCTCAATTTACCATACCGCCGTCTGAACCGGTAATGAAGCACTCTCTTCGCAATCTGTTCCTTCGTGAGCTCCTTCCCAATCCCCTGCGGGATATTGTTGAACTCCACATAATCCGCGTAATAATTGTAATGCGGCACGAAGAAATCCCAGCTCCACAGACCCGCTGCCACCGCCAACATGGCGGCCATGCCACCGAATATGCGGCGCACCATGCGCTTCTTGCGTTGCTCGCGGTCCCACCAATCCCACAGATCATTCGGAGCCAAATCCAACATCTTCGCCGCCACATCGCTGAACACCCTCTCTTCCCCCTTGTCAGACACATCCGCCGCCAGCAAATGCAACTCCTGCACCGCCTCCGGCGTGCAATCCTTGCTCGTGCTGCCATCCCCCTTCTGCCGCAGCATCACGGGGATCACCCGATCGGCATTTCCTTCCTCCAGTCCCACGAAGGTGCGCACTTCCTCGTTGATCCAATTCTTTCCCTCCCTGTTCGGCCGCGCCGAATTCACCGAACACACCACGATGAGGTATTTGGAAAGCTCCAAGCCGCCGGAAAGCCCTTTATTCAGATTATCCACCCCCAGATCCGTCTTATCCCGGTAGATGGGACGCAGGTTCTTCGGTCGATCTGGGTATTGTTTGCAAAGCTTTGTCGGCAACTTATACCCCATCAAAAATTTCTGCAACCTCTGCGCAAACTTCTCATCGCGTCGGCTGTAGCTGATGAAGGCAAAATACTTGTAATATCGCTGTGTACTCATAAGTTCAATTTATTTGCAATAACTTTTTCCTAAATTTCTCATCCTAAAAGCTCGCCATGCCGGGTACAATGCCCGCGACATGGCGGCTTTCATTATCGACAGTCCGCGCACCGACACCATCTTCTGTGAACATTTGTCTTCTCATTTGTGACTACGTCCTGTATGTGAGTGGAGCGCAAATCAATGGGCAGCCATATTGTAATACTCACGCTGAGAATGTTCCGCTTCCAAGGCGGTGTTCCAATAATGCCCATGTCCATCATAATACTGCGGCGATGAATCGCTGCCGCCGCCACCGCTGCCACCCGGGGGATTATCCCTGGCGTACAGTAGGTAAGCCCACGCTCCAGCGCAGTTCACCGCCACACTCATCGGCAAGTCGATGCACAAAGCCTCAAACACGCCAGCTGTGTACCACCACGCTGCATTCGGCGATTTGTACTGGAAATGGTACACGAACGAGTTGTCCGACTTCGGTCGCACAATGGAATACTTCTGAGTGAAACTGGCGCGCAGTTCATCTTCATCCCCAGGGCGTACGCGACTCATATCGCTGGTTCGATCCGGGTAATTCGCTTGTCCTATCAGGTACCTCGCGAAATCTGCCGGTATCTCATAGAGGTCACTATCTGAGGTGCGGACAACCTCCACGGGACTCTCCTTCTCGTTATGCACGCTGTAGAGCACCTGGTATTTCTTGGCTACGCAGTAGCGTGGCAGTTCCACATAATACTTACTTCCATCGCTATACACATATTGTCCGGGCTCGGCATCCATAATATTCGCCTGGGCTTTGTAACTCCCTTGGCGGAAGAACGCCCCTGCGCTATTGAACCAACACGAGTTGAGGCTTACCGTCATCAGCAGCCCCATCCCGATCACTTTCAGTGTTTTTCTCATTCTGTTCCCTCCTTTCTTTTACTCGGCTAAATCCCTCAGTGCATCTGCAAGGGGTCTCCATCAGTATCTCCTCGCAGCGCGCGTGGAATGGTTTCAAGTCCTCATCTTGCGGCGCCTCGCTATCACCAAAGTAAAAGATGGCTCTGTGACGCTCATCCTTCTGCGGGCGGCGACGCACAAAATGTTCATAATACTCCACGATGGCAGCCGCCAGCTCGGAGTTCTCAATTTCCTGCTCACTCAGGCTCTCTAGGAATGTCCGGTACGTCTCCGACGAGTAGACCAGATCCTTCACCACGGCTTTTGCCAGCCGGTAAGATTCAGCATCCAGCGCATACTGCTGCGATGTTGCCGCAACCGGTGAGCCGCTTTGGTACAAGATAGCCGCGTTGCTTAGCGGAGTCGTGACCAGAGCTGCGCCGGTAAGCAGTGTTGCCACCGCCGCTCGCCATTGCCCTGAGGAGCTTAACCATTTATTTTTTGCTGGTCGTCTTGTCATATGTTTTATGCCTGTGAGTTGGTTCGTTGACTGTTTAGGAAAGGCTACGCCACACCAGGATCTCAGCCGTACTCAACATAGCGAAGGCGGTCCAGCAACAGCTGGTGGTCTTTCTTTCCCTGCGGCGTTAGCTCTCCCATGTGCTTCCGCAACGCGATCTCAGCGTGCATCATCGCACTGCACGCTGCATAATACGTGCGCGGAGCTGACACCTGACGCGCCGTGAGAGTCTGCGCACACGTACGCAGCCACGGTTGCAGTTCGTAACCTTCCCCCACCTTCATCACCAGTTCGCTGTCCGACATAACAGGCGTGCCATAGGAACGCCCCGCGTAGGGAACCGGTTTCGTAGGCACCCGGCTCAGCTTCGCGCTCACCATCCCGTAATCCTGCTGTCCCTGTGAAGAGAGCAGCGCCTGCTGCGCCTCAAGCCCTCGTTTACACGTCTTGAGGTGAGAAAACATTGCATCGCTCCAACTTTCATACGCTGCCGGGTCCACCCCCGCTACCATCTGTCTTCCCCACATGTTCAGCTCGTAGCCCTGAGAGGTACGCTTCACAAGCCATGCGGGGTCACTCTCCTCGATGTTCGGGTTATTCATCGAGTGGTAATACTTCGGCAATGATTCACTTTGGCACCCATTCAGCGCCGCCACCATTCCCAGAGTCATCATAATTCGTTTCGTTTTCATCTGTTTTGTCTGAATTCGTTGGTTGGTTAAAACTGCAACTTCCTCAAGTTATCCTCCACTACTTTTAGAAACTGTTGTTTCTCCTTCCTCTCGCGCACAAATCGTACCCTATTCTTCGGTTTCTTTCCCTCTTTCTCAGAACTTGGCATGCACCCCAAAAGTCACTCCCTGCTGACTCGTGGAACTCTGCCACGGAACCCATAGGAAATGTTCCGGTTCATATTCAAATTCATAGGCTACTTTGAGATCTACGGAATCGGTAATGTTGTACGCCAGTCCCACGCACAAATTGTAACTGCTTCCATGGCGATGATTTGTCACTGTACGCGAACTACCGGTTGGCGTGCGAAAATCTTCATTCCATGCCCATGCCATTCCGCCTCCTAAAAAGAACGCAAAACGATGAGACACATCCATCTTTACACGGACTTGGTAGCCCAATGTTTGCCGACGGCATTCATAAAGCGCATCCGCGTGACGTGCTCTGCCCTGCTCGGCCCCATAGCTTAAGTAAACCCCTGTTTCCATCCCTTCCCGGGGCATGGTGTACGAGCGTCCAATCATGAGACGCGCGCCTGCGGAATTCGTGCTATTGAACCCATCCCAATGATAAATTCCCTCCGCCATGGCAGAAACCCGTGGCTTCACGTCCATCTCCTCCAACGGGAAAGGCGGTGCAACGTACCGTCCGGCAGATGAATCGATACTTCTCGCTGTTTTTTCATCCTTCCGTACACCAATCCCCTCCATATAGCAATGACCGAGCAACTTACTCGCTTCCTCAGTATTAATAATAGTATGTGCACGGGCCTTTCTGTACCATCTCACAGCCTCCTTTGCATCCTGCTGCACTCCTATCCCGCGCTCATAACACTGCCCGAGATTGACCCTCGCTTCGTACACCCCGTGACGTGCTGCTTCGCGGTACAACTCCACCGCCCTCGCTTCATCCTTTTCCACTCCCCTGCCAAGCATATACGCGTTCCCCAATTCCAATTGGGCGTACGGATTTTCCAAGAGAGACGACAGATCAAAACAATGGGTCGCTGCCCTATAGTCCGGCTTTCCTTCCCAGCCCCATTGCTTCTTTAGCCCGTCAAAATACAGTTTATATGATGACGATTCTAAATATCGGCTTGCTCTGCTCTCATCTGCGCCTCGCGCAAACATCGTCCCCAGGCATACCAGTGACAGCGCCAGTTGTATAATTCCATGTGCCCTCATCATCCTCTTTCTTTATGGGTTTATGTAACTATTTACTTCGTCCGGTGCTCAGATCTTTTTTCCTTTTTTTCGGTAGTACTCTATTTTCATAAGAGGAAGCCCGGCAAGCTGAACGATTGACTTATCCTTTCCACCACTCACAGCTCTGCGCAACCACTTTTCCGCCTCGGCTATGTCCTTGCGTACAAACCTCCCTTCCGTATAAAAAAATCCCAGTGTCATCTGAGCCTCTTTACTCCCTTTTTCAGCCGCTCCCCTGAGAGTCGTAATCAATTCGGTGCCCTTATTTTCCTCCGCGGGGAACATCCTTACTAACAGTTCACTAATCTGCCGAATCTGTTTGCTCCCGTCACTGCCTCGATCTGCCGCAACACGGTACCATTTGCGCGCTTCAGCCTTATCTCGCCTCACCCCTTTCCCTGTCAA
>CANQGG010000091.1 GCA_947601655.1 uncultured Akkermansia sp.
TTTGCTTTGTCCTCTTTCCCTACCCCAAAATATTAATTCCTTCCCGCCTCATAATTATAGTTGACTTGGTACATGGTCCATGGTACATCCCAATGCGTTTGCCCCGTTGCTTCTTATTTGGCGTAGCTGTGGAGGGAATCTACGGCGGGGGCAAAATTCACCACGACGAAGGTGATGACGACGCAGACGAAGCCGAATATGAGAAGGACGCGCCGTTCTCTGGAAGTTTTTCCCACCAGATGGAAATACAGGAGGTAGACAAGCCACGTGATGAGAGACCAGACCTCCTTGACGTCCCACGACCAGTAGCGTCCCCACGCGGCATCTGCCCAGAGCGCGCCGCTGCAGAGGCCGAAGGTCATGAATGGGAAAGCCAGACGCGCCGCGGCATCGGCAGCCAGCAGACGCAACTCGCGCTTTGCGCCGAAAGCCGCCGCCGCACAGAATGCCGATATGGCAAGCAAACCGTAGGAAATCACATAGCTCACCACATGCGGAACGAACCACGGAGACTGCAAGGCGGGGGCCTGCCGCCACGCGGACTGCAGCGGCATGCAGAGAGCGCCGATGAGAGAAACGGCGGCAGCGCCTGCTATGGGTCCGCTGAGCGGGAGACGACGTTTCTGCACGAGAAGCCGCCACGCCGGAGCCAGAGCCAGCGGGAAGAAACAGAGCACATGGCGCATGTTGCCAAAGGGAGGAGCCTGCGCCGCCACGGCATTTGCGATGAACAGCAGGCTGCCGAGCCCCCAGCCGACGAGCAGCAGAAACCGCCCCCGGCGCGTGCCGGAAAGGCAGAACGCCGCGCAGGCAGCGACGAAAGCCACCACGGAAGCGGAAGTGAGGATGATGATGAGAGCGCTCATGATGCCGCGACCTCCTCTTCCTTTTTGCCGAAAGCCCAGGCGAACGAGCAGAGCGTCAGCCCGATGGCGCCGATGTAGATAAAGGGACGACCCGGCGCGCGCCGCAGGAGAAGCTGCACGCGTTTTCCGGAAGCATCCGCGCTCATGAGGTACACCAACCAGCCGCCGAAGGAGCCGGGCTCGTTCACACGCAGGCGGAAAACCGCTTCCCCGCCGGCTGCAGGCGGAGGAGAGGAGCCGGGCGGCGCCACCAGTTTGCAGGAAGCGGAGTACTCGCGAACGGGGGCAGGATGCTGAAGCAACAGACGCGGCGGGTTTCCCGGGAGCAGCAGGTATTTCTGCGCTGAACCGCCGGCTTCGGCCGGCGCCGGGCGCAGGAGAGACAGCGGCCAGCTTTCGCTCCCCCAACGCACGGATTCGCCCTCCCTCTGCGGAACGCCGATATTCTGCCAGCGCCCCCCATCGTGCCGGAGGAGGGAGTAGGTCTCAGCGTTTTCGTAGGGTTTCGCCTCATAGCTTTCCACCTGCACCGAGAAGGGCTGCTCCCCGATGGGATAGGCCGGACCGCCGACGAGGCAGGTGATGGGAATTTCTTTCGCACGGTAGAAATCGACATAAGCGCCGACCAGAAGCAACGCCGCGAAGAGATGCACCGCTGCAGCCCAGAGACCGGGCGCCCTCATGGCACGGAAGCCGAGAAAGCCAAGCGCACCCGCGATAAGGAGCGACACGAGGGAGAGGCAGGCCATGCCGGCCGAGCCGAACCACATGGCGCCGCCGATGCGAGCGAAATCAAGGGTTTGTCCGCCGAAGTAAAACAGACCGGGCAACGCCAGCGCAGCGAGAGCGAGAAAAACAAGCCCGACGGACAAACGCAGCAGACGACGCCGAGAGAGAGCAAACGCGCCGATGAGACACACGACGCCCCCGGCAATGCCCAGACCGCGCATCAGACCGCCGCGGTACGTCTCCGGGTGGTTGCGCATGAGAAAAAGCGCGGCCGCAACCATGAGTACCGGAGCAGCGTAGCGAGCTGCGGCGAGCAGGCAGCCCGACAGAAAATGAGCCGTTTTGGAGAGGACGGAGTAGAAGCTGCGCATCATCACCAGTGCCATGCGAGGGCGAAGACCCCCATGAGCGAATTCTTATCCTGCGTGCGGTAGGTGCGGCTGTGAAGCATAAGTCCGCAGTAGTAGTCAATCCCGTGGTAGGAGACGCCTGCGCCGAGCTGCGCTTCCACCTGCCACGGCTTCCGGCTGCAACTGCGGTCAAAATCATGAAAAAGTCCGCCGTCGATGGTTAAATCCCGCGCCACATAGCGACCGCTCAACCCCGCCAGCAGGAAATACGACGGCGCATCGCGACGGTAGTCCGGCTTGAGCAGGGGATTGAGCGCAAAGTGTGTCGGCTGAATATTATTGCTGCTCAAGGACGGAGGAAGATTTTTGCCGATGCGGAAGAAGAGTCCGACGTCGCCCGCCACAGTGAAGGAGCCGGCGCTTTCGTAGAACTGGAAAGCCCCATCCGTTTCCCAATCGTCGCGCAACTTGCATTCCATGGCGGAGACGCGCAACACCTGCCGCGAGCTGAGCTGAAACGTCACCTCGGAGTGGATCTGGTCATTCCACCCCCGCCATTTCTCCATGTCAAAAAGATCATGGACGGCATTCTGAGTCTTTCCGGCAAGCGAGGCGTTTCCCGTCACGCCGACCTGCAGCTCTGTGCTGCAGCCGAAATCTACCCCGCGCGTCATGAAGGCCCCTCCGAGGGCGAGGTATCCGCAGTAGGGATGCTCCCCCTCCACTCGTCCGAAGGTATGCGTCTCCGGGGTGTACATGGTCTGCATGAGGCTGAGTCCATAGGCGCGCGTGGGTTCGGGGGTGTAGAGGTAATCCAACCGCGTCCCGTGGGAATAATTACAGTCGTCGCCGGAGATGGAATCATTCTCGAAGATGCCGCGGAAGTGATGCCTCGGCATCGTCGTGTACCCGGGACTTCCCGGCAGGGAGATGGGATTTGTGCCGGCAGCTAGAGCAGCAACCGCAGCATAGGTGAGTACAGGAATCATCCCCATAATTGTGCAGGCTACTCCTGCACCTGCCTGAGGTCAAGCTCAAAGTGCATCATTTCCTCGGGCAAAATGAGAATCGCAAGGCAATTCTTGCATGCGACGTCGGGATCTGATAGAATGCGAGCCATGCCGGAATGCTGCTCCCCGGATGCCTTCTCCCTGTTCCCCTGGGCATTTGCGCTCATTGGGGCGTGCATCGGCTCGTTTCTCAACGTGGTGGTCTACCGAATCCCGAAGGGCATGAGCGTGTGCAGCCCGGGGCGTTCCTTCTGCCCCTCCTGCGGCAGGTCCATCCCCTGGTATCTGAATGTTCCCATCGTCAGCTGGCTGTGCCTGCGCGGGAAGAGCGCCTGCTGCGGCCAGCCCATCAGCCCGCGCTATGTACTCGTGGAGCTTGCCTGCGGGCTTCTCTTCGGTTTTGCCGCCTGGGAGCTGGACTTCGAGCCTGTCTGGGTACAGGCGATCGTGTGTCTGTGGATGGCCTGCATGCTGGGCATGCTGGTGATGGATGCGCGGGATATGATCGTGTACCCCCCGCTGTCGGTCGTCGGCATTTTTCTCGGGTTCGTCGCTGCCGTCAGTGCGCCGGAGCTCGCGGACCCCGATGCATTTTCCCCGTTGCAGGGCGTGATGTGCAGCGTCAGCGGAATTGTTGTCGGGTTTCTCCTCTTTCGTTTGATCGCGTTGGCGGGGCGACTGGCTTTCGGTCGCCGCAGGGAGCGTTTTCTCTCCCCGCAGCCCTGGCAACTCCGGCAGGAGGGGGAGGATATCGTCATGACCATCGGGCAGCGCCGCATCTCCTGGGCACAGCTCTTCACCGGCGCGCACTGCTCGCTTTCGCTGGAGAAGGCGATGATTGACTCCTGCTCTCTCCCCGATGGGGTATCGACACTGCGCTTCACGGAAGATTCCCTCATCCTGCCGGATGGCGTGCGGCGCAGTCTGGAGGAATTCGATTCCCTCAGCGGCTCCTGCGAAGCGTACTCGATGGAACGCGAAGCCATGGGCAGCGGCGATGCGTGGATCGCCATGGCTATCGGCGCCCTCTGCGGCTGGCAGGGCGTGCTCTTCTCTCTCGTTGGCGGCAGCTTTATTTCCCTCTTCCTCGCGCTCGTTCTGCGTGTGCGGCGTGGAGCGCCCATGCCCTTCGGCCCCGCGCTTATCTTTGCGGCGTGGGTCTGGCTTTTCTTTGGGCAGCAGCTGTTGGTGAGCTACCTCGACCTCATCGGCGCCTAGTCGCCCCACTCCAGCAGCAGCCGTGCGCGCAGCTTCTCCCCGCCGCAGATGACGTGCTCTGTCGTTTTTCCTGCTCCGCGGTGGCGGATGCTCAGGGGTTCGCCCTGCATGCTCTCGTGCTTGTACTGCACATGGATGCGTCGCGGCGCTGCGCCCGGCGCCGTCGGCAGCGTGTCGAGAGCCCAGGTGAGGTAGGAGGAGTTGTTGATGTGACCGTTGAAATCAACATCCCGGCGGGAGGTGATCATGTAGGCCGTGCCGAGTTCCTGCGCATCTTTCTCCGGCAGTTCGGGGGCGGCGCTCTGTATCGTGGGCGGGCATGTTTCCGGCACTTCCAGTTCCGCCCGCTTCAGCGGCATGGGGCGGCGCGTCCTGATATCGATGAGAACCCACATCAGGTCTGCGCGCCCGATGATTTCCCCATCCCTATCGCTCATTTCCACAAAACGTCTCGCTTGCAGGGGGCTCGCCTTGCCGGTGTTCGTGCGCAAATTCACGAGTTCCTTCCAGCGCGGTCGCCGCAGCAGCTCAAAATCCCCCTGCACCTCCACCCATATCATGCCGCGCTCCATCACCCAGTCGTAGCCCATCTTGTTGCGGGACGCGTGCAGTTCCGCCATCTCCTGGCAGAACAGCAGGTAGCACTCCGGCTTGAGCAGCAAATCCGCTCCACATTCATAACTCGTGATCGTGTGCGGTAGTATCAGGTCTTCCATGCCTTCCATCCTACCACATCCCATCGCTTTGTGCAAACGCATTTGCTCATGTACCATGGACCCTTTCATGTACCATGTACCGATGTACCATGGACCCTTTCATGTACCATGGACCATGTACCAAGTCAACTATAATTATGAGGCGGGAAGGAATTAATATTTTGGGGTGGGGAAAG
>CANQGG010000092.1 GCA_947601655.1 uncultured Akkermansia sp.
CGAGGAGTCCTGTTGAGGATTTCCCTCTCAACTCTTCAGATTATACCACCTCCGATTAATAGTGTACCATGTAGGAAGTTAGCGCGCTTGCGCGCGGAATTGCGAAGCAGGAGCAAGGCAAATTTCTGAAGCGACGCGGTTTTTGTGTCAGGAAAGGTTCTTGAGAAGATGTACCATGGACCATGTACCGTGTACCATGTATGAAGTTAGCGCGCTTGCGCGCGAAGCTGCAATGCGCCAGCATTGGTGGTGGGTAAAACATGCGTGGTGGTTAGTTAGAAAGGTTTGTGGACTTGCAGAGCCGTGGCAACCGCTCTGCTACATGGTACAAAACTGCCGACGGCCGTAAGGCAGTTTGGACAAAAGCGCAGCTTTTGCCCGCAGGGCGAACAGCCGTGAGGCGGCTGTGAGTCATCGTCCATCGGTACATGGTACATCCAAAATGGTCCATGGTACATGTAACAATGCGTTTGCCCTGGTTCTTCCTTGACAGAGAGGGAAGGTGTTGGTAGTCTTGGATGGTTGCATATCTATGAATACGGTCGATTTAACACCGGTGGTGCCGAGGCGCGTGAGGGCAGTGTTTTTTATATTGGTAGCATGCTTTGCATTGTGGGGACTGCTGAACAATATGACGGATAATCTCGTGCCGGCATTCCAGAGGATCTTCACGATGGACCAATCGAGGGCGGGGTTGGTGCAGGTGGCGTTTTACGGGGCGTACGCGGTGCTGGCGATTTTTGCATCGATCCTCATCGAGGAGTTTTCCTACCGTGTGGGGGTTCTCATAGGGCTGGGGGTGTACATTGTGGGGGCGCTCATGTACATACCGGCGTGTGTGCAGCAGAGCTTCGACATTTACTTTGTCGCCATCTTTGTGGTGGCGGGCGGGTGTTCGCTGCTGGAGACGACGTGCAACCCGTACGTCATCGCGCTGGGACCGGAGAAGACGGCGGTGCGCCGATTGAACTTTGCGCAGGCCTTCAATCCTGTGGGGTCGATGGTGGGCATCGTGCTGGCGCAGCAGCTGATCCTGGGCAATCTGAACCCCGCCACGGCGGCGGAGCGGGCGCAGATGGCGCCGGATGCGCGCGCGGCGATCATCAACGACGAGCTGTTCTGGGTGTGCGCGCCGTACGTGGGGCTGTGCGCCATCGCTCTTCTCATCTGGCTATTCTTCCTGCGCAGCGGAGGCAGGAGCGAGCAGGAGATCACCGGGGCAAACGGCGGGGGCGGATTGCTGAGGACACTGGTGGCGGCGGTGTTTGCCGTGGGGCCGCTTGTCGCGCTTTATTTCGCATTTCCGGAGATGAACAAGGTGAGCTGGATTCTCTGCGGGATGCTGGGGCCCATCGCGTATGTCGTGATCATGAGCAGTTACCGGCGGATGCTGGCGGCGCTGCTGAGGAAGCCGCGTTATTGGTTCGGCGTGGTGGCGCAATTTTTCTACGTGGGGGTGCAGATAGCGGCGTGGACGTGGCTGAACGTGTATTGCCAGTGTGAGCTTGGGGTGAGCCCCGGCGCGGCGGCCATCTATTACACGATGGCCATCGGCCTGTTCATTCTCTGCCGGTGGGTGGCTACGTACTACATGAAGAAGTACAACCCGGCATCCATGATGTCGCTGTTTGCCGTGGCGGCGATCGCGTGCTGCGCGGGGGTGATGTACTTGCCCAGCCATGTGCTGTTCAGCATCGGCGGTCTGCCGTTTTCTGCAAATGTGATATGCCTGGTGGCGATGAGCGGCTGCATGAGCTTGATGTTCCCGACGATCTACGGCATTGCGCTGGGCGGGCTGGATGCGCGCGTGGTGAAGCTCGGCGCGGCCGGGCAGATTATGGCGATTTTGGGCGGCGCAGTCATCACACCGTGGATGGCGGACATTATCGGCAGCGTAGATAGCTGCTGGCTGTCGCTCACGCAGGGCTTCGACGCCACATGGAACGCCGCCCTTAAGACGAGCTCACAGGCATTGCGCGCCTCCTTTGCGATACCGGCGATCTGCTTTGCAGTGGTGCTGGCGTACAGCCTCATTTTCCGCAAGCCGGAGCAGACTCATTAACTTTTCGCGCCATCCATCAATTCGCCCCACGATTGACGACCGCCGCCTGGGAATGAACAGCGGAATTGAGCCTCCCCTGCACCACACATGAGGAAGGGCTTCGGATGGAAAGGTATTAATGTTTTGTTTTTGGAATAAATTATTCCAATATATGCAAAATTATATTGACAAAAGAGGCCAAAAGTGCTAGAAAGTGACCGGATTTAAGGAATGAAGAAAATAATGATACGATTACTCAGTACCGAGATTCAGGGATTCAAGGCAATAGGGCACGGTGTGATAGAGATGCCGTGCAAACTGAACAAATTCAAGGGGACGGAGGCGGATATCGTCGGAATATATGGGCAGAACGGATCCGGGAAAACGTGTGTGATTGAGGTGATGAGACTGTTGAAGACGCTCTGGACAGGAGCGAGGGTGGATGATGAAAGGATGGGGAATTTCGTGCGCATAGGGGATGAAAGGATGGAGGTGAGGGCTGCGCTGCAATACTGGGATGGAGTGAATGACTACACGCTTTTTTACGAAGTGGTCATGAAGCGGGTCGAAAAGGAGGGGGAAGAAGGCAGGATGCGCAGAGGGGTTATCATCGAGAAAGAGGCTCTGCGTGTCAGGGAAGAGGGCAGAAAGTACGCGCGGAAAGAGGCGCTTGTGGTCTGCGATGTGTCAAAAGGATTCAAGAGCGACGCTGCGGTGCAGGACGCTCATGTGCGCAGGAAACTCAGGGAATATTTCCACGATGAACTTGATCTCAAATTATCCGGTTGCGCCCAGAATGTGGTATCGTACATATTCTGCACAGAACTGCGGGAAGCGTTGCAGAAGGCGGATGAAAAGAAAGCAAGGTTTGTTGAGGCTTTGCATCAGTACGCCATTGGGAAGCTGATCATTGTCGGACGCAGTGAAGCCGGGCTGATAGCTTGCAACTTTGCCCAACCGCTCAATGTCTATCTCCCCGGGAAAGGGAGCGGGCAGTTGCCCCTTCCGCTGAGCGGTTCCGGAGTGATTCCTGTGTTTGCCTACAGCTTTGCCCAGGCAGCCATAGATTCCATCAATTTGCTCCTGCCGGTATTGGTCAGAGATTGCACCCTGTCTCTCCGGCATCTCGGGGAGGAAATCAATCGCGAGAATGAGAAGTGCGTACGCTGCCAACTCATGGTGAGACATGGCTCCTTTGAGGGACCTCTTGCGTACGAATCCGAGGGTATCAAACGACTCATTTCCATCCTGCACTTGCTTATTGGAGTGTACAATCATGAAGGGGTGACGGTGGCTGTGGATGAGCTGGATTCCGGCATTTACGAATACCTGCTCGGCGAGATATTGCAAACGCTCAAGCAGGGTGCAAAAGGTCAGCTGATTTTTACGGCGCACAACTTGCGTCCGCTGGAGATGCTGGACGCTTACTCCGTGTTGTTCACCACGAACAATCCCGAGGAGAGGTTCACACGTTTTGCAAGCTCCCGAGTGAAGACGACTACAAATATGCGCAATATGTACATGAGAGTCATCCAACTTGGCGGGGAGAAGCTGGACGTAGAAACGAGCATCCATTCTTCGGAGATAGCGCGCGGATTCCGCAAAGCAGCTCAATATGACGCAAAATGAAAACGCGGAAGAAAGGAGTCATCCTGATCGTAGAGGGTGTCAACGAACAAGTGGCTTTGGGAGGCATTCTTCAACGTCTGGCAGATGAGCTGAACTTGCGCATCAGCGTAGTGAATGGGGATGTAACGGCTGATTACGGATCTGATCCATCAACCATAAGAAGAAAGCTTGGCGATTTGGTGAAGAAAGAAATGCAGCGAAGCTCCTTTCGCAAGGAGGATGTGGCGTGCGTTCTGCAGTTAATGGATACAGATGGGGCTTTTGTGCCGAGTTCGGCGATTATTGAGAGGCCGATAGGGAGCGAGACGAGCAAAAGACGCGGCGGACAGAAGGAGAGGAGTTTCCAGTATACGGAGAAAAACATCTACGCAAAAAATCGGGAAAAAGCGGAGGAGAGAAATATGTGTAAGTCGCGGAATATGATGCTTCTTCGCGGGATGCGAGAGACCTGCGGAATACGTTACGCCGCATTCTATATGTCGAGGAACCTGGAACATGTTCTCGCTGATGAAAGCGGCAACCCACCGCCAGAAGCGAAGGATCTCATAGCCGAGGAATTCAATGATATGTTTGTGGAAGACTTGTCGATGTTCAAAAAATTCATCAACGACCCGGCGATTGCAAAATTTAATACGGGAACGGGAGATTTCTGGCAGCGTTACAATCAATCGTGGGAGTACATAGAACAGAAGGATTCGCTGAGGTCTCTGGAACGGGCCAGCAATCTCTGCCTGCTCGTGGAGATTCTGGAAAGGGCGGGAAAGGGGGAAGAATTGCGGGAGCTCTTTTCCTGAAACAAGCAGGGGCGAATCAATTGTTATTCCCCCGTTAGTGCCCACGGTGTAGCCGTTGAAGGTGCGGTGCTGGAGGGGAGCTGCAGAGCCGACCGGCGTTCATAGCCACCAGGCAATGTCCTTCACCGTCATGAAAGCCCTTGGAGAAGAGAGTGGGCGAGCAGAGCAGCAGATCCTGCGCCACGCGCCAGCGGGCGAACTCAGTACATCGTCCATGAGTTTGTCTTTATCCGGTTTTCATCCCGTCGGCAGAGGGATATCATAGAGGGATATCATAGGGGGATATCATAGGGGGATATCATAGGGGGATATCATAGGGGGATATCATAGGGG
>CANQGG010000093.1 GCA_947601655.1 uncultured Akkermansia sp.
GAGCACGGCGCGAAGGAGGAAAAGGTCGACCCCAACGCGAAAGATAAAGAGGGACGCACAACGCTGATGCAGGCTGCTCTCGACCCAGACGGTCTCAGCCGCCTCAAGGAATGCATCGCCCAAAAAGGGGATGTGAACGCACGGGACAACAAAGGATGTACCGCCCTGCGCCTGCTCATGGGGCGGGATGGCGATATCAACGACCGCGTGCAAGAACTCCTCAACGCCAAAGCCGATGTCAATCTCGGCGATTCCAACGACTTCACCCCGCTCATGACTGCCGCCTGCTACAAGGATGCCGCCAAGCGTCGCTTCCGCGCGCTGCGTCTCATCAATGCCAGGGCCAATGTCAATGCCGCAGCAAAAATGGGGAACACGGCTGCCATGCACCTGCTGCTCCACTATGATGACCCGGACACGCTGCGCATGCTGTTGGACGCCGGAGCGAAGCCGGATCACAAAAACGGCGAAGGCAAGACCATGCTCGACATAGCTTCGGAGAACCACCGGAGCGCCTGCATCAAGCTGTTGAATGAACGTAAGGCCCCCGGCTCGAAAACTGCCTCCAAGGCGCGTGATTCCGAAGGGCGCACGGCGCTGATGCGGGCTGCGCTCGACCCCAACGGTCTCAACAGCCTCAAGGAATGTATCGCCCGAAAAGAGGATGTGAACGCACGCGACAACAAAGGATGTACTGCCCTGCGCCTGCTCTTTGGGCAGGATGGCGATATCAACGACCGCGTGCAGGAGCTCCTCAACGCCAAAGCTGATGTCAATCTCGGCGATTCCAACGGCTTCACCCCGCTCATGGCTGCCGCCTGCTACAACGATACCGCCAAGCGTCGCTTCCGCGTGCAGCGTCTCATCAATGCCAGGGCCAATGTCAATGCCGCAGCAAAAATGGGGAATACGGCTGCCATGCACCTGCTGCTCCACCACGATGACCCGGACACACTGCGCATGCTGCTGGACGCCGGAGCGGATCCCAAGCTCAAAAATAAGGAGGGCAAGACCCTGCTGCAGCTCGCACAGAAACACAAGCGCACCACATGCATCCGACTGCTTCAGGAGCATCTTCCCGCTTCCTCCTCCGGTCACCCGTGGTGGCCCATTATCGGAGGCGTATTGCTCGTTCTCCTCATCGGCCGCGTTGGCCGCCGCCTACGCCGCAAAAAATAGGAGCTGCAAAGCTTGTTTGATCTTGCTTTTCCTTCTGTAACAGATATACTGCGCGTAGTTTCACACGTTTCCTTCATGAACATGCACATCGCCGCTACCCCCGTTTTTGTTACTAGCTTATTGTAAGCATTTAACCTCGTAGCTGACAAAGCGCTCGCCCAAGCCCTCATCGCTAACGGCGCAGACATTAACGCGCGGGAGAACAATGGTTGTACACCCCTTCATGATGTAGCCAATGAAGAGTCCGCTCGAGTCCTTATTAATGCCGGCGCAGATCCGAATATTAAAAATAAAGCGAGCAAAACCGCCCTGCAGATTACCAGAGAGAAGGGGCAGGACGATATCGTCAGATTCCTCGAAGCCCACTGAGCGGAGGAGTGACGAAGGAAACGAGGTTTCAGGGGCAGGACGTCTGCAGCCAAGCCGACGCGCGCCTTGTCCGCGCACGAGAGGAGTCGTGTTTGCGTGGCAATTTTGGCAACAATTTGCCCCCCTCTCTTTTACTCTCTTTCCTCATCCCTCTCTTTTTCTCGGGTCGAATGTGAAGTCGCCTTGCAGCCACTGTTATTTTGCTTGCAATTCAGTCGTGATTGTGGCATATATCTGCAAGTTTAGCCACGCACGACATGCCGAAAGATACATCTATTCGCAAAATCCTCGTTATTGGATCCGGTCCCATCATCATCGGTCAGGGGTGCGAGTTTGACTATTCCGGGACTCAGGCCTGCAAAGCGCTGCGAGAGGAAGGGTACGAAGTGGTGCTGGTGAACTCCAACCCGGCCACTATCATGACGGACCCGGAGACAGCGCCGCGCACCTACATTGAGCCGATCACGCCGGAGTATGTGGAGAAAATTATCGTGCGAGAAAAACCGGATGCGCTGCTGCCCACGCTGGGCGGGCAGACTGCCCTCAACTGCGCCATGGAGCTCTACCGGAAGGGCGTGTTGGAGCGCAACGACGTGCGAATGATCGGCGCGAGCGCCGATGCCATTGACAAGGGCGAGGATCGGCAGCGTTTCAAGGAGGCCATGATCAAAATAGGACTGGATGTGCCCGCCAGCGGAACGGCGCACAGCATGGCGGAGGCCTGGGATGTGGCAAAGAATGTGATTGGCAGCTATCCGATGATCATTCGCCCCGCTTTTACGTTGGGCGGCACCGGCGGCGGCATCGCCTACAACAAGACTGAGTTTGAAGAGATTGTCGCGCGAGGGCTGGATCTTTCTCCGGTCACTGAGGTACTCATCGAAGAATCCCTGCTGGGGTGGAAGGAGTACGAGATGGAGGTGATGCGCGATCGAAATGACAACTGCGTGGTGGTCTGCTCCATTGAGAACATGGATCCGATGGGGGTACACACCGGAGACTCCATCACCGTGGCCCCCATCCAAACGCTCACCGATCGCGAGTACCAGATCATGCGCGACGCCTCTTTCGCGGTTATCCGCGAAATCGGTGTGGAGACGGGTGGGAGCAACATCCAATTCGCCATGGATCCCAAAACCGGACGCATGATCATCATCGAGATGAACCCGCGCGTGAGCCGCTCCTCAGCCCTGGCCTCCAAAGCTACAGGGTTTCCCATCGCGAAACTCGCGGCAAAACTCGCCGTGGGATATACGCTTGACGAGCTCAAAAACGACATCACTCGCGAGACGCCGGCATCTTTCGAGCCCTCCATCGACTACGTGGTCACGAAAGTCCCGCGTTTCACCTTCGAAAAATTCAAGAAGGCCGATGAACGTCTGACAACCTCCATGAAGAGCGTGGGTGAGGTGATGAGCATCGGGCGTACCTTCAAAGAATCTTTGCAGAAGGCGCTGCGCTCGCTGGAGACGGGACGCTGGGGCTTTGGCTTTGATACCAAGTGTCCCCAGAATCCGACTCACGAGGGAATCGCCGCCAAACTCGCCATCCCCCACGCCGAACGAATCTTCTGGCTCCAAACAGCTTTTGTGAATGGCTTTTCCATCGAGGAGGTCCATGACCTCACCGGCATCGATCCGTGGTTCCTTGACCAGCTCCAGCAGCTTGCAGAGGCCGGCATGCACCTCAAAGAGCTCGATCTGCGCCGGGCAAAGAAGCTCGGTTTTTCTGACCGCCAGATCGCGCTGGCGCGCGGCTGCTCGGAGGACGATGTGCGAGCCGAGCGCAAGATGCAGGGCATTCTGCCTACATACCGCCTGGTGGACACCTGCGCCGCAGAATTCGAAGCCTACACGCCGTACTACTACTCCACCTACGGGGATGAGAACGAAGCGCGCCCGAACGACAAGAAAAAAATCGTCATCTTGGGCGGAGGCCCCAACCGTATCGGTCAGGGTATCGAGTTCGACTACTGCTGCGTGCATGCCTCTTTCGCCCTGAAGGAACTCGGCTACGAGACCATCATGGTGAACTCTAACCCGGAAACCGTCTCCACCGATTACGACACCTCCGACAAACTCTATTTTGAACCCCTGACTCTGGAAGATGTACTCAATATCTGCGATCAGGAAAAGCCGGATGGCGTCATCGTACAGTTCGGAGGGCAGACTCCGCTGAACCTTGCCGCAGCCCTGCAGGAGCGTGGCGTGCCCATTATCGGCACAAGCCCACGCAGCATTGAGCTCGCAGAGGACCGCAAATACTTCTCTGCCCTGCTGGATGAAATCGGCTTGAAACAGGCGGAGGCCGGCACTGCTACGAATGAGGAAGAAGCCGTGCAAGTGGCTCACCGCATCGGCTTCCCCGTGCTGGTGCGTCCGTCCTTTGTGCTGGGGGGACGAGCCATGATGATCGTGTACGACGAGCAGGAGCTGCGCACCTACATGCGCGAGGCGGTGGATGCCTCACCGGAGCGCCCGGTGCTGGTGGATCGTTTCCTACAGCACGCCATGGAAATCGACGTGGATGTCATTGCCGACGGTGAGATCAGCGTCGTGGGCGCCATCATGCAGCACGTGGAACCCGCCGGCATCCACTCCGGAGACTCCGCCTGCATGATTCCTCCCAACAAAGTGTCTCCCGCGATGCACAAGGAGATGATGCGCGCCGCCAAGGAACTCGCTGCGCGGCTGCATGTGAAGGGTCTCATGAACTGTCAGTTCGCTATCAAGGACGAGCAACTCTATGTGATCGAGGTGAACCCGCGCGCTTCCCGCACAATCCCCTTTGTTTCCAAGTCCATCGGCGTGCCGCTCGCCAAGCTCGCTGCCAAAGTGATGAGCGGCATGACGCTCCCGCAACTCGGATTCACCAAAGAGGTGATTCCCCCCTACTACACGGTCAAGGAAGCTGTATTCCCATGGAATCGTTTCCCGGGCATTGACGTGGTGCTGGGACCAGAGATGCACTCCACGGGCGAAGTGATGGGCATCGACCGCGATCCGGAAGTTGCCTACATGAAGAGCCAGATCTCTGCCTTCAACGCCCTGCCGGACGCCGGACTTGTATTCATCTCTGTGAACGACCGCGACAAAGAGACCTGCACTGCCAT
>CANQGG010000094.1 GCA_947601655.1 uncultured Akkermansia sp.
AACAACGTCGCTATCTCCCCGCTCTGCCCTATCAATTCGCTCATGACCCACGGCGTCCTCTACAACAAGAGCGCGCACAACCTCACGACCACTTCCGGCGACGACCTCGCCAACGAAATTTGGAGCGGCTTCGGGTTGGGCACGCAGATGCAGGAACTCTACATCACCCCCTCCATGCTCAAACCGGCTGAGTGGGACACCCTCGCCGCCGCCGCCAAGTGGACCCGTGCCAACGCCGACACCCTGGTAGACGCGCACTGGGTGGGCGGTGATCCCGCCGCGCTTGAGGTATATGGCTTCGCAGCCTGGTCTCCGAGAAAAGGACTCCTCACTCTGCGCAACCCCTCTTCACAGCCCAAGGAGTTCATCTTCGATCCCGCTTCGGTCTTCGAGCTTCCCGTCGGCGCTCCGCTTTCCTACAAGCTCAGCTCCCCGAAGGGCGATAGTCTCCCCGCTGACAAGGTACACGTCGGCAAACCTGTCAAAATCACACTGGCTCCCTTCCAGGTGCTCGTCCTGGAAGCGATTCCGACGGAGTGATTCCTATAGCGCCCTTCTTTTCATCAGGAAAAGAAATTTTGCCCGGTTCAGGAGCTCTTCCATCCTCTCCTGAACCGGGTTTCCTGCATCCTGAATCGCCTGCGTTGTACTTCACGCACTCGGACACGATCTTATCTTAGTTTATCGCGAAGAAGATGGATACACTAATGAGAAAAATCCGATAAACTTATTTCTGAAGCGATACGCTCCCTCCTTCTTTTTCACTTTTAAATGCAAAATGGCGCATTTTAGACTTGCATAATGATGCTGAAAGGTGCATCATACCGCACCGCAACGCGCGACTAAGCATTTCTAACTATACAAAACATGAGAAAGTACGAAGCACTAATCGTTCTCAACATGAAGGGTAGCGAGACTCTTGATGAACTCACCGCTGCCATGAGTGCCAAGCTGAAAGAAGCTGGGGCGAATGTGACCGGCGTGACCAACGTTGGACGCCGCGATTTCGCGTATGAATCCCACCACCAGAAAAGTGGGCAGTACATGCTCTTCGCCTTTGAAGCTGAACCCGACGTTATCCGCACTGCCCGGGAAGCTCTTGCCATCGACGAGCGAGTGCACTATCAATATTATCGCGCGAAGTAAGCCAACGCTACCCGATTTGCAATGACCGAAGGTGCGCCCCCACGGCGCGCCTTTTTTTCTCTTTTGTCTCAGAGCCCATGCAGAATAAACTAGGCATAAGATGCCGAACGGAGTTTCGCACATGGCTGGAGATGCACGCCTCCACCGAGAAAGAGTGCTGGGTGCCTGTTTTCCGCCAGGGTGAGGATGGTTCTCCCGGACTGTTGTACTTGGATGCCGTGGAAGAGGCTCTCTGCTTCGGGTGGATTGACAGCACTGTGCGACGCTCAGAATCAGGAGAGACCTTGCAGCGTTTCTCACCACGACGGAGAGGAAGCATATGGAGCGAACTGAACAAAGCGCGCTGTGAGCGGCTCGAACTACTCGGACTCATGACTCCTGCCGGACGCGACGCCCTGGCTCTCGCTAAACCTTTTTCCATGCTGTCTGCCGTACGCAAGGCCCTTGCGGCGGATGCGGCAACGTGGAAAAACTTTTGTCAATTTCCCGAGCTTTACCGCCGCGTGCGAGTGAACACAGTACAAATCGCCGCCAGGAACCGTCCTGCACTTTTTGAAAGACGTCTAAAGAAACTCGTAGAAATGACCCGTCAAGGCAAGATGTACGGCGCATGGAATGATAACGGGCGGCTCACAACTGCTTGTTTCGTCCACAAAGGGAAAAACAGTGTCAGAAAAGATCCGGGTAGGACTTAAGCGCCATGCTACGGGAAAGCGAACGAATAGTCATGCTATCCTCCGCCTGCAAGGCGTGCTGTGCCATAGATTTGCACTCCTCATAGTTCAAGTGGCGAATTGCCACGCGTACCACCGGAAGCAGGTGTGTGCCCACGGATATTTCTGTGGCACCAAGCCCAACCAGTAGTGGCAACATGTTCAGATCTCCCCCCATCTCCCCGCAGATAGTGGTTGGAATGCCAGCTTCAATCGTGCGGGCCATCAGTCTGACCACACCGGGATGCGTCACGCGGAAGATGGGGGCCACGCGGTGATTCACGCGATCCACAGCAATGGTGTACTGAGTGAGATCGTTTGTGCCGATGGAGAAAAAATCCACGTATCGAGCGAGGACATCTGCCACCATGGCTGCACTAGGGACCTCGATCATCACACCCACACGCATTTTCTCATTGTACGCTTGTCCGCGTGCACGCAATTCCTCTCGGCACTCATCCAGGAGCTTTAACGTGCGGCGCACCTCTGTCACTCCCGATACCATGGGAAACATGACCCCTGCCTTACCATGAGCGGAGGCACGCAGTACAGCGCGCAACTGCTGTTTGAAAATCTCTGCTCGGCTAAGTGACACGCGGATGCCACGCCATCCTAGCGCGGGGTTGTCTTCTCTCTCTGAACTTGGCTCAAAGGGTAGCTTATCACCTCCCGCATCCAGTGTACGGAAGATAACCTCCTCCGGCGAACATTCCTCCACCAGTCTGCGGTAGTGTTTGTACTGCTCTTCCTCATCCGGCATGCTCTCTCCCGTGCCCAGCAGGAAAAACTCGGTACGATACAGTCCCACTCCTTCTGCCCCGCTGCGACGAATAGATTCAAACTCATGTGCAAATTCCACGTTAGCTGCCAGGTGCACGCGATGCCCATCCGTAGTGACGGCGGGCAACTCACGCATCTCTACAAGTTCGCGGTAAGCCTTTTCTCGCTCCGCACGAAGGCTCAGGTACCTCTCTTGCGTTTCCTCCGTGGGATTAATGATGAGCAATCCTTCGTAGCCATCTAAAATAGCTGGACTCCCCGTGCGTGAATCCATCACCAGACGCGGCACAGCCACCACCGCCGGCAGGCCCAGCGAACGAGCCAGAATCGCCGTGTGTGACATCGCTGAGCCTGTCTCCGTTACAAAACCAAGAACATTCTTGCGATCAAGTTCCGCCGTATCACCGGGCGTCAGTTCATAGGCCGCCAGAATGCAACGAGGTTCCACAGGAGGCAACACGCGTCGCACCTCCCCCCCACTCTGCATGTTGCGAAGCACACGCTGCAACACGTCACGGATATCCATCACTCGCGAACGCAGATAAGGATCATCCACCGTTCGCATTACCTCCATAAAATTTTGCACCACAGCGTAATAAACCGATTCGATATTCTGCATGCGCAGCGGAAGCTCCTGCTTGAGCTTGCCTATAATGGTGCTGTCACGTAGGAAAAGCAGATGCGCATCAAAAATCGCCGCCTCCGTGGCGCCGGAAACGGCTTCTACTCGCTGCTTGAGGGCGGCCAGTTCTTCCTCGGTTCGCACGAGAGCAGCCTCAAATCTCTTCCATTCTCCCGGCAATTCCTCTTCCGTGATCGGATGGATCAAAGGGGCTGAGCAATCTCTCGCCTCGACGCGCAAGTTGCCGATCGCGATACCGGGAGATACCGGTAGACCTCGAAGTCTCTGCTCAAAAACTGTTCCCATACGAGGTGGTCGCGTTGAACCCCGCCGATGGGCACTTCACGTTTCCCCACGACGGACCGTGCTCTTCTCAATTTTCGCCGAATTTGCCCGCAACGAGCTGCTCCAAAGCCACGAGCACATCTCCCTCATCATCTCCATCCGCGCTCACAGTTATCTGAGCGCCGCAACCTACAGCCAACATCATAAGTCCCATGATGCTCTTCCCATCCACTGTCTCCCCATCCTTCTCCACCGTCACATCACTGTGAAACCGACTGGCAACACGCACGAATTGCGCTGCCGGTCGGGCATGAATGCCGAGCTTATTCAGGACGGTAAATGTCTTCGTGGTCATATCTGCAGGATATTCTCAGGTATCGTTTCCGCGCTCATTATATGTCTATTTTGCCGCTTTACCAGCTTTTTTCTTTTTAATCGCGTCATTAAACTTCCCAAAACGTCCGCACCTGCCGGAAAACTCCGCCCTCGCGGGGCAAACGCATATAGACCGAGGATAGTCAAAATCGGCTGCTTCTCATCGCTCCCTCGCTCACCCACCATCATGCATGCATTGCCTATCCCTCCGTACGAACGCCGGGCCTCGTTGTCGGTCTGAAATTACAAATAGAAGTTGCATTCCCGAGTGCGTTTGCCATGGCGTTCATTCTTCTTTGCTTGCGCAGGAGAATATGTGGTGATATCATGAGGGCGGGGCGAGGGGGGAATCCCTTGAATCAAGGAACGAAAGCAATGAGTCTGATCATCAAAAATTTACAGGCGCGAGTAAAAAACGGTCCGGAGATTTTGCGCGGCGTGAATCTCGAGATACTGCGCGGTGAAGTGCATGCCATCATGGGACCGAATGGATCCGGGAAAAGCACTCTTTCAAAAGTCCTCTGCGGACACCCTGACTACGAAATCACTGAGGGAAGCGCAGAACTCGATGGGCAGGATCTGCTGAGCATGAGTCCGGATGAGCGCAGTCGCGCCGGTCTTTTTTTGGC
>CANQGG010000095.1 GCA_947601655.1 uncultured Akkermansia sp.
CAGTAATTTTGAGCCCCTTTTTGATACGTAACCGTCTTAAATACCCGGCTCGGCTTAATCGAGGCGGCGCATAGTAACTATCAAGGCTGTCGAAAAGCAACCAACTTTTAAACACCGCACTGTTGTAGCCGTACGCACGCGGGATATGCTCATATTTCTGTGTAGTGCATCCCCCACACAGCATGAGGAAAAAAACTAGGGCAATCAAAGTCTTCATGATACGGTAACTTTTGTCGGGTTTTCCCTTCCGCATGTACAATCCCATTCAACGGTTATGGTTCTAGTTTTTGAAGCCACACGTATTCCTTCCGCGTGATGTTCTCCATGCATCATGGGCAAATCGCCGCTTGGTATTCGCGGATCGGGCTGTGCTTCCACCGGAGCACTTGCTCCTATTATGAGAAAGGCTTCCGCTCTTATTTTATACTCTCCTTTTGTGTTCATCATTTTCGAGCCTATAATGGAGATTCTATCGTGCAAAAGTTCATCTGGCCACGACAAGTCCCAGTACTCCGTGTAATCGTAAGATTGCAGCATATGGCTAATGTCTTTCCCCTCATTGTTAAAAACCTTAAGGCTCCACTTTACATGTTGACTTATTACCCCTTTTAGACCTTCCTCAGGAACTATCTTCCATGAAATGGAATATTCGAAGTTGCTGCAGAAATATTCATGATTTTGAAGGATTTCTGTTTCAAGCTGAGGAGAAGTTTGACTGGGGCCTCCGTATCCCGGCACATTTGTGTCACTACACGATGCCAGGCCAAACGCAGCAGCCAGAATAGCTGGTATGAGCACAAGAGGACTCCCTCCTTCTCTATCTATAATAAATGTTGGAGAAAAAGAACAAAAACTGTATAAATTAAAGGACGAAGGGAAAATGACTGGATCCCTTCTCGTCCACCTGCCATCAAGTGGATTATAATAGCGGTAGTTGTAGTACACGAGTCCAAGCTCAGCGTCATACACCTCGCTGCTCCATTGGAGGGGTTGGTAAGAGGTATCGCCTTCAATGGAAACTGAGCCGTATGGGGAGTAGGCGTATGCGTAGGGAGCCGCCTCCCCGAGCTTCGCACCGGTGAGTTCCGAGCGTCTGTTATAGTCGAAGGAATCATCTCTGCTGACGCTCTGCTGCGGATAGGCCTGTGTGCGGGAAGTCGGGCGCCCCAGCGCATCGTATGCATATGTGCGACGGGAGACTTCCAACAGCTTGCCCGCATTGTTGGAGCGCGTGTAGAGCATCTCCGCGAGCAGGTCGCGCTTCTCCTCCCACGTCTGCGTGAGCGTCACCCCATTCGGCATGGCGAGGGATCGCAGCAGATTGCTGCCCGCAAGGTAACCGTAGCGGAACTGATGCTCCACCCCGGCATGGATATATCCCGCTTTGGTGATACGCCCAAGTGTGCCGTATGCAACACTGGCGGTGCACTGGCGGCTGCCATTGCGTTTCAGGATGTATCCTGTACCGCGACCGTAGGCATCCCGCTGTTCCTGCAAAAGAAAGCGAGATGAGGCGATTTGCTGCACCTCCTCGAGCTGGCTTCCATACTGTCCGTAGCTGATACTGCGCGCTCCGGAAGCATCCTGCACCGCTGTCAACTGACCGAGGAAATTGTAGGTAAACTTCTGTGCGGGCGTGCCGTCACTAAAGGTGATGCCCGTAAGCAAACCGCGGTTCAGATTGTACGTGTAAGTGGCTACCACCCCACGTGCATCCGTCACGGTGGCGAGATTGTTGTACGCGTCATAGGTCTTCACCGTCCCCTTGCCATCGGCGTAGGTCTTGCGAAGCTCCAACCCCGTGGCCAAATCATATTCCCACGTGGTCGTGTCGCCCTTCAGTCCGCTCGGGTCAGTGGAAATCACCTTGCCTGTCGTCTGGTAAATCATCAGAGCTCCCTTTGCTTTCCAGTGCATTTGTTCTTGCAATTTACGGTCATGCATCTTATGGGGTCTTGCGAAAAAAAACGCATCGCTAATAAGGCGTCCTTCCTGTGTCGGGCACTCGTTCGAGTCTCAGATTAGGAGTACCGAGAGCTTTAAGTTTTTTTACCGGAGCGCTTCCGGGGAGCATTTCCTTTGCAGGGCGCTTTTTGGGTTCCCCTTCTATGATAATCACTTTCTTCCCCGGCCATCTCCGACTGTTCCCCCAACCCAAAACATATATACACTCCATCTCTGGACCTGCCGCGTTTACCGTTGTTTGCACCAATAAGCTGTAGGCCTCGCGGTAAAACCAGTCCCCCCACTTGCCGCGCTCCGGCAACACGGGGATCATGTGCTCGTCATCCCCCCATCCAACATCAACTTCCTCCCATCCCGGTCTCTCCCATAAATAACATTCCTTATCGTTATAAACGTCATCAAATACACGAATAATTCGTTCTGCCTCCTTCCCCGTGAAGACATCAAGGTAATGAGACCCATCATATCGCCAATTGCGTTCATGATCGAAAACTTCAATTTTCAGCTCACTTCCTCGCCCTTCATTCCACGTTGCCTTCTGCTGAAAGCTGCACGCAACGAGGCACAGCGTAACCAGTCCCGTTACCCATGCGCAATTTTTCAGTTTCCCATTCATAATGATTCTCCAATAACTGCATCCAAATCGACTTCCCCTCTATCCTCTCGAAAATCCAGACCAGGAAGCCTCATCTTGCGCACGCGCTGAACCGCCGGACTGTTCAGTGGAACTCGTCGAGACTCTCCAAGTCCCTCAAGACCTTTTTTCCCCGGCTCGAACTTGGACACGATAAGTACTTTTTCCTCCACGTTAAAATCGTAGTCCACAACCCTTTCCTTCTTTCGAATGTAAAACGATATTGTTGGGCCCTCAAACGGCTGCACCCCGTATGGGCTGCTCTCTCCACTTCGATAAATTTCCTCCAGTCCTTCTCTCAATTTGATCATCCTCTCCCCACGAAGCACATAATGGGCACGATCCAGATGATGGTATGCGTTGAGGCACAATTCCGCATACTGGATATCCTTCAAACGGTCCCCCCTTTTTACCCCTCCCTCTCGCAGCTGCGAACAACTGCTTATTATTACAAGTAACATCCCTAGAACTAGGACTTCTCTTCTCATATCCTGTCGTATTTTTCTCTTAATAAATCAAAACTTGTGGTTATACTTTTCCGCCATTACATATAAGCTCATTATCAATAAATAACAAATCTTATTTTTTTAATCTTTGTCATCCATGAAAGAGGATAACGAATAAACAAGGCTTATGTAAACGGATTATGGGGATTCCTTTTCATCTCCTCATATGCTTCTTCAAAATCTTTCTCCAGAGTTTCTAAACAATTCCATTTCGACATATCAGCCCCAGCCTTTCTCAAGCCCTCCATGTTTTGCCGCATACTTCGCATTACAGCTTTACGAACACATTCCTTTCGAGGATTTCCTTTCCCCCTCCCTACACACTGTCCGTAATAACTCGCACGAACCTCTGAAAAAATCATCGATTTACAATCGTACATCCCTCCCCTCTTACAATTATCGTACACGTGTACTAATTCATGATTAATTGTATTTATAAAGCCACCGGAACCATCTTTCATACTTTTTGGTAATTTCATAACAATATTGGTTCCACTGGTTTCAGCAAAACTGCTATTGTCACATCTGCATTCGATAGTTACATTGCATTCTTGAAATGCTTTATATTTTCGAAGGACTTCTGCGAGATAATTTTCCGCCATTTGATTACATTCCTCGACACTTGTATCTTTTGACGACTTCTCCCCCAAATAATCAGAATCGACAAGCGAAGAATTTTTCATATATACGTACGCTGCCTCCAATAGGACAGGTTCGGCCGGATCCCTCCGCGTCCACCTGCCGTCGAGTGGATTATAGTAGCGGTAGTTGTAGTACACGAGTCCAAGCTCAGCGTCATACACCTCGCTGCTCCATTGGATGGGTTGGTAAGAGGTATCGCCTTCAATGGAAACTAAGCCGTATGGGGAGTAGGCGTAGCGGTGCACGAGAAAGCCTGTGGCCCCGGCATACGTCTCGCAGATGTTCTTCGTCAAGTCCCAGCCATACGTGGAATATGCCCCGTTCGCTCGTATGGCCAGCGGGCGTGTGGCTATTTCCTGCGTCGGATCCCAGATAATCTGCCACAGGGAGGGCAGTCCCTCCGCGAGCAGATCGTAGGCCGCTACTTGCAGATAGCCTCGGTACACATAGCGCACGTGGCTGATGGCGGCGCCTTCTTTCTCCTCCTTCTTCTCCACCCGGCGTCCCTGCGAGTCGTACACGCACGTGATGATGTGCGTGGAATCCGCCTCAGACCCGTATCGTATCGCGCGGTTCTGCGCATTGTACTGCACCTTCCAGATGCCCGTGCTCGTCCGCACGCGCGTCTGGTTGCCGTCCTCATCGTACTCTGGCGTAAAGTTCTCGCCATTCGTGCTGATGCGCGTGTACTGGTTCAGGTCATTGGCGGCATAGGTGATACCCTCGGCTACCTCCTGAGCGATTTCACGGTTGCCAACCATGTTGCTTTTACCCTTGCTACTCATTGAAATGCATCA
>CANQGG010000096.1 GCA_947601655.1 uncultured Akkermansia sp.
ATTAATATACCCTGCAACGAACCAACTGGCACCTTTTTTGTGCCTGCGTCTTGTTGCATTTAATTTTGCAATCCACAGATGGGTGGGGCGGGCTCAAAAAAAAGTTGACACAACCAGGCAACTGTTGTATAGTCAGGACCGTGGGGAATCAGCGCCCCTGCTATCATAATTTAAACTGCCCGTGGGAGTGATACCCGCGGGCGGTTTTTTTCATGGGGAGCCACAGGGCAAACGCATTGAGAGGATGTACCAAGATGTACGATGACTCACAGCCGCCTCACGGCTGTTCGCCCTGCGGGCAAAAGCTGCGCTTTTGTCCAAACTGCCTTACGGCCGTCGGCAGTTTTGTACCGATGTACCGTGTACCATGTAGCAGAGCGGTGGCCACGGCTCTGCAAATCCACAAACCTTTCTAACCAGCAACCGCGTATGTTGAACCCTCCACCTCAGCTAAAGCTTCGCAGCTTCGCGCGCCAGCGCGCTAACTTCATACATGGTACACGGTACATGGTCCATGGTACATCTCAAATGGGGGGGATTAAGCGGTGATGAGTTCGGGTTTCTGGCGGAGGATGCGCAGGAGTTTGTAGGCGGCGGCATCCGGGCGGCGTGCGCCGGTTTCCCATTTGGAGAGGGTGGATTTCGAGATGCCGAGGGCGGCGGCAAAGTCTCCCTGATTGAGACCGAGGCTGCGGCGCAGGCTGAGGACAAGCTGGGCGGAGGATGCATTTTTCTCTGCACCATTGATGATGATGAGGGCGCTGCCGGGGGGATCGAATGGGATGCCGCAGGCGGTGCAGTTGGCGAGGGAGATTTCAGCGATGTCGTCGAGCTGAGAAGAGACGGCAGCGATGGTATCGCCATGGCAGCAGTTGGGGGCGATTTCCGGGAGGGAGCCGATGTAGCAGTTGTCTTCCCGGCTCCAGCGGATGATACGGGTGAAGAGTTTGGCTATGTTTTTAGTGTTTTTCATGGCGTGATTTTTTAACGGTTGCGATGGCCTGGCGGACTTCTTGTTCCTGATAGCGTTTGGCGTCGTCCCCGTCGTGTCCTGAGATTGTGACGGGGCGGATGAGAGAAGGGTGCCCGTATTGGCAGTGGCTGCCTTTGCCCGTTGGCAGGAGGCGCAAGCCTGCTTTGAGGAGCATGGCTTTGAGCTCGCGTATTTTGGGAGGCATGGGTGTATTGTAGATTTTTTAGAGGGTAAAGTCGAGCAAAAAATAGTACAAAAGACAAGAAAAAAGCAAAATGTGTTTGACGGGAAAGACGAACCAGAGATGATGTACCATGTACCGATGGACCATGTACCATGTATTAAATTTGCGCGCTTGCGCGCGGAGCTGCGAAGCTTTAGCTGAGGTGGAGGGTTCAACATACGCGGTTACTGGTTAGAAAGGTTTGTGGATAAGCGGAGCCGTGGCCACCGCTCTGCTACATGGTACCATGTGGGAAATTTGCGCGCTAGCGCGCGGAGTTGCAAAGCTTTAGCTGAGGTGGTGGGTTCAACATACGCGGTTACTGGTTAGAAAGGTTTGTGGCTACGCAGAGCCGTGACCACCGCTCTGCTACATGGTACATAAATTAGGGCTTGACTATCGAGCATACATGTGTTAAAGAAGGAATTCCTGCGAGGTCCGAAGGGACCAATATAATAGAGGGCTGGTCGTTGAACCAAGCTCATAGTGCGACGCAGGCGCACCATGGGGGCAGCGATTTCGCTGCCCCCTTCCTCTTGGTACGACAGGCATGACATGAAACTGGGGTGAAAGTCCCCAAGAGCCGCTGACAGGGCGGAATCAAATAGCCAAAGGCAACTGCGTCACAGTAATGTGGGGTGGGGAGGAAGCCGGAGGCGAATCACAGACAGGATGAACAAGAATCGGATAGAAGGCCAAAGCGCACGAGGTGAGGCAGCAAGGGATGCTTACGCCCAATACTCTGTCAAGAGTGCGCATGGTAGATCCGGCCTGCACTGTGAGAAAGCTGCATGTCTTATCCTGAGAGGCCCGACTAAATCTCCCCGTGGACAACCTCGTGCATCGCTCTCAGTCCGCCTACTACGCCGCGATTTCCTCCAGCACAGAACTTGCAGACTGTTCCCCTTTTATTGAATTCATGCTCACCGCCATCCGCGACGCCCTCGTCTCCCATATCCGTGTCCGGCGGCGCTCTCTTACCCCGGGTTCTCCCCGGCAACGCCGTGCACAGGCGGAATCACGCATGCTTTCCCTGCTCCGCTCCACCCCTGCCCCCACCGTCGCTCAACTCGCGAAAAAAATGCACGTTTCCGAGCGCACCGTCGCCCGCCGACCGGCAAGTTTGCGCGCGCGTGGCCTCCTCCCACCGTCGCAGAGAACCCGGTAGAGCGGAAACTTTCTCCGCCTCGTCTCGAGAGTCGCCGCACGACGATTTTTCATTTACGGCTCAAAATTTGGGCTATTTTGCTTCAAGTCGGCTCATTTTTGCGTTAAAATGCCCTCCGATTCACCCGAAAGTGAGCCGTAAATGAAAGCTGACGTACTGCGAGAACAAGTGGGAACGCTGCTGAGACGCGGCGGGAACTGGGGTCGCACCGCAATCATGCGCGAGCTGCCGGGCACGATAAGCGAGGCGACTCTCAAGCGCGTCCTGCGCGGCATGGTCACCGATGGCGCGGTGGAAAGTACGGGGCGAGGGCGTGCTACGCGGTATCAATTCAGCGCCGCTCACGCGCTGTTGACCCCTATTGATGCGGATGCATATTTCCGTGCTGAAATTGATGAGCGGCACGTACAAGAGCATTTCAATTTTGAGCTGCTGAGCGAAACGCTCCCGAGCATGCTCAGCCGCATATTCACAGCGGAAGAACTCACCGAGCTACACCGCCTGGAGGATGATTTTCGCCGACGCTACGAAGAGCGATCGCCGGAAGAACGACGCCGCGAACTCACACGTCTCGGCATCGACCTGAGCTGGAAATCCTCCCAAATTGAAGGCAACACGTATACCCTCCTTGAAACGGAACGCCTCCTTCGCGAACAACAAACCGCCGAGGGACGCACGCGCGATGAAGCGACCATGCTGCTGAACCATAAAGCCGCTCTGGACTTCTTGCTCTCCGAACCGGATTACCTCGCTGAACTCTCTGTTCCCCGCATGGAGGACATTCACTCCATCCTTATTCGCGATCTCGGAGTCGGGCGGAACCTGCGCGCGCGACGCGTGGGTATCACGGGCACCAACTATCGCCCACTCGACAATGAATTCCAGATTCGCGAAGCCATGGAGGCGACGTGCCACCTCGTCAACACCGCCGACAGCGCCTTTACGAAGGCTCTGCTTGCCCTCGCCCTGATAAGCTACATCCAACCGTTTACGGATGGCAACAAGCGCACGGCTCGCCTGTGCTGCAACGCTCTTCTCATCTCTCAGCACTGCTGCCCCCTTTCCTTCCGTACCGTTTCTGCGCTGGACTACAAAAAAGCATGCTTGCTCTTCTACGAACAAAACAATCTCGCCGCCCTCAAGGACATCCTGATCGAGCAAACGCGCTTCGCCGTCTCCCAGTACTTTTAGTGCACATCGGGGCAAACGCATTGAGATGTACCATGGACCCTTTCATGTACCATGGACCATGTACCGATGTACCATGTATTAAGTTAGCGCGCTGGCGCGCGAAGCTGCGAAGCTTTAGCTGAGGTGGAGGGTAAAACATGCGTGATGATTAGTTAGAAAGGTTTGTGGATAAGCGGAGCCGTGGCTACCGCTCTGCTACATGGTACATCGGTACACGTACCAAGATGTACCATGGACCATGTACCGTGTACCATGTATGAAGTTAGCGCGCTGGCGCGCGGAGCTGCGAAGCTTTAGCTGAGGTGGTGGGTGAAACATGCGTGGTGATTAGTTAGAAAGGTTTATGGATAAGCGAAGCCGTGGCCACCGCTCTGCTACATGGTACCATGTATTAGATTTGCGCGCTGGCGCGCGGAGATGCGAAGCTTTAGCTGAGGTGGTGGGTTTCAACATACGCGGTTACTGGTTAGAAAGGTTCTCGGCTATGCAGAGCCGTGGCTACCGCTCTGCTACATGGTACACGGTACACGTACCAAGATGTACCATGGACCATGTACCGATGTACCATGTATTAAGTTTGCGCGCTGGCGCGCGAAGCTGCGAAGCTTTAGCTGAGGTGGAGGGTTCAACATACGCGGTTACTGGTTAGAAAGGTTTGTGGATAAGCAGAGCCGTGGCTACCGCTCTGCTACATGGTACACTATTAATCGGAGGTGGTATAATCTGAAGAGTTGAGAGGGAAATCCTCAACAGGACT
>CANQGG010000097.1 GCA_947601655.1 uncultured Akkermansia sp.
ACTTGCTCTACTCCGCCGGAGGAGAGCGCCGGCAGCAGGTGCATGATTTTCATGAGAGGAGTTTCGGAAAGTGGTTGAGGATGTACTCTGCCACGCGATCGGTTTCATGCAGCGGTTTCCCGGAAGTGAGCTGGTGCGTGGTCAACCATTGGGTGAAGGTGGTGACATATCCCTCCCGCACGAGAGAAGTGAGGCCGCGGGCGACGCGACTGGGAGCTTTGCCGGCGCGCTTGGGGTGCACAGGCATTTCTATGATGCCGACCGGAGCTCCGCTGGAAAGTGCTTCATAAACCATGGAGACGCTGTCTTGAGTGACCCAGACCTCGCGTGCTGAGGCGAGGTGCTTTGTGACCCAGTCGGGGGCAGTTGTCTCCACCGGTTCGATGCGGATGCTGGGGCAGGCGGGTGTAAGCAGGGAGACGAAATCCGGTGGGGTGCGTCGGGACGTGGTAAGCACCATCTGCCCTGTATTGAAGCGCGCGATGGTGGACAACTGAGTAAGCAAATGATCTTCGTCCCAGCCGAATTCTTTGCTTGGTCCGCCGATGAGGAGCAGCGTTTCTTTTTTCTCTATTCCCGGCTCAGGATGAATGCTATTCAATGCTCCATTTGTAAGCAGAATATGCTCCGGCAGATTGGCATGCTCTTCGTAATCGTGGCGGGGAATGATGCAGAGATCAAAGCATTTAGTCGGGATGCTCGGTTTCATGCACACCATGCAGAGGCAGCGCATCGTGTGCGCCAGATGCAGCGCCGCCAGGTGCGTGCCGTGTCCTGCGCAGAGGATAAGATCCGGCCTGGGCAAGTTGAGGTTAGCGCCGGAGTAGGTCAGCTTGTCGACAAAGCTCATGGAGCTCACATCCACCTCGTGCACGGTGTGTTGCCCGTCCGGTTGCTGTTGTCGCGCATGAGAAAGAAGCGCTTGCGCCAGTCCCCATGTTTGTGAGAGGTGTCCTTTTTTTCCGTCGCTGATGATGTAGATGACCATGCGGAGGAGGAATCAGTGGAGGGGAAGGGTAACTTTACCGTAGAGCTTTTCTCCGAGCAAAGGAGTATTGAGCGTGCCGCAGGCGAGACTTGCCTCATCCACCACGAATTCCTCTTCGGGATCAAAGAGCAACAGTGGCGCTGTGGCGCGTCCCCCCTCTTCGTCTTCCCACGGGCTGGCAATGGCTGCCGGCCGCAGGCAGCAGGCCTGCACCAACTCGGCCCAGCTCAATAATCCCGGCTTCACCAATTTGGTGTAAAGAGTCGGCAGCATCGTATCAAGTCCCACCATGCCGGCGGGCGCGCTGATAAAATCCTGTTTTTTGGAGAAAGGAGTGCAGGGGGTGTGAGCGCTGACGATGCAGTCGATGGTGCCGTCCTTCACCCCTTCCAACAGCGCTTCACAGTCTCCCTTGTCGCGCAGTGGGGGCACCGTCTTGTAAACGGTGTCGTAATTGCCGATGTTTTCGTGAGTGTAGAGCAGGTGGTGCAGGGCGACCTCCGCTGTCACCTTGACGCGCCCGCTTTCCTTTGCCCGGCGTACGATGCGCACAGATTCCGCCGTGCTCACAAGTTGCAGATGCAGACGCGCGCCGGTGGCCTCTGCGAGGCGTAGGAGAGTTTCAGTCCCGATCTCCTCTGCGCACGGAGGGCAGGGGTGAAGTCCCAGCTTATACGCCGTGCTGCTCGGGTGGGCGTAGGTGTGCGTGGTGAGAGCAGGCACATCGGCTCGCACGGCGAAGATGAGTTCAAGATCTGCCGCGTACTGCATGGAGCGGTAGAGCATGAGGAGGTTGGTTGGAAAAGATTCGCCGTCGCTCAGGATGCGGACACCGCGCATGGTGGACAATGTGTTATACGGCGCTTGCTCGTTGCCTCTCATCCCAAGTGAAATGCAACCGGCAGGCATCATCTCTGCCACGGATCGGGCTTCGGCGGCTTCGCGAAAGCTGTCCAGCGCTGCCCCATTGTCAAAGCAGAAGGCGGGGGAGGGCAACACGAGCATGCCCCACACACCCCCGCGAACAGCCGCTTCACCGGCGCGCATGATGCATTCTCGTTTGCTGCGGCCGGGAATTTCGATACAGGTGTGCAGATCGTAGAGGGCGGGAAGGAGGAGCTTGCCGGCAGCGTCAATTACGCGAGATTGCGCGGGAATCTTCATCTTCCCTGCGGGGGTGACCTGGGCGACGCCCGGTACGGGAATATCTCCGGCAGACAGGATGTTCGAAGCGTTTACTGCGGGGGCGGTGCAGACATCACATTCCTGCCCGTCGGGCGCCCAGATGGCGTGGGTGATACAGGTTTTGGTCATGACAGGGTTCCGGGGGTGAGGTGGTAAAGGATGCTCATGCGAGCGGCGATGCCGTTTTCCACCTGGTTGCAAACGAGGCAATTTTTGTATTCCATCGCGGCATCGCAAAGTTCGACACCTCGGTTGACAGGACCGGGGTGCATCACCGCCATGCCTTCGTCTTCGATGCGGCGCAGTCGCTGCTCCGTTACGCCGAAAGCATGGTGGTAATCTGCCGCCGGGAAGAAAGGATTCTCGATGCGTTCATTCTGTACGCGCAGCAGGTAGATCACATCCGGTTTCCATGCGAACACGGCATCCCAGTCCGCCAGACACTCGATGCCGGTGTATCGCATTGGCGGCACAAGAGATCGTGGCCCCATGAACGCTACTTGGGCTCCGAGTCTCTGCAGAATGCAGGAGGTGGAGCGCGCAACGCGGCTGTGCAGAATATCCCCGATGATGACCACACGCCGCCCTTCCACGGCTCCGAAGTGCTCCCGGATGGTAAAAGCGTCCAGGAATGCCTGGCTGGGGTGGGCGTGCGCTCCATCTCCGGCGTTGATGACGGAGGCGTTGCAATGGCGCGCGATGACCGCGGGGATGCCGCTGTTTTTGTGGCGCACGATGATGTAATCCATCTTCATGCTCATAAGCGTGTCGATCGTGTCGTGCACGCTTTCACCCTTCACCACAGAGGAGGTGGAGGGGGTAAAGGTGGTGACGTCAGCCGACAACCGATGCGCCGCTACTTCAAAGGAGGAGCGAGTGCGTGTGCTTGGTTCGTAGAAGAGAGTGAGCACAGACTTCCCGCGCAGCACAGGCACCTTCTTCACGCTTTTGGTGAAGATTTCTTTCATCGATACGGCGCTCTCGAGGATGGTGCAGATGTCCTCGTCGCTCAGAGATTCAATGGTTATAAGGTCTTTTTTAGGCTTCATGTTGGATTCGAAAAGTCTTCTTTCTCAGTATTCAATAATATCCCTACCGTCTTCCTCTGTCAGCAGCACCCGCACCGTATCGCCTGTCCCTTCGCCTGTCAGGCGGAATGCAGCGTAGTCCGGGTGAATCGGCAGCTGCCGCCCCTCTCGTTCCACGAGGCAGTGCAGTTCTACCCGCTTCGGGCGCCCGTATTCAAAGATAGCATCCAGCGCAGCTCGTGCCGTTCTCCCACTTTGCACCACATCATCAACCAGGATGAGCGGCATCCCATCCGTGGAGAAGGGGAGATCCGAGCTCCGCAGAGCGAGACGCGCCTGCCGCAGGTCGATGTCATCGCGGTAAAGAGTGACATCGATCGCTCCGCACTGGATTTTCCGGAAGCCTTTCTCCCGAAGGATGCGCGTCAGACGCTGCGCCAGAACATCTCCATGGCTCACCAGCCCCACCAGGCCGAGGGTCTCCTCGCGCGCGTGCGAAGAGGCGATGTGCTCCGCCCATTTCTCCAGAGCGTGGTCGATTTCTCTTTTCTCTATCTCCGGCATGGCGTCGAATATCTTGAAATTATTGATGTCCAGCTAGTTGAAGAATTCGATGCGCAGCCATGGCGGCGTTCAACGGGGTTTTCTTGTGCAGTCCGACAGTGGTGGCAGGCACTCCCCCCGGCAGTTGGGAGATGGCCAGCAAGGCGTCCATTCCCTGCAGGGGACCGCACGGCACCGGCACACCAATAACGGGTAGATTAGTGTTCATAACGACCACGCCCGGCAGGGCAGCAGAGAGCCCTGCCACGCAAAGCAGCACCGCCTTTGTCCCGCTTTTCTCCAACCCCTTCAGGTACTCAAGAAGAGCAGGTAAATCCCGATGGGCGGAATAGACGACTTCTTCATGATCAATCCCGTGTTCCGTTAAATACTTCCGAGCAGGCTCCATAAATTCCAAATCGCTCCTGCTGCCGTAAATGGTTATCACTTTCATGCTTCCACCATTCTACCACAGAGCCCCCATATTGCAATGGCAAAA
>CANQGG010000098.1 GCA_947601655.1 uncultured Akkermansia sp.
GTGTTGCCTAATTTTGTGTATTTCATGTTCGTACTTAAGAAGTCAGTACCCCTTATACCGTATCAAGTCACTTGAGGGCAAGTTTTTTTACGACAAGGAAGTGAATTCGACCCTACTTTCAAAATCTCTCAAAAGTAGGAAAAATTGAAAGTAGAACTAGAAGAACAAGGGGATGGGAGAGGAGACGGGAGGGAGGAGAAAATCGCGCAGGGAGAGGAAGATGATGCCATCGTCATCGCGGTGGGGCGATACGTAGTCATCATTCACCACAACGAGCTTGGAAAACGAATCGTGGATACTGAGGAGCGGACGCGTCTCCTGGGTGCGTTTGGCGGCATCAGGAATAGACCATGCGGATTGCAGGTAGCAGCGGTCGCTCCCACGATTGATCACGAAATCGACCTCGCGTGAGCCTCCGGCATCGCGCACTTCTCCTACATCCACCTCGAACCCGCGGAGGACGAGTTCGTTGTGGAGCACATTTTCCATAGCATGGGTAGGCTCATACTGGCGGAAATTGAGCAAGGCGTTACGCAACCCAAGGTCGGCAAAGTACAGTTTGTAGGGACTGTTGATGTAACGCTTGCCTTTCACGTCAAAGCGTCGAACGATCTGCACGAGGTAGGCTTCCCGTAGCAGCTCGATGTAGTGACGAATGGTCGGTGCAGTGAGGGAAAGATGCTTGACACTCTCGAAGCTGCGCTGCAATTTGAGAGGATTCGTGAGACCGCCGATACCGGAAGCGACGATGTTCACCAGTTCTTCCAATTCCTCCGAACGGCGCAATTGATTCCGCTCGATGAGGTCGCGCAGATAGGTCTCACGCATGAGTTTTTTCAGGTATTGCCTCTTATCTTCCGCATCCCGGCAGTGCAGCACGTACGGCATACCTCCATAGAGAAAGTACTCCTGCAGCGCCTCCCTCCAATCTCCCTTCCGCGCGGAATAGAACTCCTCAAAGCTCAGCGGATACACACGCACCTCGTCCCCACGCCCACGAAACTCCGTCACCACGTCCGACGTCAAAAAGCGCGAGTTGCTCCCGGTCACATAAACGTCCAAATTCGGCAGATGCAGCAGACTGTTCATCACTCGCTCAAACTGCGGCAACTCCTGAACTTCATCAACCAGCAAATAGTGCATCCTCTTTCCCTTAACCCGACCGCACACAAAATCGTAAAACCGTCGAGGATCGAGAAGTGCATCGTTTCTCAGGTCATCGAGAGCAATGCTGATGATTCTCTCCTCCGGTACACCCTCCTTCACGAGACTTCGACGAAAAATCGTATTCATCAGGTAGGATTTCCCACAACGTCTCAGCCCGCTAATGATCTTCACCATCCCGTTCTCACGACGGGAAAGCAAGCGCTTCAAATAGAGATCCCGAGGTATGTCTATTTTCTTTTTCATCATAAAATGCTTCTTTTTGAAAATAGGCTTTTCGATTTTCCTTGTCAATTCCTATTTTCAAAATCTTTTAAAAATAGATAAAATTGAAAGTAGCTATCTCGTGGTCTCCCCTTTCGAACAGCCCCTGCCGGGGATGAAAAAACTGGTCATTATATTCTTCGGCAGCCCCATTTCCCCATTCAGAGACGCTGCCATTCTCCAATTTCTTGACTCAGAGGAAAACGCTTGTATAATGCGGGGCTGTCATGCTGCGGGCGCTCAAAAAGTGGGGATTACTGATTTCCTTTGTCGTGGGAGGAGTGCTGCCGGAGCTGCATGTATACTCATGGCTAATGCCGTATTTCGTAGGGATCATGCTCATGATCACCCTCACGGGGATGGAGGTGGCAGAGCTTCGTCCGCGACGCGAGCATTTCCTGCTTCTCGTGGCCAATCTCTTCATGGGCCTCGTACCATGGGGAATCTTCCATCTGCTCGGGTATGAGGAACTCGCAGAATCAGCTTTCCTCTCATGCATTGTGGGAGCCGCAGCAAGTAGTCCGGTCGTGGTGCAGCTGCTGGGTGGAAAATCGGAATTCGCCGCCGTAGCCCTTCTGCTCAACAGCGTGATGGCATCCATCGTCATTCCTGTCTTTACCCCTTTCACCATCACGCCGCACACCGGGCTCAGCCTCTCACGACTGCAGCTCTTCTTCGTGGTGCTGGATCAAGTACTCATCATGCTGATACTGCCGTGCATTGCCGCCGTGCTCCTGCGCTGGCTGCTGCCGGGCAGCAAGACGGTGAGTCGCAAATTGGGCGGTTTTTCACTCTTCCTCTGGATGCTCAGCATGGCGCTCGTCTCGGCTACGGGCGTCACCCGCATCTCTGAGACAGACGCTACATTCAACCAAATCCTGCCCTACTTCATCCTCGCGGCCGTCTTGTGCACCTGCGGGTTCTGCATCGGTCGCTTCATCGGCGGCAAAAAATACGGACGAGAGGTTGGGCAATGCCTCGGTCAGAAAAACACCGCAGTCGGGATCTACCTCGGGCTGTGCTACTGCACCCCGCTTGTTTTCCTCGGTCCCACCCTGCACCTTCTCTGCCAGCACATTTTCAACACCTGGCAATTTGTCCATTCCTCAACCCGCAAGGGGCAATCTGCCATGCCTTGCTCGCAATCTGATGCGACATGCGAAAGGTTGCATCCCGCGAAGTAACACAGGCAGTGAACGCCCTTCACTTCCATGGCTACGGTCTCTCGCGCACCGCACACTTTTATCTCATTCAGGGTGGGAGAAACCCAGGTCAGACAGTCTCCGTCTGTTGGTTTGAAGACGCAGGACAGTATGGTTTGTACGAGCGACGAGCTATGCAACCGTCGCAAAAGAGAAACAATACACATAAACAATACATATTCAATATGTAAGATTAATAATTTCTCGTCGCGAACCGTTCATCAATAAGCAGCTCGTCTCTACTAGGCTTCCCCCCGACTCATCCCGTATTCAACTATATTTACCCAGCAAATTTTTTACCCCTCTATGATACGACTCATGGTTATTTCGCCCGAAGAGTAGATCAAAATTCAACTTTAATTATTCACAATGTGAATAACTTATTTTATCCTTTGATAATAGGATGATAACTACAGAAATAAGAGCTGTTTTATTCTATTTAATTTTGTGAATAACTTAGAGTTATTCACAAAATCATTAACGAGCACAGAGTATGAACTACCGGAGAAGTAAAGCGAAGTTCAGAAGAGGGAAACTTCTCACACGTCCTTTCGTCCGGAAGTTTTACTTCTTGTTTCAAACGCTGAGTTTTTGGAGAGGTGACAAGTGTACTTTTTTATGATGGTATCTGGATTTTCTCTTGACATTCACAGGCGAGCTTACTATACTTCGCCCGTCAGTCAGGGCTATGGTGTAATTGGCAACACATCGGTTTCTGGCACCGCTATTCGGGGTTCGAGTCCCTGTAGCCCTATCGCAAGCCTGATCGCTGAAAAGCGGTCAGGCTTGATTTTGGGTCAATCCAAATTTTTGTGGAAAGAGGGATTTTTGAGAAAGAGGCAGGAGCATTCAAGCAAGACGCGCAGACGATAGTTTTGAAAGTTTCGGAAGCCGTAAGCCCGGCGTTGGATAAGCTTCATCTTGCGATGGAAGCCTTCCGTGATGCCGTTACTCCTTGTGAAGCGCCACATACGGATGATGGGCACAAACCACTGGCTAAGCGTATTGGCGAGGCGGCGCCAAATGAGATGGGCGGTATACCGTAAATCATCGAGCATTTGGGTTAATTCGCGCAGTGATTTTCGGCACGCCCGCCTGGTGAGCGATTTGAGATTAAGTAAGCAACGGAGACGTTGCGTGAAATCATAAGCCAGCTTGAAAGAGCTATCCGTGCCGAGTAGCTCATCAAGCCTTTCCTTTTGCCAGTTCGTGAGAGCCTCTCTCCTCTTACTCAACAGATGCGCATAGCCTCGCTTCCAGCGTTGCTCGGGGGAGATCGTCTTGATGTAATCATGCAAAGCTTTGTTGATTAATCTGATCA
>CANQGG010000099.1 GCA_947601655.1 uncultured Akkermansia sp.
CCAAGGCTAGCTAATCCTGCCCCCGTGGGCAGCCCTACGTATCCCGTTCCTATGATAGCTACTTTCATTTGATTTGTACCAATAACATTCAGTTGTTGAATCTGGTCTCAGCGACAGTGCCAAAGGAAGAGAGTGGGGCAAGTTCGGCAATCATGTCCACAACACGTTTTGATGAATGACCATCAGCTAAAATACCCCAATCTTTGAGGTACTTATTTACTTTTGAATGAAAGGAACTTTCATCAAAATTCCTAATATTATAAATTAAGGATGTGATATCTTCTGCTACGGAAGCGGGATGTACGTGGATCGGAAAATATAACCCTGGTATGCTATCGTTATATTCTTTTAAATCTGGTGCAAAAATCCATGTGGGTTTGCCCGTAAGATAGAAATCAGTTAAAATGCCGGAATAATCGCTAATTAATGCATCAACTGCAATAAGCAGTTCTTGGGTATCTGCAACGGAGCTGGCCTCATAGATCGATTGTCCCGTTTTAAATTGATGCCTTGCCCCGTATACTAAATTGTGCGCACGCAAGGTTAGAACCCAATCACCTCCAAACCGTTCTGCACAAGCATGTAGTGCTTCAGTATAATCCCAGATACTTGAGTTAAGGTCGAAACTGCTCCTCCAAGTCGGGGCATAAAGGAGCACTTTTTTCTGTTGCGGGATACCCAGTTGATCGCGTATTCTTTTGCGGATATTCTCCTGCTCAGGGGAAATGAGAGCATCATATCGCGGATAACCCGTGATCGTGTACTTACCACGATTGCGACAAATCGATTTCATGATGCGTTCTTCCCAACGTGATTCGCATAGGACGTAATTTGGGGGATCATAAGTCCACCAAAGACTTTGGTAGAATCCCCCATACGACTGAGTATGTGAGCATACCTTTTTATTGATATGTCCATGCCAAATGAACATGCGATATTGATCCTTTGGCCTAACGTAACCACGAAACATAGCTCTCATACATTCATCCACAGAAACTTTTGCAGTAGCCTCAGCTATATAGGCATCCTCTGTGTTTTCCATAACTAGCTTGATGTTCGGAGGAAAAGAGGAAAGAAAGGGCAGTCCATGACGTGTCATGATCCATACCAATTCGTAAGGCAGTCCACGACGCATAATTTCCTCCGCTACATATTTGACATTCCCGGCGTAACCGTCCTGCACAGAGCGAAGAACTATTCGATTCGAGTGAATAGGAAGATTTTTATATTTTGCCCATTTGTTGGGAGGAGCGGGTAAAGGAACACGTCGTTTTAATCGGAAACAGATACCTAGAAGGTAGAGACGCCAGTGGAAGCGTCCATCGTTGTCCAGTGAAAAAAGGCGCCGTGGTATGAAACGAAAATACATATTGCCTAATCAACTAATCAATGTTTCAATAAAATCGACAGCACGGGAGGACGCCTTTCCATCCTCTTCATACCCTTTCTTCCGACAGAACGCTTCACAACGTTGCAAATAAGTTACATAATCAAAATTTTTGATGTTAGACAGAAGTGTTTGCAGATCCTGCGCCACAGGGAAGGGTGTTTCCTCCAAGGGGTAAAGAAGACCTTCCATTTTCTCGTATCTTGTACGATCTGGCGCGTAAAGAAATGCGGGCTTGCGTAGCAGAAGATAATCCATAACGCAAGAGGAATAATCCGTAATCATTGCATCAGCTGCAATCAATAGCTCTTGCATATCAGGATATTCTGAAACATCCACACATGAAACGGATCTGATATCTTTCGCTTTAGTTAAGGAAAGACAAAAGGGATGTAGACGTGTGGCAATAGTCCACTCTTCGCCGAAACGAGCTGCGCAAGCCTGTATTATAGTTCCGTAGTCCGTCAAATAACTGTCAACATGATTCCCGGCTCTCCATGTGGGAGAATAAAGTAGTACTCTCTTATGATCGCAGATGCCAACCGCTTTGAAAACCCTCTTCCGAATAGATTCATGATCCCCAGTAATCAGAATATCATTTCTTGGATGCCCGATCTGTAGCACCTTGCCCTTTGCATGAAACATTTTCTCCCTCAGTTTTGTTTCCCATTTGGCGCCGGAAATGAAGTAATCAACGCATTTAGAATATCGACGGTACTCATTCCATTGCCTCATGGTGAATCCCGGTTTTTTGACGACTTGCTTCAGATCGATAGATGCGTGCCAGGTGTTAATAAAAAATTGTCCCTTTTTCTTGTGAAATCCACGCATTAAATATGGATTATGGTTGTTGTTCTCTACCCATACCTTCGCTGTAGCACACTCATAAAGAGCATCCTGCGTGTCCATGACTACTAATCTGATTTGTGGGGGAATATGTTCTTGTTTGATATAGTTCAAGATATAGGGATTCACCAACCACACAAGATCATAGGGAAGCTTACGTCGAATAATTTCTTGCGCAATGTACTTGGCATTGCAGTTATAACTCATTCGATTATTTGTTCGAAAAAGTATTTTATTTTTTTGTACCGGAGCATCTTTGTATGGATTTGGTTCATAATCCCTCACTTTGCTTCCCCATAGGTAAACACCCCAGCGTTTTGCTGTTATTTTTTCTCTATGATAGATAGCATCCTTGAGAACTTGTCTACGGCTCGATGCTAAAGAGGCAAGAGGCGTGCGCAATTGCGTCATAATACAATCACAGAGACGAGAGGTTGCGTGGCCGTTATCTACATTCCCACATCTCTCGAGATAGGCTCGAATGGTTTCTGAAAAAGTAGCTATGTCGAAGTTTGTTATACTGACGATCAATGCTTCATTGGTCGTCGCTTGAGGTACGGGTGCAAATTCAGGCGCTTCGTAAAAACCAATGTGTTTTTCATACTCGCCAACGTCCGGCATATATAAAAATGTTGGCCTTCCAGTAAGGAGAAAGTCAAAAGTACATCCTGAGTAATCTCCGATCATCACATCCGCCGCAGCGAGTAATTCTGCGGTGTCAGGGTAATCCCATGCATCTACGACGGTCAACATCCTCTCGGGGAGAATCCACCTCATTTCCTTTGCACTAAGACATGGATGCCTTCGGATGAGTAGAACCCACTCTCCACCAAAGCGTTCCTTGAGCGCCTCTTGAATTTTTTCATAATCCAAACGGTGAAATTGTGCTCCTGCCCATGGACGTCTGGCAGGGGCATAAAGAGCGATGCGTATATTCTCTCCGATATCATATTTCCGTTTTACCGTTCGAATGCCTTTTGAACGATCACTGGTGAAGAGTAAGTCATTGCGTGGATTCCCGTACTGCAAATATTCATGAGCAAACAAATAGTTGCAACGGTAAAAATTCGTATGCCACGTACAGTTGGAGACAAGAAAATCGAGTCTTTCAGAATCTTGGCCTGCCTCACGTAAGGTTCTAAGTGTTGCGTTATGCTTATCTACCTCTTCTTTTGCCAGTTCAAAAGAACCATAGCGAGCATGAATATATACTTGATCGGGTTTCTTTATAAGACCTTTCGCCCAGAACTTGGTTAGTCTACCGTCGGTTACAATGACGTGTGCTGTTGCAAGTTCTCTCTGCATTGCGATCGTACCACACACACTGCGAATACCATTGGGCGTAGGCACCTTATTTTTGGGGGACACCCAAACTATTTCGGATTTATTACGCCGCAACAGCTCTTCTGCCACGTAGCGCATGTTATCGCCGTAGCGTTCAGCAACTGCGTAAAGCACTACCTTGTTCTGCCGGACAGACAGGAGATTGCAAAACAATGTGTAAAGATTTAGCATGCAAAAAGGACGAAGAATGGCTAATTTATTCGCATATATGTTTTGTTGATTTGTGTTTTGAAGTATTCAATCGTGGCATCCAATCCCTGCGCCAGCGCCACCCGCGGACTCCAGCCCAGCACCCTCTGCGCAAGAGAAATGTCAGGTCTCCTCTG
>CANQGG010000100.1 GCA_947601655.1 uncultured Akkermansia sp.
ATCCTTACACACACACGGTCTGCCATCCGACCCATAGAAGCTCTCCGAGGTCTTATTCCCGCGCTCATCATACGTCCACCTAGCTTGAGCATAGCCATCCTTACACACACACGGTCTGCCATCCGACCCATAGAAGCTCTCCGAGGTCTTATTCCCGCGCTCATCATACGTCCTCTCGAGTTTGCGATCCAACCCATAGTAGCTCTCCGAAGTCATATACCCGCGTTCATCATACGTCGCCTCAAATCGGGCAAAGCCATCCCTACACAAGCACGGCTTGCCATCCTCCGCATAGTAGCTCTTCGAAATCATATTCCCGCGCTCATCATACGTCCACTCAACTCGGGCATAACCATCCTTATGCACGCACGGCTTTCCATCCACCCCATAGTAGCTCCTCGAAGTCATATTCCCGCGTTCATCATACGTCCATTCAACGCGCGCATAGCCATCCTTGATCACGCACGGCTTGTCATCCACCCCATAATAGCTTTCCGAGGTCCGATTCCCGCGTTCATCATACGTCCATTCAACGCGCGCATAGCCGTCCCAACGCGGCACGAACGGCTTCCCATCCAAACCATAGAAGCTCTCCGATATCTGATTTCCTCGCCCATCATACGTCCACTCAACGCGCGCACAGCCATCCTCACGCACGCACGGCTTTCCATCCAATCCATAGTAGCTCTCCGAGGTCATATTCCCGCGGATTTCAGCTCTTTCTTAGCAGCATCTAGCTCAATCCATAGTAGCTCTCCGAGGTCATATTCCCGCGCTCATCATACGTCCACCTAGCTTGAGCATAGCCATCAATCAGGCATAGCTTGCCATCCACCCCATAGTAGCTCGACGAAGTTATATTCCCGCGCTCATCATACGTCCTCTCGAAATGAGCATAATCTCTCTTACGCACGCACGAGGCTTCGCTCTTGCCATCCAACCCACAAAAAAAGATCTGCGAAATAATATTCCCGCGTTCATCATACGTCATCTCAACGCGTGCATAGCCTATCACACACAAGCACGGTCCGCCGTCTAAACCATAGAAGCTCTCCGAGGTCATATTCCCGCGTTCATCATACGTCCTCTCAAGGCGAGCATAGCCGTCCCGACGCACGCACGGCTTCCCATCCAACCCATAGAAGCTCTCCGAGATCATATTCCCTCGCTCATCATATGCCCTCTCAACGCGCGCACAGCCATCCTTACACGCGCACAGCTTCCCATCCAAACCATAGAAGCTCTCCGATATCTGATTCCCGCGCTCATCATACGTCCACCTAGCTTGAGCATAGCCGTCCTGACGCACGCACGGCTTCCCATCCAAACCATAGAAGCTCTCCGATATCTGATTCCCGCGCTCATCATACGTCCACTCAACGCGCACACAGCCATCCTTATACGCGCACAGTTTGTCATCCAACCCATAGTGGCTCTCCGAGGCCTTATTCCCGCGTTCATCGTACGTACACTCAAGGCGGGCATAGCCATCCTTATGCAAGCACGGTCTACCATCCAACCCATAGTAGCTCTGGGAAGTTGTATTCCCGCGCTCATCATACGTCCACTCAACTCTGGCATAGCCATTCCTATGCAAGCTCGGCTTCCCATCAATTCCACAAAAACTCACCCGCACGACATTCCCCCCCTTCCACGTCAATTCACGGTATGCATATCCATTTGCTACACACGTCCTCCGTTTCCCTTCCTCATCCGCAAAAAACTCTTCCTTCACCATCTCGCCCTCCGCGCTATACGTGTATACTTTCTTCATTATTCCTTCCTTATCGGGCACTGCTTTTCCCTTCTCGTTAATGTACGTCATGGAAAGCACACGACCATCCGCTCCTCGCTTATAGCGACGTCCCCACACGCCCTCTACGTTACGTACGGGGGATCCGTACCCATCCCGGAATGTCTCCTCGATCACAGCTCCTCGCGCGTCTCTCTTCACTTCATAGCGTTCCACATTCCTGTTCTTCTGACGGGCAGCATTTCCAAAGGAATCCTCCCTACCGAGAGAAAAAGAAGCTCCGCTGACGATCCCTGCTTTCTCCCCTCTCCCTTTGTCTCCTTCTTTTGGCTTTGAGAACACAATATCAAACAGATACACCGTACGTATCTGCACAGCCTTCCCATGCAAGTCTTCATAGATATGCTTCTCAACGCGTCCATCCTCCTCCTCATATGTCAACTTCATAGATGCCGGTCTCTCCTCCTGACCGGGAAGTACAACACTACCGATACGCGGATAACCTGCCGAGTTGAGTGACTCCACACTCCTCAATTTACCACGCCACCGTCTGAAACGGTAATGAACCTCCCTCTTCGCAACCTGCTCTTTTGTGAGCTCCTTCCCAACCCCTTGGGGGATATTGTTGAACTCCACATAATCCGCGTAATAACTGTAGTGCGGCACGAAGTAATCCCAGCTCCACACGCCCGCTGCCACCGCCAACATGGCGGCCATGCCACCAAATGTGCGGCGCACCATGCGCTTCTTGCGTTGCTCGCGTCCCCACCAATCCCACAGATCATTCGGAGCCAAATCCAACATCTTCGCCGCCACATCGCTAAACGCCCTCTCTTCCCCCTTGTCGGACACATCCGCCGCCAGCAAATGCAACTCCTGCACCGCCTCCGGCGTGCAATCCTTGCTCGTGGTGCCATCCCCTTTCTGCCGCAGCATCACGGGGATCACCCGATCGGCATTCCCTTCCTCCAGCCCCACGAAGGTACGCACCTCCTCGTTGATCCAATTCTTTCCCTCCCTGTTCGGTCGCGCCGAATTCACCGAGCACACCACGATGAGATATTTAGAAAGCTCCAAGCCACCGGAGAGCCCCTTATTCAGATTATCCACCCCCAGATCCGTCTTATCCCGGTAGATGGGACGCAGGTTCTTCGGTCGATCCGGGTATTGTTTGCAAAGCTTTGTCGGTAACTTATACCCCATCAAAAATTTCTGTAACCTCTGTGCAAATTTCTCATCGCGCCGACTGTAGCTGATGAAGGCAAAATACTTGTAATACCGTTGCGCACTCATAGTTTTAGTTGGTGTATAGTGATTGTTTCTCCTCTTTTTTACTCATTCTTCCGCGTTTTGATGAGCTCCCCGGCAGCGTTGTAATATCGTATCTCCTGCAACTCTCCCTCCGAATCGTAGGTCATCTCCATTCTGTGAAATTCTCCAACGTTGACCGGCTTCCCATCCATCCCATAGAGACTCAACGAAGTCCTATTCCCACGTTCATCATACGTCAATTCTACTCTGTGAAATTCTCCCACTTTGACCGGAGCCCCATCCAACCCATAGGAGCTCGCCGAGGTCTTATTCCCGCGTTCATCATACGTCCACTCAACTCGCGCATAGCCATCCCTACATATGCACAGCTTCCCATCCAAACCATAGCAGCTCTGCGATGTCTGATTCCCGCGTTCATCATACGTCCACTCAAGGCGGGCATAGCCATTCTTATGCAAGCACGGGGTCTTGCCATCCACCCCATAGCAGCTCTGCGATGTCTGATTCCCACGCTCATCGTACGTACACTCAACTCGGGCATAGCCATTTTTATGCAAGCACGGGGTCTTGCCATCCACCCCATAGTAGCTCGCCGAAATAGTATTCCCGCGTTCATCATACGTCCACTCAACTCGGGCATAGCCTTCCTTATGCAAGCACAGCTTCTCATCCACCTCATAGTAGCTCGCCGAAATAGTATTCCCGCGTTC
>CANQGG010000101.1 GCA_947601655.1 uncultured Akkermansia sp.
CTGGTTCTTCAACTCCAGCGCAAACACGGGTATGCCGTTGAGCACTAATACCATGTCCACTGAATTCGTGCAGGTCTCGCTGTAGCGCCACTGTCGATAAACCTCCACCTTGTTGACGCGGTACCGTTGCTCATGCTCCTCGTTCAGATTGCTTTCGGGTCGGAAATAGCAGACGCGGAATCGCGCGCCCGCGGCATCAAATCCGTTACGCAGCACATGCAGCAAACCTTCCTTGCTGCAACGTTCATTGAAGGTGCGGATAAAAGTCTCCTCCGTGTTGAGGGGCACCAGACGCTTGTACTTCTCCCACTTCTTCGGCTGTGTGTCCTGAACAAAGTGCAGCAGGGTGTCCTTGTACAGTGCTGTGGCGCAGTCATACGTATCCGCGCCCTTCGTCAACCCGCCTGCGGTGGACGTCAGCTCTGCTTCAATATGGGCTTCAAATTCTTTCTCTTTCATGTCTGTACCTCCTTTTTACCGGTAACGTATTCGTAAATGAGCGATTTCTTGTAGCTCCCGAGTTCCTCGATGAGCTGTTCCTTCTTTTCGATGATGCTGTCTAGCTCAGCACACTTGGCATCGAGACAATCGGCGATACGGCGCTGCTCGAGAGGGGGAGGAATTGGCAAGAATGCATTTTTAAACTTAGAATTATTTATACAAGGGACTGTTCCATTATTATCAAACCACGTCATATCAACAGAAAATAATACATAATAGCCATATTCCGTGTCGATATTTTGAGGAACAGCAGCCTGACAATTATTATCTAAACAACAAGGAACACGGGATATCGTACGGCTATTTTTCCTCATTGCTTCACCAATTTTGGGGAATAAAACACTTCCTATTGGAATAATAGAAAAACCATTTACACTAGCCTCAGCTCTCGATAAATAATTTGCGGCAGAATTTAGATTATGACCTGCATTACTAATATCACTTGCTTTACAGACAGGTAATTCGCCACTTTCCTTCCCTTGCAGAGAATCAGCAAATCCACTTCCCGAAATAATCGAATAGCATAATTTGACTTTACATATCTTCCACTCCACCGGTATCTTCCCAATCCACGGGATCCCGCTATCCTTCATCTCTGCATCGGGATTCAACCCCTTTGTGACCGTCTCGGTGATGATGGACTGCTTGAGCTTTCTGTACTCCTCAATCGTCTCCCTCGTTTTCTCCACAACCTTGTCTATCTCTGCGCATTTGGCATCGAGATAATCGGCGATACGGCGCTGGTCAGCAACTTCAGGAAATGGAAGGCTACAATTTGAAAAAGTGCTTGCCGAAATCTCCTTAAATGTTGTTCCAGAACCCATAAGCTCAAAATGTTCTGTTCCGACACTCAGAACGTAATAATAGTATGTAGTATCAATTTCTTCGTTCTTTTTTACACAAGATAGGCAACCCTGATTTGTACAAAGTGGAACGGCATTCATCGCTACTGTTCCAATAGGCGCTCGTTTAGAAAAAATTAAACTACCAACAGGAACCAATGATGTAGAACAATTGTTATAACCAACTACCGATAAATTCCGTTTTCCTTGCGCTATATACTTATCATTTGTCTTGTAATCTGCCGGTGTAATCCAAATAATCTCACCGTCCCAATTATCCGCATTCGATGACGGTGTTGCACCAGAAATCACGAAAAATAAATTCTTTATTCGCCTTATTGACCACTCATCCGGTATCTCCCCGATCCACTCCACGCCGCTGTCTTTCATTTGCCTAGCCATGGGAATCAGGAGAAAAGATTTTTCAGGGACTCAGCGATATCAGACTCCAGAGAGGAGATACGGGCGACGATGGAATCGGAGGCTTCGGGGGGCTGATACTTGTAGAAGTAGCGCGTCATGGGAATTTCGTAGCCCACCTTGGTGGCTTTTTCATCCACCCAGGCATCGGGCACGTAGGGTAGCACCTCACGCTCCATGTAGGTTTGAATATCCTCTGTCATGGGGACGTTCTCGGTATTGTTGCGTAGGGTTTTATCGGGCACAGGCTTGCCTTTCTTCATGATGATGTTGCCCGCCTCGTCTCGCTGGGGGCGCTCCACAGTAATCTTGTAGTAGCCGAAATCCTGCGTATCAAAGACCTTGCTTTCGCAGAAAATGCCGGAGGGATCGCCGTAGGAGGCATCACGCTCAAAGGCAACGTACGCCTGCATGATCAGCTCGCGGCAGGCGGCTGTGATGTCATTACGCTTGTAGCCAATGGATTTGCGGCGAGGTTCAAAACACCGGGAGGCATTGATGAGCCGCACCTTGCCCCGGCGATGGGCGGGCTTGTTGCGAGCCAGCAGCCACACGTAGGTGGCGATGGGGGTGTTCATGAAGGAATTGCTGGGCAGCTGCACGATGGCATCCAGCCAGTCGTGCTCCAGAATATAGCGGCGGATTTCGGAGGGACCGCGGCCTGCATCGCCAGTGGACAAAGACGATCCGTTCTGAATGATGGCCATGCGCCCCTCTCGATCCAGCTTGGAGAGACCATTGAGCAGGAAGAGCTGCTGCCCGTCGGAAATATCAGGCAAACGGGGGGCGAAGCGCCCCGCCTCGCCGCGGGCGTGTTCATCCTTTACCGCCTTTTCTTCTCGCTTCCAATCAATGCCAAAGGGAGGGTTCGAGATAATGTAGCGGAACCTGTAGCCGCCGAACTTGTCGTCCGAGAGAGTGTCACCGTAGCGCATGTTGTCCGGGTTGCCACCACGGATAAGCATATCGGACATGGCAATAGCGAAGGTCTCGGCATTGAGCTCCTGTCCGCAGCAGGTCACGGGCGTAGCGGGGTTAAGAGCGTGGATGCGCTCCTCCATGCACGAGAGCATCTGCGAGGTGCCCATGGTCATGTCGTACACCGTCACGTTGGCCTCGCCGGGGGTGGAACCGCTGAGCAACAGATCGGTCATCAGGTAGATGATATCGCGGCTGGTGAAGTGGGCGCCGGCGTCCTCCGCATACGATTCAGAGAACCTGCGCACCAGCTCCTCGAAGATGTAGCCGCAATCCACTGCACTGATTTTATCCGGACCCAGATAGCCCTTGGGCGAAGCAAATTCCTTCACCACGAGGAAGAGCAAATTGTTCTCCACAAGGGCATTGAGCTGGTCCTCGAAGCGGAAGTTGGCGAGGATATCCTGCACATTGCGGGAGAAACCTGCCAGATAGCTGCGGAAGTTGGTCTCGATGTTGTTCGGGTCTGCCACCAGAGTTTCGAAGGTAAACTTGCTGGTGTTGTAGAACTTGTAGCCGGAAGCGCGCATGAGCATCATATCCAGCGCACCGGGAGCCAGATTGGCGTATTTTTCGTGAGCGGCCAGCACCTCCGCATGTTTGGCAGCAAGGCAGTCATGGAACCGTTTGATAACGGTCATGGGCAGAATGACCTTGCCATACTCATGCGGTTTGAAAATGCCAAAGATAGCATTGGCTACGTTCCAGATAACGGTGGCTTTTTCCTGAATATTAACGCCTACCTGGTGTATCTTATCGTTTTCCATGGTGAAGTTAGTGTCGAAAGCGTAGTTGTGGCGTGATTCTCACCGTTTCTGTAGCACGCGCCCGGAGAGGGTACGTATTTGCAATACGTAT
>CANQGG010000102.1 GCA_947601655.1 uncultured Akkermansia sp.
CCATTGCCGTAACGATAGCACACGCCAAGGTTGCACTGCGCCTGCGCATACCCCTGATCCGCTGACAAGCGGTACAGCCTCACCGCCTCCGTCATGTCCTTGCTCACTCCTTGGCCGCTCTCATAGCACCAGCCGAGGTTACACTGCCCATTCGCATTCCCCTGATCCGCTGACAAGCGGTACAGTCTCACCGCCTCCGCCATGTCCTTGCTCACTCCTTGGCCGCTCTCATAGCACCAGCCAAGGTTACACTGCGCCTGCGCATTCCCCTGATCCGCTGCCATACGGTACCACTTCACCGCCTCCATCATATCTTTGCTCACTCCCTTGCCGGTCTCATAGCACCTGCCGAGTTCGTACTGCGCAGGTGCGTTCCCCTGATCCGCCGCCTTGCGATACCGCTTCACCGCCTCCGTCATGTCCTTGCTCACTCCATTGCCGTTCTCATGGCACACGTCGAGGTTGCGCTGCGCCTCCGCATTCCCCTGTCCAGAGGGACAAATGAACGCAATTAATTTCTCGTCAACTGGATTCACCGCCATGATATTTGCTCGGCATGTGTCTACATCCGCGATCTTCGCCCCTGCTGCCGCGAAAGCCTCGAGGCAGCGAACCGGAAGTCGTTTAAGCGTTTTTACCCGGCTCTCCTCCTGAGGAGGATTTTGCTTCGTAAGAGAGGAAAACACAATCTGCTGAAAACCATTAGCCATTGCATCCATATCCTCATTTAACTTGGCCAGGCCCTGTGCTTGCAACTCTTGTTGTTCTGTATTAGCTCTCCGGTATAGTTCAATGATTTTGTCGATGTAAGGGTAATCATTCAGACTCTCCACTCCATCCTTGTACATCATGAAATGGTACATCAAATCCTTGCTGACCTCACTGATGGGATTCTGTTTATACTCCTCTATTTCTCTGCCTCGGTAATCAATAGTAGAGACGAATTCTCCTTTAGCCATCTTATCAATGATTTCATATTTTTGGAGCATTCTAATCGCCTCCTCAGGAGAAAGAGATTTAAAAACTGCCTGATCAGAGGCCTGCAAATTTGCTTGGGCAACCCCAAAGGTTATAGCGCAAAAGATGATTCCGGTTATACCCATAGCTCCAGATTGCTTCTTCCCAAGAGATGGAATAAATGCTAACAATAAAGAGATTATGCCGAGAACGCATGCTGCGAGAGTCATAATATGGTATGGTGTATTTAGTTGTCAGGTTTGTTGGAGGCAAAGTACGCTGCATGTCATGCAATCTACCCCCCTCTCGCAGCACAATCTACCGAATTTAGAATCCGCGTCATTTTGGATTCATTTTATTGATGATGAATTAGTTCAATTTTTGCAATCGAGGCAAATTTTTGGTATTCTTGGACTGCCCGTTCTGGTGAACGTAGGGCCTTGCATGCACGGTTTGCAAATTTTGTTGCACTGTCATATTTTTTTCTTGCATACGGATTCTAAATACGTATCACAATGAAAATGAAATCAAATAGACAGACGGTGCTGGCGGCGGTGGAGGTGCTGCGGCAGACGGGGGTGAATGTGCTGGAAGCGGCGTTGGTGGCGAAAGCTGCGCTGGAGGCGGGGAGAGGACGCGTGAAGCGCGCCATGACGTGCATTGCGGCAGGGGAGGAAGAACTGCGGCGTCGCGAAAAGACAGTCACCTTTGCCCGTGCCGTGGAGGAGGCGCTGGAGGTGAGGAAAGACCGTCGGGCGCGGACGCTGTGCGACTTCCGTGGCATCTCGAGGCGATTCATGAGACGCTGCAAAGGTCTGGCGAATCGGCGCATGCGCAGCATTTCCGCCGAGGAATGCCACGACTATATCCGAGAGGCTTTCGACACGCCACGGCAACGAAACAAGGCAAGGCTCATTCTCAGCGGGATTTTCTCCACGGCGTGTAAGCGAGAATGGTGCGCGGAAAACCCGGTGCGCAAGGTGGAGCCGGAGAGACTTGAAGAAAAGCGCATCAGCATCCTGAACAAGGAAGAAATCGGGCGACTCATGCACACCGCCGAGACCTTCGAGGGTGGAACCTGTCTCGCCGCCACAGCCATCATGCTCTACGCGGGCGTGCGACCGAATGAAGTGGAACGGTTGCGCTGGAACGATGTGCGGCTCGATGACGGTGTCATCTGCATCGCCCCGCACCACAGCAAGACCGGCGGCGCACGGCACGTCACAATCTTCCCGCCCCTGGCACGCATCTTGCAGCGCATTCGGCGCACCGAAGACGAGCGGATTTGTCCGCCGAACTGGCGTCGTCTCTGGGCGCGCCTGCACCGGGAAGCCGACTTCACCGTCTGGCAGCCGGACGTGCTGCGGCACACCTTCGCCACACACCACCTGGCCACCTTCCGCAACTACGCCGAGCTTCAGCTGGAAATGGGGCACCGCTCCGCCGAGCTCCTACGCACGCGCTACATCGCCATGGAACGAGTATACCGCCGCGGGGACTCAATACTGGTATGCTAAAGAAAAGACTTGGGGAGGAATCGAGTAGGAGCTTTCGCCTCCTCTCACACCACCGTACGTGCCTTTTGTGGCATACGGCGATTTCTCAGCGTGTGATTGACCCCGGAACCGTTGTTCCTACCGCAACTCTTTTTTCTCTCTCCTCGCCAGGGCAAACGCATTTGAGAGAAGTGAAGCAACAGAGAAAAATGCTCTTATTGACTGATATCAACGTTGATACGCACCAAAAATCATGACAGCAAGCGGTCAATCACGATGAGGACTCTCACGAACTCCCCACCCTCGTTCACAATTCAAAAAAACTGCACAAAGCCTGCAAGACGGCTCAGCTTATCCAAAACCTTTCCGCTCCCAAAAGCGCGTCAGTTCAAAAATTCGCCTTGCTCCTGCCCCGCAACTCCGCGAGCATAGCTCGCCAAATTTCCTACATGGTACACGGTACATGGTCCATGGTACATGAAAGGGTCCATAAGCAAACGCATTTGCATTGGTCTCACTGTTCAGGGGGGATATACAGTAGCGCCGCTCACTGCCGAAGTGGCAATGAGCGGCGCCGTGTCTTCTATGGATTTGATTTGAGTGTTGGTGTTGGGTTCCCGGATCGAAGACGCACCCGGTGAAGATTGTTCTCTGCCTCAGAAGCCCATGCGGACGCCAAGCGCGGCGTTCCATGCATTCGCGTGCTCCCGCAGCTCGCCGCCCGCATTCAC
>CANQGG010000103.1 GCA_947601655.1 uncultured Akkermansia sp.
GGGGGATATCATAGGGGGATATCATAGGGGGATATCATAGGGGGATATCATAGGGGGATATCATAGGGGGATATCATGGGGGGATATCATGGGGGGATATCATGGGGGGATATCATGGGGGGATATCATAGGGGGATATCATAGGGGGATATCATAGGGGGGTATCATGGGGGGAAGTTTCCGCCTCCATGGTGTGATATTTCTGCTGTTTGCTTTTGGGCCTCTCCGGGATTGTTAATTCCAATCCGTTGCCAAGGAGGGGGAAAAGATATTGCCGATGCACCCACTTTCTATCCTTCATCTGAAGCATTTCCAGTATTTCCGTTATGCTTCGGGGCGTTTTGCAGAAATCAAGAATCCTCCGCTTGATGCGCCTGGCGTTTTCGCTTTCTCTTACTGGCTGTACATCAGATTTTTGTAAATATCCCAAGTTCGTCTGAAAATGGATAGTCAGACTAACAGAAGAGGCAAAAACATCATAATGCGGCGACGGCAGCCCTTGCTTGCGGCATTCCTCCATAATCAATCCGATGCCCCTGCCCCAGCTTTCAATGATGCCCCGACTGTAAAATACATCTGCGATGGTGGGGTTGGGTGGGCGTGAATTGAGGCGATTATCCGCGAAATCCTGCCATTGCGTGCCGCTCGGGAAGGTGCCCGGATTTTGAAAAACGATGCGATCCTCGTAGATAGCTACAGTGGGGGTCATATTCCGAGCCTCCCATGAACGATGGCAGAGCATATTGACAGCGGCCTCACGAATAACGCTCAGTGGAACGGTAAGGGTGTCCTTGCGAAAAGCTCCATCCACACGCCCGCTGAGATTGAGGTGTTTCAGGCAAAAATCAACCACAGTATTGTATTGCACGAAGAGGTTTTTATCACAAACCGTCTGATCCCGAATAACCACTTTATCCGTGCCTTCAAAACGGGCAAGGCGCACCTTGCACTGCGGGTGCCGCGCGGCGGGTTCTTTCCCAAAAAGCACGAGCGCTGCATTGAAAAGCACAGCGTCATCTCCGACAACACCCAGTTTGCGCAGAATTTTGACGGGATCCTGAAGCGTCATCGTCAGAGCAGGAATGCGGTGACTCGCAATACCATCGTACAAAGTCTGATGGACGAGTTCCATATCCAGATTATCAGGGCTTATCCTGTCATCGGGCGTATTTTCCCAGCTAAAACGCTGGGGATTGCTCCGGCGTAGTTTATCTTCGTACAAAACGCGCGGCATGAGTACCGTTGTACTCTCCACTTTGTAAAACGGGCGACCATCGTAGCAATAGGGGCCGTTTCTGCATTGATCCGTATCAAAATGGAGAGCAATGACATAATAGTGAGGTTTATCGGGGATTTCGATGTATTCCACCTCTACCTCAACCGCTGGATCAATCTTGCGCAAATGATGAGCCACCTCCTGCCGGGTACTATCCGTTACCTGCTGACCAACAATTCTCATGCCCGGAGTTACGCCGAAAAGAAGCCACCCGCCCTCCGAATTGAGAAAAGCGCACGCCGTCTCCATTCCCCTATGGAGTTCGCCGGTTGTCTGCTTGAGTTCCAACGTCGCACCCTCGCCCTTTGCAACGAGCCGCTCTATCTCCCTAATATTCATCCTGGTCATTATGGCATCTCTCCCTCCCTTTGTCAACTCACCTCAAATCCTGCGCAGGGCAAACGCATCGGGAAATGTACCATGGACCCTTTCATGTACCATGTACCGATGGACGATGACTCACAGCCGCCTCACGGCTGTTCGCCCTGCGGGCAAAAGCTGCGCTTTTGTCCAAACTGCCTCACGGCCGTCGGCAGTTTTGTACCATGTAGGAAATTTGGCGAGCTCCGCTCGCAGAGTTGCGAAGCTTTAGCTGAGGTGGTGGGGAAAACATAAGCGGTCATTATTTCGAAAGGTTTGTGGATAAGCTGAGCCGTGGCTACCGCTCTGCTGCATGGTACACGGTACATGGTCCATGGTACATGTAACAATGCGTTTGCCCTGGTCTCCTCGCTTGACAAAGTGCGCCGCGCTCAGTAGGATGGTGGCGTGGAGAGCTTGACCATACGCAGTCTCGTGCGTGACTACTTGCAGGGGCTTATGTCCGTCGGCAGCAGGCGCATCGCTCTGGAGGAAGAGGTGCGCCCTATTTTGCGCGCATGGATAATTGCCGCGCGTCGCGGCGGCGGTGCGCAGTCTCATCCCCTCCCTGCCCCGCAGGCAGCGGAGGAATCGCATGACGCCATCCATTTCCTGGAGAGTGTCCGAGCGAGTGAGGCGGATGAAGCTGCAAAGGCCCGTCAGGAGCCGGAGGAGAAGCTCTTCTTCCGCCCCGCCGGAAACACGCCGGAAGAGATTCGGGAGCAGGCAAAAAAATTGCTTCAAAACTGGGAGCCGCTGAAGAAACTTGGTTCTCTGCGCGATACTCCCGTATGGGGCGATGGCTCCCCCCATGCCGCCATGTTCCTCGTGGGCGACGCCCCGAATTTTTACGATGAAAGGTCGGGCAAGCCCTTCAGCGGTGAGGCAGGAGTCAAACTGGATGAAGTGCTGCGAGCCATGGGCCTGACCCGGGAAAAGGTGTACCTCACGCACATGGTGAAACTGCGCCCCTCTGTTCCCCACCAGACCCTCAACAATCGTCCCCCGAACGCCGAGGAAATTTCCCACTCCCTCCCCATGCTGGAGTTTGAAGTCTCCCGTATCCGTCCGCGCGTGATCGTGGCCCTGGGAGTAGTCGCAGCGCGCGGTCTGTTGCAGCGTGGGGAGCTCCCTCTTTCCGCGTATCAGGAAATATCCAATCCGCAGTTCAACGGCGTCCCCGTGGTAGTTACTCATCATCCAAGTTACCTCCTGCGCACCACAGAACTCGGTGAACGCCGCCGCCTCTGGGAGGAGATGCTCCGCGCCATGGAACTTGCCGGCATCCCCATTTCCGCCAAACAGCGCGGCTACTTCCTGCCGAAATAAACGGCGCTCATTCTCCGGAGTGCAGCCTTCCCGCAAAGACAATTTCCTCCCCTGAACCAGGGCAAACGCATTGGGAAAAGTCAACTATAATTATGAGGCGGGAAGGAATTAATATTTTGGGGTAGGGAAAGAGGACAAAGCAAAGCTTGTGGGG
>CANQGG010000104.1 GCA_947601655.1 uncultured Akkermansia sp.
GCCATGCTGACCTTCCTTAGTGTAAAATAAAAATTCGCCCACCTTAATTATTATAGTTGACTTAGGCAAACGCATTTCCTAATGCGTTTGCCTTGCGCTGTGATTGCTCACGCTTGCCAAGAGAAGCGTTTCGTGATAGGCTCGAGGCATGAAAACGCGGGAATCGATTATGGGGATACGGGCCTATGTGCCGGGCAAGCCGATTGAAGAGACGGCGAAGGAAATTGGCATGAGGGTCGAAGAAATCATCAAGCTGGCATCCAATGAGAATCCGCTTGGGGCATCTCCGCTGGCGGTGGAAGCGATGCAGGAGGCAGCAAAGGGAGTGAGCCTGTACCCGGACGGCGGAGCAGTAGCGCTACGGGAACAGTTGGCGGAGTTCCACGGGTTCGCACCGGAAAACATCGTGCCGGGGGCAGGGAGCAGCGAACTCATCGAACTACTGGCGCACATTTGTTTGGAATCGGACGGCGAATTAATTGCGGCGAAATACAGTTTCACGCTTTATCCGCTCATGACGCAGCTGTTCGGGGCGAAATATGTAGAAGTGGAAAACAAGACGGACTACACGCATGACACGGCGGCTATGCTACGCGCCATCACACCGAATACGCGAATAGTTTTCATCACTAACCCAACCAACCCACTGGGAACCATGATCGGGCAAGAGGAGATCGACGCCTTCATGCAAGCTGTACCGGAGCACGTACTAGTTGTGTTTGATGAAGCATACATCCACTTTGCCGAGGAGCAACCGAATACCTTAAAATATGTTCGCGCGGGACGCAACGTAGCAGTACTGCGTACTTTCTCAAAGGCGTACGGATTGGCGGGTGCGCGCATCGGCTATGCTATCACCACGCCGACGATTGCCGAGCTACTGCATAAAGTACGGTCGCCGTTCAATACGAGCAGCCTTGCACAAGCTGCTGCGGCGGCCGCTCTTCGTGATGAAGAGCATCTGAGACGCTCGGTACGGGTGGTGCGTGACGGCATGCAGCAATATGAAGCCGCCTTCCGCGAAATGGGGCTGGAATATATCCCGAGTCATGGTAATTTTGTGCTGGTGAAGATAGGCGACGGGACGGCAACGTACCGCTACTGCCTGCAACGCGGAGTCATTCTGCGACCGATGACCGGATACGGGCTGAATGAATGGGTTCGTATCAGCATCGGCACCATGAATCAAAACGAGCGGTGCATCCGACTGCTGCGTGAAATGCGCTCTCACTGACAAGCATCACTTTGCAATCCCGCACCGACGGCAAACGGTATCCCAATCCGTCGGCGCACGCAGCAAACTGCCGAGCCATGAATCGGAAGCAGGCAGGTTCAGTACGTTTCTGATTCGCTCAGGGCGGATGATGCGCGTAAAAATGAGATGATGCAGGGAACGCAGAGGCAGAGAGCGTACGCCATAGCCTCCGGGCTTGTTGGAGGACCAGAAGCGGATGCATTTCTCTCCCCCGTTCTGCACGAGACCGAGAAAAATCACGAGATGACCGCGCTCCGACACGCCGAGATGCTCGGTGAAGAAAAATTTCAGGAAATCGCCCGGACGCGCCAGAAAGGGAGAGCAAAAGTTGATACCGGCTCCGAGATCGTGTGCCCACACGGCACAACCGGGACCATTCGCATTAAATCTCCCCCAGGAGAGAACGCCATCCGGGTGCGGCCACTCCACGCGCAACGCCCGCCATACCGACGGCGGAAATCGCACACCTCCGCGCGATTCACAATCTTGCAGCGCGCTCAACAAAACCATGTAGCACGCGGCAGAACAAAACGTGGGCGAAGCATCACGCGGGGAAACGACCAACCGCTGCTCCTGCTCTCGCCACACCACACCTGAGCGCGCAAAATGCTGCTCAGCGGTGCGGTCGGCAGCATACCCGCCGCCGATGGGCATCTGCTCAATGACACGCAAAATATGGGGATTCAATTCAGCCGAGGAAAGCGGGAAAAAGACGAGAAGGAGCAGCACGCGCAGCAGAGCGCATCGCACCCATCGCAACGCGCCATTCAAGCGCACTTCACGCATCTTCCTCCAACTTGGCATAGGCGAAGGTCTCATCGGGATCCGCCCCTCGCTGCGGTTTTTGCACCTTGCTGCGGAAGAGCTTCATAACCGCCACAAACGAGCACGGCACGAAAAACACGCCGACACCCGTCGCGATGGACATACCGATCACTACCACCACGCCGATCGCGTTACGAGCAAGAGCTCCGGCGCCCTCTGCCGTAAGCAGCGGTACGCAACCCAGGATGAACGCAAAGGATGTCATCAGGATGGGACGCAGACGCAGGCGAGCCGCTGTCACCGCCGCCTCAATGAGAGGCAAACCTCGCTCCATCTGCAGCACGGCGTACTCCACGATGAGGATGGCATTCTTCGCGGCCAGCCCCACGAGCATCACCAGCCCGATCTGCGCATAGAGATTCAGCTCAATTTTGAACAACCACAGCCCGAGGAACGCACCCAGAACCGCCACCGGCACCGAGAGAAAGATAGCCAGAGGAAGTGTCCACTTCTCATACAGCGCCGCCATGATGAGAAAGGCAAAGACGCCGGAAAGCGCAAAAATCGAGCCGAGACCGAGACCATCCTGCACTTTCTTTTCCTGGAAGCTCATGTCAATGTAGTCAATGGCGTACTTCGTGGTATCCATGTTCTTTTGGAAACAATCCTCCACCGCCGCCATCGCCTGAGCCGTAGAGTAGCCCTGAGCGGGGGTGATATTGATGCAGGCGGCATTGTAGTTATTCATATGAAAGACGAACTCCGTATCGGCAATATCTTTGATCGTCACGAGGGTGCTGAGAGGTACGGATTCACCCGCGCTGTTACGCACGTAGAAGTTGGCGATCTGGTCGGTATTCAC
>CANQGG010000105.1 GCA_947601655.1 uncultured Akkermansia sp.
CTATTAAAGCCAATCTCCCATCCCGGATTGCATTGAAGGTTTCCGGACAGTCTGAATCGCGCGTGATTCTGGACGAGGTCGGAGCGGAGAATTTGTTGGGCGGTGGCGACATGCTCTTCATGCCCCCCTCCGGTCCCTCCGAAATGGTACGCGTCCGTGGCGCCTTTGTGTCCGACGAGGAAATTACCGACATCGTTGACCGGTGTGCCGCGAGTGACGAACAAAGGTTTATCCAGAGTGCGGTCGATGCCATGACCAGTGAGAAGGCAGGAGACGATGAGGACTCCACAGACTTTTCCGAGGCTGATGTTGAGGTTGATGAAGACCTCTACACCCGCTGCGTCAAGCTCGTTGCCACCGAACGCAAGGTTAGCATATCCCTTCTTCAGCGTCGCTTCTCTATCGGCTTTGGCAAAGCAACCAAGATCATGGACATGATGGAGGAACGCGGCGTCATTTCTCCTGCCGAAGGTCCCAGGCGTCTGCGCAAGATACTCATTGAGCAGCCTTGAGGCGTTGTACTTAAGTCGTCAATCAACCGGAGAAAAGAAAAAAGTACAGGCCAATCAACAACATGAAAAATAGCAGAGAAGATGAAGACAATTCCATCGAATGGAAACCGGTGGGGGAATGGGGAGATATGTTGCCGACCTCATACGAAAAGACGAGGCAGCTGGTGCAAAGCATTTGGGGAGGTCAAGCCACGGTCGAATCGGTGGATAGGCTGATCCAAGATGGTGCGGAGATAGAAGAAGACGTCTTCTTCTACAAAATCGGTTCGGACGGAGAAAGAATCCGCCTGGGAGGAAACGCTCTTATCGCGGCTGCCATGCGAGGGGACGCGAACATGGTTCGTCACCTGCTCTCCCTTGGCGCCAACCCTAATTCAAAAACGCGATTGGACTATTACACACCGCTTTCCGCTGCAGCCGGCAGCAAGGACATGGAGACGCTGAGACTGCTGCTGGAGGCGGGAGCAAAAACGACCTGCAACGGCGCATCGCCGCTGGTGGAAGCCGCAAAAGTCGGTTGGCAGGAAGGTGTGCAGTGTCTGCTGGAGAGCGGGGCGGACGCGAACGAGGAGGGGCTGTGGAAGACGGATCTCTCGTCGCCGGAGGAGGAAGTATTACCCCTCATCTGCGCTGTCCATAGCGGGAACATCACGATGGTGGATCAGTTGCTCCATGCTGGTGCACAACTTGACCCAAGAGAGGACGAGTCCATGGACTCTGATGTGGACTCTGCGCTTACACAAGCCGTTCGGGATGGAAACCGCGAGATGGTAACCCACTTGCTGGAGCGGGGAGCGTCCCTTGAGAAGAGTCACACCTGGTGGAATCCTCCACTCGCGGAAGCCATTAAACATCAGGATTCCGCAATGGTACGCCTGCTGCTGGAGTCCGGCGCGAGCGCAGAGAAATATTTCACCGCACCATTGGCTGAGTTCAGGACCACGCCGCTCTGTGTTGCCGCGATGAACGAATCGGAAGAAGTTGTTCGCATACTGATTGCCGCCGGAGCGCAGGTGAACGACCCCACGCCACGACACACTCCCTTGGAAACTGCGGCTACGAGGGGTGATGTGAACATGGTGAGACTCCTTCTTGATTTGGGGGCGGATGTGAATGCTCCTTTACCCGAGGATTTTCCCCCCGGCTACACGGCTCTGATGGGGGCGGCTACAAGTGGTGTTCCCAAGGTCGTGAAACTGCTGCTGGATGCCGGAGCAGAGGTCAATACCGTCAACAAATTGGGTGCAACCGCTCTGGGGTACGCATGCGGTGCGGAGAATCGTGAAGAAACGACGGATGTTGAAATTGTGAAACTGCTGTTGGATGCCGGGGCGGATGTGAAAGCCGGGAAGACGCCGCCACTCGTCGCGGCTGCCATGCGCACGGACACCCGAATTGTGCAGATGTTGCTCGATGCTGGCGCGGAGATCAATCGCACCAATCCCAGGGGAATTTCGGCATTGATCGGGGCTATTTTGCGGGACAAGAAGGAGATTGTCCTGCAGCTGTTGGTCGCCGGAGCGAACACCAAAGAGGCGGGTGATGCCCTGCGACAAGCTTTCAGCGAGGCGGTCGAAAACAATCAATACGCTACAGCCCTCGATCTATGCTCCTTGGTCTCCCCTTTGGGAGTGGGGAACGAGATTCCTACGCAAGCCTTGCTGGAAGCCGTGAACAATCGCGATACTGACATGGCGGAGATCTTGCTTGATGCCGGAGCGGATGTAAATGTTCGCAAACGCTTCGGAAGAAAGATGTATTCTCCCTTGCTTCTCGCGGTCGAACAAAATGATGTCGGTATGGCGGAGCTTCTCCTTGCGCGCGGAGCGAACGCGGATCAAGCTTTGAAGAGAACGACGATCCGCGCGCAGGTCACTCAATCGGGGAGTCGCTGCATGAGGAGGCTCTTCTGCGCGCTTGACGAGAAAGAAGAACACGCTCCTCGATCCGCCTCTGCTCAGGCGACCGAGAACGTGCCTCATCCCCGAAAAATTTCTACCGCTAAAAAATCGGCTCAGACATGCGCCCTATTGGAAGCAGTCCAAGTCGGCGACACAGAAGCTGCACAGAAATCCCTTGCCCGAGGGGCGGATCCGAATGGGCAATTCGAAGACAAGTACAGACATCGCACCTCCCTCCTCCTGCAGGCGGTTGAGAGGAATGACTGCGACATGGTACAGCTCCTGTTGGAAGCGGGGGCGAATCCGAATCAAGGGACCGATGAGCAGTTTCCTCTTGGAGAAGCAACGAAAAATGGCGACCGCTTCATCGTTCGTCTGCTGCTGGATGCCGGGGCGGATGTCAATGCCCATCTCA
>CANQGG010000106.1 GCA_947601655.1 uncultured Akkermansia sp.
TATCTCTTTCGAAAAGAGATAATCGGTCTCGACATGTTGTGTTTACTTCTCTGATATGAAGGAGGAGATACGCAGTTTCTCCCAGAAGTTTTTCCGTCAGGGGATGCCAGAAATTTCAGTCATCATACCGGTGTATAATACCAAGCGATGGTTGTCTGCGTGCTTAGATAGTCTCTTAGCACAGACCTTCCAAGATTGGGAGGCTATTTGTGTGGACGACGGTAGCACGGATGGTAGTGCGGAGATTCTGGCAAAGTATGCTGGAGAAGATGAGCGTATTCGTGTCTTTCAGCAAGAGAACGGAGGCCCTGCATCGGCGCGCAATCATGGAATGCGAGAGGTCCGGGGGGAGTACGTTGCCTTTGTTGATGCGGATGATGAGGTAGCGCCTCGGTATTTAGAATTTATGATCCGGGGATTGAAACAATATCCTCAGGCAGGTTTGGCATGGTGTGAATGGTGCCGAGGTCAGGAAAGGAGGAAAATGGTGTGCCCGGATTCTGTTTCCGCTGTTTGTTATCCTCGACCTCTGGAACACTGTGTTCTGCATCGTAAGCCTCGTCTCCAGGCTATGATAGGAGGTCGTTTCTTTCGAACTTCCGCGGTGCTTGATGTACGTTTCCCGGACGGGATAGACTATGCGGAGGATATTTTGTTCACATACTATGCTCTCTCTGCTATGGAAGCAGGAGTTCATATACCGCTCCCTCTCTATGTGTACAGAAAGAACGAGAGCAGCCTTTCACAACGTCCCTTCACAATTCATCGTCTTGATCATGAATTGGCTTGCTGTGTGCAAATGGCGGTTTTCTCGCAGAAGCATTCCTTGAGCAGCAGGGCTCAGAAAAAATTAAAGCAAACGATTGCTTTGCGATTCTTTCGCTTTATTGTCAAACATATCCGCGAGAGTGACTCCGATGGTTCTAAAGGCTGGCTGGCCAGCTACATTCACAAGTTACATGAGCTAGAGCTGCAACAAATATTTGTTCCTGCTGCTCTCCCCCTTAGATACCGTTTTTTCTATTGGGCGTGCAAGAAACGATTTTTGCATGATTGATCTCGTGGGGTGTTGTGGATGGCGGTTATGTACGGGGAGCTATCTCGTTATTCTCGAAATCATCAGCATAGAGTCGAATTGTTTCTAATAGTGAGAGCTCCGAGTTAGCCACAGAGATTTTCGCTACCCTGGGTTGGTTGGGAAGGCACTGCTTCTTATAGCAGCGACTGCCGTCAGTCTACCAACAATACAAGCTAATGAATTTTTCAAAAAGAAGCATGTCTTTCAATCAGAATTTGAAGTGTTTTATATGCCACCAGAGAGAATGGTGGAATTTTTTCTTCCTGTTTTTGAAAATATACCCGGAATATGTGTACTGGCATGGCTCATTGTATCGTTTTTTGTAATCAAGCCAACCGCCGGAGAGATAAAAAATTTTCGACCTTGTGCGATTAAGTCACAAATTATTCCGTAGTAAAGCACCATGCCAAGAGAATATTTTCCATATTTCTCGTCTTGAGAATAGGCAAATCGTTCAAAATAAACATTATCCTCTGTTGTGCATGTAAATCCAACACTAACTAATTCTTGCGAAATGTAAAGACAGTAGGTCTCAGATATGCCGTATGTTTTCAAATATTCTCTGGCAGTCAAATAGGGCGCCACATTATAAACATGGACAATGATACTCACCACCTTGACACTCATGGAATTAAGGGTGGTTGTAGATCAGAAAGCGGAAAAAATTCTTTCGTATGTATTGAAGATACGGTCGGCCAAAGCGGCAGCCTCCTCGGTCTTGTCTATGTAAGTATCTCTCAGTTCATCAAGACTGGCATCCGTAATGAAGGTCTTTCTTAAATCAATAGATGTGTATTCTTCCGCCTCATACGCTGAATAATAATCACGGAACTTGTAATCCTGTCCAACTATCCCGGATCCTGCTACAATGTGCCGATTGGGGATGCCCAGGGCATCTGCGCAGATAAGAGGATGCATAGCCGTGGACAACACAAGACCACATTCCACAAGTTCCGACAGGAAACGCTCCGGTGGGTCAGATACGTCCAGGATAACGTGAGGTGTGTTGGTTAAGCGGATGCGTTCTCTGAGAAGTTGATTGTCTCTGTCCGCGTAGTGTGGGATAATGCCCACCTTCTTACCATGTTTAGGGCGAATATTCGGAAAGAGACGGGGCGTCAACAAGGCCGGATCTCCAAGTGGAACGGTGCGTAAATCTTGTCCAGTAGCTTGAGCGCATCGCTCTCTTGTCAACCTCCCGCGTAATACGTGAAATTGCATGGGGCGACAAAACTGTTCTGGTGTTTCATCGGAGATGGGACGACAAATAAACCCGGCTCCCAACACATGAAGCGGGCGCTTTGTCGATGGTGTGCGTGGGGAAGATAGGAAGACATCCAAAATTGAGCCAATGCACACATAATCTGCAAAATGCGGGGGTGCATAACGAAATTGTCGGCAAAAGAAGCCTGCCAATTTTTCATTCAAAAGATCTCCAAAGTTTTGTTCACCCCTCCAATAGTGAATACGGGGTCCTCCTTTTTCTCCGAGCAATGCCCAATACCCGTCTGAGAGAAATTGACGAGCAATTCTCCGCAGCTTTTTGCCCGGAATAAAGTTTGAAAAAATTTTGGCGGATGCCGGCTTCATGAGTGCGCGCGATATAAGGCGAGCTGGTTGAGATTTTGCCCGGGAGATTATCAGCACCTCTCAAGCAACAAAGAGGGGCAGGTTAATGCCTCCTATCCAGGCTGATTATCTCTTTTTGAAAGAGATA
>CANQGG010000107.1 GCA_947601655.1 uncultured Akkermansia sp.
CAATACAAGAATGTGAACATCTTCTGCTCCTTTGTGGGTGGGGCGCATGTGGATGAGGGTCGCAAGCTGCTGGAGGCCGCAAAGATTCTCACTTACGAGTACCCGGCGGATGTGGTACGTCTGCTCGGCATGCTGAAGGCGCAAATGGCATATCGAGGTAAGAAGCTTCCGCATGTGGAGACCCACGAGCTGCCCGCGGCTCTGAAAGATGAGATCGCCGCTGCAAAGGCTCAGGGACTCGCTTCCTTGCCCCAGGTCACCGTGAACAAGCTCATGGATCACTACGGCATCGACTACCCGAAGAGCGGCAACTTCACCGACAAGCAAGAGGCTCTTGAGTTCTGCCGCAGCCTCTTCCCGCGCCCGGTGGTGCTGAAACTCTCCGCTCCCGATGCCCTGCACAAGACTGAGATGAAGGGCATCTACCTGAATATCCACGATGACGCTACCTTCATGGAAGCCTGGAATGGACTCTGGGGTTCTATCGAAAAATTCTCTCTGAAGGGCGCTTCCGTGCTCATTCAGGAGATGATCACCAAGGCCACGGAAACCATCATCGGCGTAAATAGTGACAAAAACTTTGGTCGTGTCATGGTCTTCGGTACCGGCGGCATCTATACGGAAGTCATGCGCGATACCACCATGCGCATCCTCCCGGCAGACGACTTTGATACCATGATCAAGGAAACCAAGGTGGGCACCATTCTCAACGGCGTCCGCGGCGAAGCGCCGAAGGCAGTCGGTCCCCTTGCTGACACTCTCAAGAAGGTTCAGCAGCTCGTGCTTGAAGTGCCGGAAATCACTGCCATCGACGGCAACCCGGTGCTCGTCACTGCCGACCGCGCCGTCGTCGTGGACTTCAAGATGCTCCTCAAATAAGAGAGCCCATTCCCCACCAAACGACTTCAAACCCGCCCCGGCTCCTCAGCCCCGGCGGGTTTTTCTATCCCCTTGCCACCATCGTCCTCCCCATACTAACCCACGCGCCTTTATTACAATCCTCGTAGCAGTATACCTTGCAGCGGTCCATCCCACGGCACCTGCGTGCGCGTCTTTACCTCGTAATTCTTATATCCAAGCTCCCGGGCAGCCTCCCTCTCATAAAATAAAGGAGATTTTCATAACGTGTATACAAATGAGAAAAAAGTTAGTCCAATATGTTTTCTTTATTTGAAACGATATCATCGCAAGAACACCACCGATCTGAGCGAACGACGCGAACAGCAGTCGCTGCGTCGACTTCTGCTCATCGACTTTTCTTACTATGCCTCCGTTGATCGTCTTATTGTTGCTTGATCTTAAATTGGGGTAATTTTTTGAGCAATTCTTCTGCCTCTTCGCATCCTTGGGCAGCCGCCTTGATGTACCATCTCCTGGCAGCTTCTATATCCTTGATCACGCCCTTCCCTTCTTCGCAGCGCTTGCCCATTTCAATACGGGCATATACCTCCCACGACGCCAGCCGGCGCAAATGTGCCACTCCCGGGGTTTCCGGAATTTGCGGATAAAAAGGAATGCCGAGGCGCCTCAACTCGTTTTGCGCCCGAACATCACCGTGATCCGCAGCCTCCAGAAGCCAATGGCGAGCCTCCTTCCGGTTCTCGGGTATACCAAGACCGAACAAACAACACAGTCCGTATTCTCGTTGCGCTTCCGTATAACCTTGTTTCGCGGCTTCATAATACCAATTGGCAGCCATCATCTCGTCTTTCTGCACGCCTTTTCCCTGCGCATAGCAGCAAGCCAAACGCTCTTGCGCTAATCCGTATCCCATCGTTGCAGACTCTTTGTATAAGCGCACAGCCTCGGACTCATCTTTCGGCATCTCAATCCCATACTCCCTGCAAAGCCCGAGGCAGTATCTGATGACGCGCGATTTACCAGTCTCCTCCGCAATGGAGAACCAACGTAAAGCCTCCTTGATATCTTGACGAACACCTATTCCACGAAAATAGCAAATGCCAAGAGCTATCGGAGCATCCCCGCTCGCGTCCTTCTGCACCGCGAGATACAAAAAACGTAATCCCACCGCCAAATCTTGATGATCGTTACTCTCAATGAGTGAGAGTGCGGTATTGTACATCTGCCATGACGCATCATCTATCTCTTCCTCCTCTTCCATCGGCAATTTCTTCGTGGGATCCACTATAACTCCCCGATTCAAATCCCCTTCCCAGGGATTATGTCCCCGGTCATCAAGCACTAATCCTTCGAGAAATGATTCGTATCCGAGAATTTCCAGCTGCCGGACTTTCTCAAAATACTCGACTCCCGCTTGATCCTCATCGACAGTTTCAGATCCTTCTTCCGAGGATAATTCGACCGGAGGTAGCTCCTCTCCGATCGTCTGCGGAACGAAAGTACAGACAATCCCCGAACACAACACAAATAATAAGCTCAATTTCATTTGGATTTTTATCACTTTCCAAGCTTTCCGGAATGAACTGCCCTTGATTTAAGATGCCGATTTTCTCGCGCACAAATCATACCATATTCTTCGTTTTCTTTCCATCTTTCTCAGAACTTGGCAGCCCAATGTTTGCCGCCGGAATTCATAAAGCGCATCCGCGTGCCGTGCTGCTTCGCGGTATAACTCCACCGCTCTCGCTTCATCCTTTTCCACTCCCCCGTCAATCATCAGCCGTATTCCACGTAGCGCAGGCGGTCCAGCAAAAGCTGGTGGTCTTTCTTTCCCTGCGGCGTTAGCTCCCCCATGTGCTTCCGCAACGCGATCTCAGCGTGCATCATCGCACTGCACGCTGCATAATA
>CANQGG010000108.1 GCA_947601655.1 uncultured Akkermansia sp.
GGGAAATATACAGGCAGCCCTCCGCCGCGCAGTTCGCAGGGTCTTTTACCGCACGCGGACATGGCGTGGGCAGAGGCAGCTGCTGCGATTGCCGTTGAACGAAATGTTGCAGCTTGGGTTGCTCTGGCGGTTGTGGTGTTTGGTGACGCGCGGAATTTTATAAACAGATGGAACTATGATGAAAACAGTTATACTGGCAGGAGGCCTCGGCACCAGACTCGGGGAAGAGACGCAGGTGATACCCAAGCCTATGGTGCAGATTGGCGGGCATCCGATTCTTTGGCACATCATGAAAATCTACTCGCATTACGGATGCCGGGATTTTGTGATCCTCACGGGGTATCTTTCCCATGCCATCAAGAATTTCTTTTTGACCTATTACGAGCGTTACTCGGATCTCACCGTGGATATGGAGCGTAACAGAGTGGAGGCGCACGAGGTGCGCACCGAACCATGGAAGGTGTCAATGCTCTACACTGGAGAGAACACGATGACGGGCGGACGTATTGCGCGTGCCAGGAAGTACATAGGCAATGAACCTTTTCTGCTCACTTATGGCGATGGCGTGGCAGATGTGGACATTGGCAAGGTATTGGAGTTTCACAAGCAGAGCGGTAAACTGTGTACCCTCACGGCGGTGCAGGTGGCGGGGCGTTTCGGCACGCTGGCTATTGATCGGCAGGGAAAAGTGTGCAATTTTGCCGAGAAGCCGATGGACGACACGAGCTGGATCAACGGAGGCTTTTTCGTCTGTCAGCCGGAGGTCTTTGACTACATCGGCGTCGGGGATGACGTGATTTGGGAACGCAAACCATTGGAGAAACTGGCGGAGGCCGGACAGCTGGGCGCCTACAAGCATCGTGGCTTCTGGCAGTGCATGGATACGCAGCGCGACAAAGCGATGCTGAATAGTTTGTGGGAACGAGGCGAAGCGCCATGGAAGGTATGGTCATGAGTACGGAGGATAAAAAGATTTTGCTCACGGGTGCGTCGGGTTTCATTGGCTCGCATGTGCTGGAGGAGTTGCTGAAGCGAGGGTATAAGGTGCATGCCGTAGTGCACAGCGGAGAGGTGGAGCAGCACCCCGGCGTCACCGTCCACAGACTGGATTTGCTGGATGCTGCCGCTGTGGAGGCATTCATGGCGGAGCAAAAGTTCACGCACTTGCTGCACCTGGCGTGGTATGTGGGCAAGAAACTCCATGTGCATGAAAACAACACGGATTGGTTAGCAGCGAGTCTTCTTCTGCTGAAAAGTTTTGCGCACCACGGAGGGAAACACTTTCTGGGGGCAGGTTCCTGTGCAGAATACGAGTACCGGTACGGCTTGCTGCGGGAGGACGAAACTCCCACCAATCCCGGGATACTCTACGGCAATGCCAAAAACGCCCTTTTCCGCATGGCAGCCGTCTACTGCGCCCAGTCCGGGATACGCTTCCAATGGCCACGCATCTTCAATTTGTACGGTCCCCGGGAAAAGGCTCAGCGTCTCATGCCCTCGGTGATTCTTTCCTGCCTGCGCGGGGAAGAGGTGCGTGTGAGCGACTGCATGAACTTTTTGGATTACCTGCATGTGGGGGACACGGCACGGGGGATTGTAGACGTGTTTGAGAGCGACCTCACCGGGGCGGTGAACATCTGCTCCGGTAAGCCGGTGCAGCTGCGCAGCATCGTGAAAAGCATCGCCGAGCTCACGAACTTTGACGGCGTCATCCTTTGGGGCGCTGTCCCGGCTGCTTTTGGCTATGAAGTTGTCGTAGGAGACAATCACAAACTGCAATCCATCGGCTGGCAGTCTCAGTACGATCTGATCAGCGGATTGCACGACACCATCAACTACTGGAAAGAACATGTATAACGACGCATACAAAGGCGAGACGGTGCTGGTGACCGGTCACACCGGCTTCAAGGGCTCCTGGCTGGCGATCTGGCTCACCATGATGGGAGCGAAGGTGGTGGGCTATGCGCTGGAGCCGTACTCCGAGAAAGGCAATTACTGCGCTTCTCACTTGCGTGAACATCTGCACGCCGACCTGCGCGGGGATGTGCGAGATTTGGACACCCTCAGCGCCGCCATCGAGAAGTACCGGCCCGGGATTGTCTTTCACCTGGCGGCGCAGGCTCTCGTACGAACCTCCTACGAGCAACCCAAAAACACTTTCGAGACGAACATCATGGGCAGTCTGAATGTGCTGGAATGCGTGCGGAAACACGATTGCCTGAAGACGGCCGTCATGATCACCTCGGACAAGTGCTACGAAAACCGCGAGCAGATCTGGGGCTACAAGGAGACGGATCGCATGGGTGGTGAAGACCCCTACTCTGCCTCCAAGGGATGTGCAGAGCTGATGATTCACGCCTACCGGCAATCCTACTTCAACCCGTCGCGCTATGCAGAACACGGCAAAGCGGTGGCCTCCGTACGTGCGGGCAATGTCATTGGCGGCGGTGATTGGTCGGCCAACCGCATTATCCCGGACTGCATCCGCAGCATTGAGGAGGGCAAGCCGATTCAGGTGCGCAACCCGAAGGCCACGCGCCCCTGGGAGCATGTGCTGGAGCCTCTCTCCGGCTACCTGCGGGTGGGGCAGCGTCTCATGGAAGACCCGGTGAGGTATGCGACCTGCTTCAACTTCGGTCCGCAGCTCAAGGCGAACAAGACGGT
>CANQGG010000109.1 GCA_947601655.1 uncultured Akkermansia sp.
GATACACTTGAATCTCGATATTTTCCTTACCGGAGAGTTCCCCGAGGAATTCATCCTCGCCAAAGTTCAAGGTCACCTTGCATCCATCCGCCAGTTGGATGGTACCGCCCTCTCCCTGGAATTCAATGATGTTCTTCTTTTCCCCGGAATCACTCGACGTGCCGCCCTTTGTGAGCGCCGCACTGCCGCTGCCTATCGTGATGATGTTGTCGTATCCTTCCTCCTTACTCCCTTTCAGAGTGAGGATCGTACCCTCCTGAAAACCAGTAATGCGCGTCCCAGCTGCGCCAACGCGGAAACCTCTGAGTATCTCATCCTGATATTGCAGTTGGCTTTCATTCCACACTTTTCGGGTGAATTCCTGCGTCACTTTTGATGCATCTAATCCACCCAAATCTACAACACCATTATAGTTTTCGTCCGTGTAAATTATCACTCCTTTGCGGAAAACCGCCGCTCCTCCCGTGTCACCATTGTTCAGAACGATTTTTCCGCCGCCTATCAACACGTCTCCCCATATTCCTTTTTCTTCGTCCCAGACTGTCTCATAGCTGGCATAACATCCTGAGACATCCAAGACCGATTTACCGTGGAGTTCGAGAGCAGTGTAATAGGAGGAGTTACGGAGGTTGGGTTTTGCCGTCATTTTATCGGGCGTTCCTATTCTGGCTGCGACTTTCGTGATTGAAAAATTCGCATCTCGCACAACAATTTTTGTCAAGATATCCATTGTTGGCTCCTGCGCCCCATCGTCGTACCCCTGGGCGCCGAAATACGTGCCGCCAAATGTGAATGAGGAGTTCTTCTCTACGAGGATATCGAATTTTGCCTGAACTTTGAATGGTTGGGAAGAAGAGCTGGATCCTTTGTGGACATACCCAATGCTTCCGTCGGTTATAAACTGACTACCTTCACCCGTCACAATAATCTTGAGAGAAGATGTTGTGTCCATTGTGTCCGCTACCGGTTTTGGGGTATCCAGTCTAACTGCAGATATATCCGAACCCTTTCCCCCCTCAAAAGATCCACCATTTTTTACAATAATCATCGTGTTGGATACTGATCCCTTATAGCATGCACCTATTCTATCAGTATCTCCTTCCACTTTATAATATCCATAGTATCGTCCCCCATCCAACGTCAGTGTTATATTTGCCTTGGCAGTACTGTTCGAAGATGGAAGTTTACCAATTTCCAAAGACCGTGCGAAAATCAATCCACCTTGCTCCACTCTGATATTGGTATTCATTGTGCCTCCACGATCCGCTTGAGATACCGTCAAGCCCGGTCCCATTGCCTCGGGATCGGAACCCCCTCCCTCACTTGTTTTTGTATCCGCCCCTTCCTCCATCAAGCCGACACCGCCAGCATCCAGCACGCCGCCAGCATGAATCACGATCTCCCCATTTGCCTCATAGCCATCATCAGCCAGGAAAACTACACCACTTTCAGAAGACTCTGGACTTGTACGCAGTGTCCCATACACATCCACCACGGCAGAGCCATTACGAGCTGAATGTTGCTTTGCCCCTGCGGCGAGTCGAGCCTTCCCATCACCGAACTGGAAAATGCAATCCTTACCGATGTAAACATGAGTTGGCTTCTCAGCAGGCGCTTGTATGTAAAAAGTCCTACCATGACCAAACGTTACCTCCGTTTGTGAATCTCCTTCCCCCTCTTTTTCAATGCGGAGATCCATCGAGTAAAACTCACCGCTTTCAGGATCTTGGAGGTAATCAAATCCCGGGAAGGAGATACCTGGGCCAAGTTCTAGCGTGTCGCTGAAAACATAGGGTGAGATGCATGGATCCTCTTTTGAGAGTTTACCGCTCCAGTCAGAGACATCCACTTCCTTGTCGTTCAATTTGAGCGAATATCTAGCATAGCTTGGAAGAGTAGTCATTACCGTCATGAGAGCGGTGAACAAAACAACCGGCAAATGTAGTTTCATAGTGTATAGTGAGATAAATTTTTGCTTTGGAGCAGCTGTTGAGGTACGATTCCTACCGTCGCTGTGTCCCTTAGGAGAGGATACGTATTTGCAATACGTATCATCGACTGTGTAAATATCTGATTATGCATATTTTGCAAAAACATAAGCAACCGTATTTTTTGCCATTAAAGCAGACGGTTTCTCCTAATAAGACATTGAATATGAAGGATAAGAATTTTCAAATAAGGGCTTGACATACGTATTGCAAATACGTGTGCGGGGTGAGATATTCACTGCTGTACCGACAGAACCGCCCGCCGAGTTTCCCCGACGAGCGGTTCTGCATTTACCTGTTGTGTGTGTTGTATTTCTTTTGAGAAGAATTCGTGAATCCTCCTCAGAAGCCCATGCGGACGCCCAGAGCGGCGTTCCATGCGTTCGCGTGCTCTCGCAGCTCTCCGCCCGCGTTCACGTAGATCTGCGAGTTCGGCGTCACAGGCACGTTCACTCCCGCGCCGAACTGGAACGCCGTGCTGCCCGTCTTCGAGCCGTACACCCTCTGCGTGAAGTTCGGATCTGCCAGCAGCGCCACGTTCGCCACGCTCCGGCGGTCTCCCAGGTCCTGCGCCACATT